>NZ_JBNPXB010000027.1:0-33752 GCF_050433525.1 Aminobacter sp. BE322 | reverse complement strand
GTCTCACGAAAAGTGAATCAGTCTCGCAAATCTGAATCGCCTAAGCTATTGAAAAGGGCCGCATGTGTGCAGCACAAAAAACGGTCAACCCACAAACCGTGCTCAGCAGCGCTCTGCTCGACGAGAACGCGTGTCCCCAGATATCGGCACAGATACAGCCCAAGTCGCCGGCAAGGACGCCGGATTGCACACAAGTGACGGTCCCGATGGCAATCCGGTCGATGATCTGCCCGACATCGTCGAGATTGTGATGGCGATGGGACAGCATCCTGAAGCGGACTTTTCGCAGGAAAGCACAGGCATTCCTGGCGGCCAAGCCCCCTCCCCTGCCCTGCCGCAGACCGCCCCTTCCGGCCAGGCGCCCGCGCATCTCGGCAATCTCGCCGAACGCGCGCGCGGCTATGTCGAGGCGGCGAGTTCGGCCAACACGCGCCGCGCCTATGCGGCCGACTGGAAGCACTTTTCCAGCTGGGCCCGGCGCCAGGGTCTTACCGTCTTGCCGCCGGATCCCGAAACCGTCGGGCTCTACATCACCGCCTGTGCCTCGGGCGCCGAGGGTGGACGCAAGGATGCCGTTTCCACCATCGAGCGGCGCCTGTCGTCATTGTCTTGGAACTATGCCCAGCGCGGCCTCGTTCTCGACCGCAAGCACCGCGCCATCGCCACCGTGATCGCCGGCATCCGCAATGCGCACGCGCGCCCGCCCCGGCAAAAGGAAGCGATCCTGCCGGAGGACCTGATCGCCATGCTGGAGACGCTCGAACGCGGCACTTTGCGCGGCCTGCGTGACCGTGCCATGCTGCTGCTCGGCTTTGCCGGCGCCCTGCGCCGCTCCGAGATCGTCGGTCTCGACTGCGGCCGCGACCAGACCGAGGACGGCCGCGGCTGGATCGAGTTTTTTCCCAAAGGGGTGCTGGTGACGTTGCGCGGCAAGACCGGCTGGCGCGAGGTCGAGATCGGCCGCGGCTCTGTCGACGCCACCTGCCCCATCGTGGCGCTGCAGAGCTGGCTCACCCTCGCCCGCATCAGTCACGGCCCGCTGTTTCGCCGCGTCACCGGACACGGCAGAAAGGTCGGATCCGAACGGCTCAACGACCAGGAAGTCGCCCGTCTGGTCAAGCGCACGGCACTTGCGGCGGGCGTGCGCGGCGAACTACCCGAGGGCGAACGCGCCAGACTTTTTGCCGGTCACTCGCTGCGGGCCGGCCTCGCCTCTGCGGCCGAAGTCGAAGAGCGCTACGTGCAGAAGCAGCTCGGTCACGCCAGCGCCGAAATGACCCGCAAATACCAGCGCCGCCGCGACCGCTTCCGCGTCAACCTCACCAAGGCGAGCGGGCTATAGTCCCCTCGCCTCTACGACTTCGCTTCCGAGGCCTGCCGAGCAATCTGTCGACATCGACTTTTCCCTCGCAAATCTGGAATTTCGATCCTTAAATGCAAGGAAGATCGCGCGCAGAATAGCCCCTGAAGTCCTCGAATTGCTCGACACTTCGCCCGCCGTGGCCCTGCTCAGCCCGCGCCAGGTCGGCAAGACGACGCTCGCGCTGCAACTCGCCGAAACGAGGCCATCGATCTATCTGGATCTCGAATCCGATGCCGATCGCGCCAAGCTGGCCGAGCCAGAACTCTATCTCGCCAGCCATGAGGACAAGCTCGTCATCCTCGACGAGGTCCACCGCCTTCCCGGCCTGTTCCAGAACCTGCGCGGACTGATCGACCGTGGCCGCCGCGCCGGGTTACGGACCGGGCGTTTCCTGCTGCTCGGTTCGGCGTCAATCGACCTGATGAAGCAGTCGAGCGAAACGCTCGCCGGCCGCATCGCCTATCTGGAAATGCATCCACTCGACGGCCTCGAGGTCGCCCCGCAGGATGTTTCCTTCCTTTGGGTGCGCGGCGGCTTTCCGGAAAGCTTTCTTGCGCCGAGCGACCGGGCCAGCCTGCGCTGGCGGCAGGATTTCATCCGTTCCTATCTGGAGCGCGACATCCCGATGCTCGGGCCACGCATTCCGGCCGAAACCCTGCGCCGGTTCTGGACCATGCTCGCCCATCACCAGTCCGGCCTGCTCAACGCCGCCGAATTCGCCCGTGCGCTGGGCATCGACGGCAAGACGGCAGCCTCCTATCTCGACCTTCTCGTCGATCTGCTGCTCGTCCGCCGGCTCGAACCCTGGCACGCCAATGTTTCCAAGCGGCTGGTCAAGTCACCCAAGATCTATGTCCGCGACAGTGGCCTCACCCATTCGCTTCTCGGGCTCGGCACGCAGGAACAGCTTCTCGGCCATCCCGTCGCCGGCGGCAGCTGGGAAGGCTTCGTCGTCGAGACCCTGTCGGCCGCGGCCCCTTCAGGCGCGCAGATGAACTTCTACCGGACCTCGGCCGGTGCCGAAATCGACGTCCTGCTCACCCTGCCCGGCGCTGCCGTATGGGCAATCGAGATCAAGCGCAGCCAGGCGCCGAAGGTCGAGAAGGGCTTCCATCTGGCAAGCGAAGACATCAAGCCCGACCGCCGCATCCTCATCTACCCAGGCACGGAGACCTTTCCCCTCCCCCACGATGTCGAGGCCATGCCGCTGACAGCGGTCGGGGCAGAACTTGCAAAGCTGCGCTGACGCTACCCCGCCTTGGCCTGTGCCCCTCCCCTGCCCCTGAGCAAGGCCATCAGCACCGGGCCGATCGAGAATTCGCCCAAGCGCGCCTTGGCCGTCAGGCTGCGCAGGTAGCCACCGGGGCTCGAAATCGCCTCGCCCTTCTGCAGCATCGCCGCCACCATGATCGCGGCATCCACCGCCCCCATCGCCTCGCAGGCCTGGTCCCACGCATCCGGGCTGACGCCGAGCGCGCCGCGCACCAGATTTGCCGTTTCCACCAGCTCGCCCCAGCCGGAAATGCCGTTGCGGGCATAGTCGGCAATGTTGGGGCAGGCACGCAGCACCATGCCAAGCGGATATCCCGTTGGCGGCGGGCTCTTCATCTCCGGTCTGGGCGCGGCGGCCGGTCCATGGCCTTTTTCTAGGCCGGGTTCAAGTTCATGTGGGTGTGTATTTGAATTCTGTATGTGGCGCTCAAAATGAGACTCATTGGCGCTTGTTTTTTCACTTTTTACGTGACTTTCCAGCGTCTTGCGCACCTCCTGGGCAAGCGCGGCAAGTTCAGCGGCGACCGGCTCCAGTTCGATCCGGCTAGCCGTGCGCGGAATCCTCGCGGCAGTCTCGCGATAGCGCAGGTGCAGGCGCTGCCAGTCGGCAGCAATGCCTTCCTCGAGGCCAAAGGCGATCATCTTGGCGATGTCGCGGCGCAGGATGGTGATGCGTTCCTTCACCAGCAGCAGCGCCCGCCGCTCGGCCCGCACGGCTTCCGCCAGGCGCTCGAACTCCTGCGCACGCGCCAGAAGCGGCATAAGATCGAAGCCGAAGGCCTGTTCGATCTCGCCGTCAAACCCCTTGCGCGCGTAGCGCTTGCCGTTGGGGCTGTCGCGGCGCACCACCAGGCCGCACTCGATGAGCACCGAAAGATGCCGCCTGAGCGTCGCCGGCGCCATCCCGTGGGCGCGCAGGGCAAGCTGTACGTTGGATGGGAACACCACCAGCCCCTCCCCTTCCACGAGATCCGTGTCGGGATGGAAGCTCAGCAGCGCATTCAGCACGGCAAGCGCGCGATCGCTGGCGCCAAGCATCGCCTTGGCCTCGCAGACGGCGCGGAAAACCTGCCATTTGTTGGCGCTGGCGCCGGGCGCGCAGCCTTCGGCCGCCATCTGCCCTGCCATCATGGCAAACGACAGCGACCGCCGCCCGAAGGGCGTCGTCGAGATGTGCTCGATCATTCCTCGTCTACCTCGCTCGGAGGCAAGCCAAAGGCATTCCGGAACGCGTCCGGTGGTTGACAAGTCGGCCCGGAAATGATTCTCTCACAATCGCTACATTGATGAGGGCTTCCGGAATGGCGACGTTTCGGGGGCCTTTTTCTTGCCGGTTATCCTGCTCTTTCCAATCCTCTACGCATTTGACGCTTACGCACTACGCTCCACCTTTGCCGGGGCGCTGGCTCTAGGCACGCGCCCACTTCGGCGGGGTGGATAAAACTATTTGCCGCCGGCCGCGCTGCCACGCTCCTGGCTGAACCTTTCCCAAAGCCTGGGCAGTTCCTCGCCCAGGAATTCCTCGAAACCATCGGTAACCTTCTCCACGAAATCGACACGCGCCTTGCCTTTCGACACGGTCAGATGGGCGACCGCCCTGCCCTGTCCGTCGAGGATGGCACGGGAGCCGCCGCCTGCCGCAACCGTCTTGCGCTGCAGCCGTGTGAACAGCAGGTTGAAGCGCTCGTCGCTATCCGCCTCGCGGAAGCGCGCGCTGGTGATCTCGTCCTGCGCCTTCACCCGCGCCGCCTCGCTCTTCAAGAGCTCCGCCAGCGCCATCCAGCGCGGGCGACCGATCTTGGGGGCGGCGCCGATGGCGCGGACGATGTGCTCGGGCACGGCGTCGGCGACCTGCAGGAAGCGTGTCATCTCGGCCTTGTGCAGCGACAGCGCGTCCTGGACGACGCCACGCTCGAAACCGCGGGCGATCAGCTCATGCGCAAAGAGCGCCCGCTCGATGAAGGAAAGGTCGCGCCGCTCGCTGTTTTCCTTGCCCTGGGCGAGCACCAGCTCGATGTCGGAGAGCGGTCGCACGATCGCCAGAACGGGGATGCCAAGGCGGCCCGCCGCGCGCACCCGGCGATGGCCATAGGCCGTCTGGTAGCGCCCCTGCATGTCCGGATGCGGCCTGAGCAAAACGGGCACCTGCTGGCCGGTCTGCTCGATGCTCGCCACCAGCGCCTCGAAATCGTCGTCGTGGCCGCCATGGTCGAGCCGGTCGGTGACGAAGGACGTGTCGACGAGAGCGGTGTCGATCTTGGCGACGCGTTCGGCGCTGTCGAGGCTCTCCCTGAGCTTGCGCGCCTCCTCGATCTCCTTCGACAGCCCGCCGAGCGACAGCCCCATCGCCTTGACGGCACCCGAGGCGCTGCGCGGGCGCGCGGTTTCCATCTCGGTCGACTTCGATTCCGGCGCCTTCTCGGCCGACGAAGGGGCCGCCGGCGCCGGGTCCATTGTGCCGAACAGAGCCTTGAGCTGGTCCTTGCGGTTCAATGCCATGCCAGCCTCCTCACGCCGCCCTGTTCCATGCCTTGAGCATGAGGCCCTCGATTTCGCCGTTGACAGCTGTCAACGACTCCATGGCGCGGTCGTAGGTGGCGCGGCTGAAGCTCTCGCGCGCCACTTCGTAAAGCGTCTGCTTGGTCAGGCCGGCATCGGAAAATGCCGTGGACTTGACCAGCGGCGCCGTCAGCACCCGATCGCCGAACAGCGAGCGCAGGAAGCCGACGATCTGCGTCTGCGGCCCGTCGTTCGGCTCGTAACGCGTGATCAGGTAGCGCATGAAATCGAAATTGAGCTCGCCGCCGGCCTCGCGCACGACCGACAGCAGATCCGCGGTCATGAACAGGAACTGGCTCATCGAGGCGACGTCCAGCATCTGCGGGTGGATGGTCACCAGCACCGAAGTCGCGGCGCACAGCGCCGACAGCGTCAGGAAGCCGAGCTGCGGCGGGCAGTCCATGACGACGACGTCGTAGTCGGAAGCGACCGTCTGCAATGCCGCCTGGACGCGCGCGAAGAACATCGGCTTGCCGTCGCCGGCCTGGCGGGCAGCCAGCATCTGCGGCGTGGTGTGCTCGAACTCCTGCAGCTCGAGATTTCCAGGCACGAGGTCGAGGCCATCGAAATAGGTGCGCCGGATGATGGAGGCCAGCGGCCTACGCTCGTCGTCGTAGCGGATCGCGCCGTAGAGCGTGTCGTTGCCGTTGAGGTCGAGTTCAGGCTGGTAGCCGAATAGTGCCGACATCGATGCCTGCGGGTCGAGGTCGATGGCGAGCACGCGATAGCCGGCCAGCGCCAGGTGCTGGGCGAGATGGGTGCTGGTCGTGGTCTTGCCCGAACCACCCTTGAAGTTGGTGACGGCGATGACCTGGAGGTGCTCCCCTCTGGCCGCGTCGCGATGCGGCAGGTAGTGCCTGCCCTTGGACGGATTCTGCTCCGCAAGATGCCGGCGCAGCGCGTTGATGTCGCCGAGCGCATAGTAGCGACGCCCCCCTGCCCCGGTCTCGGGCTGCGGGCCTTCACCGGCGATGGAAAGCTGGCGCAGGTAGCCGTCCGAGACGCCGATCATGCGCGCCGCCTCGCCGCTGGAGAACTTGCGCAACGCCTTCTTCGACGTCGGCGAAAACAACCTGTCGCGCATCGCCTGCAACTGCGCCGACAACATCTCGGCGTCGTGGGCGATGGCGCGGTCGGTCGCCACGGCCTCCTCGCCTGCAAGATCCACGCGTGTTTGAACTGCACCAGCCAAGTCTTGGTCCCCTCTCGGCGATTCCTGCGCGCACTTTCGCGACGCGCACCAAACGCCTTGCTACGATCTATGCGCCGATTCGCCGCCGAATCCGAATCCGGGTTACGCCCTCGCTAATTTTTACGTGGCGGAGCGTGGATAACGGAATGATGAAGCGGTTACGCCGGACGCATCGAATTACGATGAATTACCGTAACAAAGGTGCTGAAGAGCCCGAGTCGAGTCAACTTATTTATAGTTAACGCGAATTAACCATTAGGGCAGTGCCGCCCTTCTTGCGGGGCCAGCCGCATCTCAACGACGATCGCCCGGTCGCGTTGACAGCTGTCAACCAACTCGCGATAGCCGCGCCGGATCTTGGCTGCCGACAGTGCACGGAATGCACTATCGGCCTCATGGCCGTGCGCAAACAGGTCGAGCCGGCGCCGGCCCTGCGTCCCGATGCGGCCCCATTCACGCACCAGCGCAACGTCGCCAAACAATGTCGGTTCGAGCGACAGGCGGTAGAACCGGGCCATGTTGCGGGCCGGATCGCGGCGATAGAGATGGAGGGCGAACTGCTGCATGCCCCGGAGAATCGCTTCCCGGCATGCCCATCGTCCAATGAAACTCCTGAATCGATCAGGCGTGAACGATTCATACCGCTGATATCAGGGCGGCTTTCCCACTTCGACCTCGCCGCAGTATGTCTTGGCGCACTACGGCGGGAATCACCCAAGCGACCCGCCGACGCTGAGGCGAGGGGAGACGCAGATGGGGCCTCCGGTCGATCCGGTACCTGCAGGAGACATCCAGCCACAGACCGCCGACGTCGTCATCGTCGGCGGCGGCATCATCGGGGTGAGCACGGCGCTCTTCCTGGCGAGGCGCGGCGTCTCGGTGGTGCTCTGCGAAAAGGGCCATGTCGCGGGCGAGCAGTCGAGCCGCAACTGGGGCTGGTGCAGGCGCATGGGCCGCGACCCGCGCGAATTGCCGCTGATCGTCGAGGCCCTGAAGATCTGGGAGGACATCGGGGAGCTTGTCGGCGAGGACGTCGGCTTCCACAGGACGGGCATCCTCTATCTCTGCCAGGATGAGAGCGACGTCGAGCATCATGCCGAATGGGTGAGGAACGCCGGCGACTACGCCCTCGATTCGACGATGATCGAGGGGAGGGAGCTGGCGGAGTTGATGCCGGGCGCGCAGAAGACGTTCCGCGCTGCCCTGCATACGCCGAGCGATGGCCGCGCCGAGCCCCAGAAGGCGGCTCCGGCAATCGCCCGAGCCGCACAAAGGGCAGGGGCATCGATCCTGCAGAATTGCGCGGTGCGCGGAATAGAGCAGGCCGGCGGCCGCATATCCGGGGTGGTAACCGAACACGGCCTGATCCGCACCAGCACAGTGGTGGTCGCCGGCGGCGCCTGGTCGAGCCGGCTGTGCCGCGACGTCGGCATCCGGCTGCCGCAGCTCTCCGTGCGCGCCTCGGTGATGCGGACGGCACCCGTCGAGGGCGGGCCCGAAGGCGCCGCCTGGACGGAGGGCTTTGCCTACCGCAAGCGGCTAGACGGCGGCTACACCATCGCCAACGGCATGATCAGCTACCACCACCTGATCCCGGACAGCTTCCGCTACCTGGGCGATTTCCTGCCGATATTGTCGCGCGAATGGCGGTCGGTCGGGCTGCGTTTCGGCGATTTTCTAGACGGTCCGTGGGGGCTTGCCCCGGCTTTGGCCGGGGAGGGGAGCGTCTATGAACGGCACCGCACGCTCGATCCGCCGCCGGCCATCGCCCCGCTGGACCAGGCGCGCGCCAACATGGAAAAGGTCTTCCCGGTGCTCAAGGGCGTACCGACGGTGCAGCACTGGGCCGGCTTCATCGACGCCATGCCGGACGCCATCCCGGTCATAGCCCCGGTGAAATCACTCCCGGGCCTGGTGCTCGCCACCGGCTTTTCCGGTCACGGCTTCGGCATCGGCCCGGCCGCGGGCAGGCTGGTGGCCGACCTCGTCACCGGCGGCACGCCGATCGTCGACCCGACGGCCTTCCGCTACGAGCGCTTCATCGACGGCACCAGACATCGCCCGACGACTGGCGTCTAGTTTTCGGCAAAAGCCTCCGTTGCGTCAGCCGCCGGAAAGCATCCGCCGCATCTCGCTGACGGCGGCGTCGCGCTGCGGATCGCGGCCGGCTGCGTAGGGCAGGGGGGCTGCCACAGCTATGTCTGGTTTGACGCCGACCCCTTCCAGCCGCACGTCGTCGCCGATGACGGCGTCGGCAACGGCGATCTCGAGCAGGCTGTCGTCGGGCAATAGATAGGCACGCCCGGCCAGCAGCGCGCCCGCGGTGCGCGAACCGACGAGCGGAATGCCGTTTGCCTGCAGCGCATAGGCGAAGAGCTCCAGGCCGCTTCGGGCGCTCGCGTCGATGATGCCAACCACCGGCCGCCGCCAGCGTACGTTGGCGAAATCGTCTTCGCCGTTGCGGGGGATGAGCCTGAATGTCGGCGTATCGCCGACGAACAATTCGGCCGCGTCGGAAGGGCCGCCGCCCCAACGGCCGCGCAGGTCGACGATCAGCCCGTCCGCATCCTTGAGGCGGCCGCCGGCGATTTCGCGGGCTACGACGTCGAGGCCGTCCGGCGTCGACAGCGTCCACAGCCTGACATAGCCGATCTTCCTGCCGTCATACTCTTTGACGTCGATGCTGTCCCTGATCGCCGTCTCGAAGGCACGCAACGGCTGCAGCCGCTCTACCGCGACCTTGAGGCTGATAGGCACCGCACCGGCGCTACGGCGCAGCCGGAGCTCGACATCCCGACCGATCCTGTCGGCGAAGGATGCGATTTCCCGGTAGGGCGCGCCATCGACCGACACGACCTCGTCGCCGACCAGGACGCCGGAACGGTCGGCCGCCGAGCCGTCATAGACGTCGCTGACGAACAGCACGCCGCCGACAGGCTGCACGATCATGCCGATGCCGGGATAGCTGACTTCTCCGTCGGGCGGAAACAGCCGCCGCAAGTCGTGGCGGATGGCAAAGCGGAAGATGTCGGCGAGCTCGAAATAGGCGATCTGGTCCGGACGGAAGCGGCCGGTATGCGATCCCCCGAGGCTGGCCAGCACGGCATCGATCGCCTGGTCGACCCGGGCTTCGGAACTGCCGGCCGTCAGGGGTGCCTTTGCATTCTCGACCTCCCGGGCGACGGCTGCCTTGAAACGCTCGAGCGCCGAAGTGTCATGGAAGTTGTCGAGCACCAGCGCGACGGCGCGGTCGAACACCGGCTGGCCCGACTTCGACACCTCGGCCGGCACGGCCTGCACCGGTGCGAGCATGAGCAACAACGCCAATGCGAACGATCTGAGGGTCATCTCGATCCGTGTCCCGCCCCTTTCAGCCAGGCCTTTGCCGGCCGATCCTACGTCGGAATGCGCGGCCCGGATGACAACATTCCGTGAGCCCGGCGGTGCGGCCGCCGGGTAGGGTCCATCCTATCCGAACGGTTGCCCGCACCTCTGAAAGTGTAGGCAGAGCCCAACGCCCAAAGGTCCGCGATTCTATCCCGACAGGTGTTGTGAGGGACCGGGGCAAAACCGATCATCCTCCCGAAAGCCATAGAAAGGGCACGGCGCCCTGAGCAATCTTCGGGAGGACATTACATGGCCGGCTTCAATCACCTTTTCGTTCCGGGACCGACCAATGTTCCGGAAATCGTCCGGCAGGCGATGAACATGCCGATGGAGGACATGCGCGCCCCGGACTATCCGACCTTCACCCGCGGCGTGTTCGCCGACCTGATGAAGGTGTTCCGCAACGAGACCGGCCGCGTCTTCATCTTCCCGTCCTCGGGCACCGGCGCCTGGGAATCGGCGATCACCAACACGCTCAGCCCCGGCGACCGCGTGCTGATGTCGCGCTTCGGCCAGTTCTCGCATCTCTGGGTCGACATGTGCGAGCGCTTCGGCCTCGACGTCGACGTGGTCGATGCCGAGTGGGGCACGGGCGTTCCGGTCGAGGTCTATGCCGACCGTCTCGCCAAGGACAAGGAACACCGCATCAAGGCGGTCTTCGTCACCCACAACGAGACGGCAACCGGCGTCACCAGCGACGTCGGTGCCGTGCGCGCCGCCCTCAACGCCGCCAAGCACCCCGCGCTCCTGTTCGCCGATGGCGTCTCGTCGGTCGGCTCGATCGACTTCCGCCAGGAGGAGTGGGGCGTCGACTGCGCCGTCTCCGGCTCGCAGAAGGGCTTCATGCTGCCGCCCGGCCTCGGCTTCCTGTCGGTCAGCCAGAAGGCGCTGGCCGCGGCCAAGACCGCCGGCCACAAGCGCTGCTACTTCTCCTTCGAGGACCAGATCCGCGCCAACGACACCGGCTACTTCCCCTACACGCCGGCGGTGCAGCTGCTGCGCGGCCTGCGCGCCGCCCTCGACCTGATCGAGCAGGAAGGCCTCGACAACATCTTCGAGCGCCACAACCGGCTGGCGACGGGCGTGCGCAAGGCGGTCGACGCCTGGGGCCTGAAGCTCTGCGCCAAGGAAGCCAAGTGGCACTCCGACACGGTCAGCGCGATCCTGGTGCCCGAAGGCATCGACAGCGCCGAAGTCGTCCGCCGCGCCTACCACGGCTACCAGACCTCGCTGGGCGTGGGCCTCAACAAGGTAGCCGGCAAAGTTTTCCGCATCGGCCATCTCGGCTGGGTCAACGAAGTAATGATGTGCGGCGCGATCTCGGCAGCCGAAATGGCGCTGCGCGACGTCGGCGTGAAAATCCAGCCGGGCTCCGGCGTGGGTGCGGCACTCGAACATTACCGCCTGTCGGCGCAGCCGGCCATCGCCAAAGCGGCCTGACGCGCCAGCGCCGCGCGTTCCTAAAGGACGTGCGGCGCATCAAGGGAGGAGAACAGATGAGCCACACCATCCACCACCTGCGCAAGCTGCGCCTGCAGCGCAGCGAACTCGCCGTTCCTGGCTCCAATCCGGAGATGATCAAGAAGGCCGCCGAAGGTGCCGCCGACTACATCTTCCTCGACATCGAGGACGCGGTCGCCCCGCCGGACAAGGAGCGGGCGCGCAAGAACATCATCCAGGCGCTGAACGAGATCGACTGGCGCGCCAAGGGCAAGACCATCTCGGTCCGCATCAACGGCCTCGACACCCACTACATGTACCGCGACGTGGTCGACGTGATGGAACAGGCCGGCGACCGGCTCGACACCATCCTGGTACCGAAGGTCGGCGTGCCGGCCGACCTCTACATGGTCGAGGCCATGGTCAACCAGATCGAGACGGCCAAGGGCTTCAAGACCCGCGTCGGCCTGGAAGCCCTGATCGAAACCGCGCTCGGCATGGCCAATGTCGAAGCCATCGCCGCCTATGGCGGCCGGCTCGAGGCCATGCATTTCGGCGTCGCCGACTATGCCGCAAGCTGCAAGGCGCGCACCGTCAACATCGGCGGCCTCAACCCCGACTATCCGGGCGACCAGTGGCACGCGGCGCTGTCGCGCATGACGGTCGCCTGCCGCGCCTATGGCCTGCGCGCCATCGACGGACCATTCGGCGATTTCTCCGATCCGGAAGCCTATATCGCCGCGGCAAAGCGCGCCGCTGCGCTCGGCATCGAGGGCAAGTGGGCGATCCACCCCTCGCAGATCGAACTGGCGAACACCGTGTTCTCGCCGCCGGAAAAGGAAGTCACCCGGGCGCGCCGCATCATCGAGGTGCTGAAGGAGGCCGAGGAGCAAGGCAAGGGTGCCGCCGCCCTCGACGGCAAGATGATCGACGCAGCATCCGAACGCATGGCCCGCAACGTCCTGGTCATGCACGAGGCAATCGAGCAGTCGGCGCGGAAGCGCACGAGCCTGCCAAACTGAGGAGGAACCTTACATGGACATCCATGAATACCAGGCGAAGGAGCTGCTCTCGCGCTATTCGGTGCAGATTCCGCGCGGCGGCCTTGCCTACAGCCCCGAGCAGGCGACCTACCGCGCCAGCGAGATCGGTGGCAACAAGTGGGTGGTGAAGGCGCAGATCCACTCCGGCGCCCGCGGCAAGGCCGGCGGCATCCGCATCTGCAGCTCTGACAACGAAGTGTCGGAGGCAGCCGAATCCATGCTCGGCCGCAAGCTGGTGACCCACCAGACCGGGCCGAAGGGCAAGCTGGTGTCGCGCCTCTATGTCGAGGAAACCGTCGACATCCGCCAGGAACTCTATCTCGGCATCGTGCTCGACCGTAAGTCGGAGCGTGTCATGATCGTCGCCTCGGCCTCGGGCGGCATGGAGATCGAGGAGATCGCCGAGAAGCAGCCCGACTCGATCATCCGCGCCATCGTCGACCCGGGCGCCGGCATGCAGCAGTTCCAGGCGCGCGAGATCGCCTTCGGCCTCGGGCTGGAGAACAACCTGATCGGCAAGGCCGTCGACACCCTGCTCGGCTGCTACCGCGTGTTCCGCGACTTCGACGCCTCGATGCTGGAGATCAACCCGCTGGTCGTCACCAAGGACGGCAACCTGATCGCGCTCGACGCCAAGATGTCGTTCGACGAGAACGCCCTGTTCCGCCGCGCCGAGATCTCGGAGCTGCGTGACAAGTCGCAGGAAGACCCGCGCGAAACCTTCGCCAGCGACCGCGGCCTTTCCTATGTCGGCCTCGACGGCAACATCGGCTGCATCATCAACGGTGCGGGCCTCGCCATGGCGACGATGGACATGATCAAGATCGCCGGCGGCGAGCCGGCCAACTTCCTCGACATCGGCGGCGGCGCTTCGCCCGAGCGCGTGGCCAAAGCCTTCCGCGCCGTGCTTGCCGACAAGAACATCGATACCATCCTGGTCAACATCTTCGCCGGCATCAACCGCTGCGACTGGGTGGCCGAGGGCGTCATCAAGGCGATCCGCGAGGTCGGCGTGAAGGTGCCGCTGGTGGTTCGCCTGGCCGGCACCAACGTCGAGGAAGGCCGCCGCATCCTCGCCGAATCCGGCGAGAAGGTGATCGTCGCCGAGACGCTTGCCGAAGCCGCCGAGAAGTCGGTCGAGGCGATGCGCGCCTATTCCAAATCGAAGAAGAACTAAGGGAGGCAGAAATGGCAGTTCTCTTGAATCGCAGGACGCGCGTCATCGTCCAGGGCCTCACCGGCAAGATCGGCTCCTTCCATGCCGACGACATGAAGCGCTACGGCACCAACGTGGTCGGCGGCGTGACCCCCGGCAAGGGCGGCCAGGTGCACCAGGGCATCCCGGTGTTCAACACCGTCAGGGGCGCCGTGCGCGAGACCGGTGCCGAAGCATCCATCGTGTTCGTGCCGCCGCCCTTCGCGGCAGATTCCATCATGGAAGCCGCCGAGGCCGGCCTGAAGCTCTGCGTCTGCATCACCGACGGCATCCCCTCCCAGGACATGATGCGGGTGAAGCGCTACATGCGCCGCTTCCGCTACGAAGACCGCATGCGTCTGGTCGGCCCCAACTGCGCCGGCGTCATCACGCCCGGCCAGGCGCTGATGGGCATCATGCCCGGCAACATCTACCTGCCGGGCCGCGTCGGCATCGTCGGCCGCTCCGGCACGCTCGGCTACGAAGCCGCGTCGCAGATGAAGGCGCTGGGCATCGGCGTCTCGACCTCGGTCGGCATCGGCGGCGACCCGATCAACGGCTCGTCCTTCAAGGACATCCTCAAGCTGTTCGAGGAGGATCCGGACACGGACGCCGTGGTGATGATCGGCGAGATCGGCGGCCCGCAGGAAGCGGAAGCCGCGGAATGGGCCAGGCACCACATGCGCAAGCCGCTGATCGCCTACATCGCCGGCCTGTCGGCGCCGAAGGGCAAGCGCATGGGCCATGCGGGCGCCATCATCTCCGCCTTCGGCGAGTCGGCCCAGGAAAAGGTCGAGATTCTGCGCGATGCAGGCGTGACGATCGTGCCGACACCGGCAGCCTTCGGCCCGACCGTCGCCGGCGTGCTCGAGCAGCAGAGGAAGGCCGCCTGACCCGGCCTTTCGAGGGGAGCCGGCGCCGACCGGCTCCCTTTCTCGGTCCGGTGCGAAGATCGGTCTCGATCTCGCGAAGATCGGTGCGTAGTCTAAGCTGCCGCAGCTCCGATGAGCGGCGCGGCGCTCCAAGTCCATTCTAAGGAAATGCAATGAAACCTCGGGTTATTGTCACGCGGCGCTGGCCTCACGCGGTCGAACAGATCCTGGCGGAACGGTTCGACACGACGTTCAATCAAGGCGACGCCCCCCTGAGTCCGACCCAGCTCAAGGCGGCATTCCTGAATTTCGACGCGATCCTGCCCACCGTCAGCGACAAGCTGCCGGCGGCAATCTTTCCGGATGCGGACATCCGCACCAAGCTGCTTGCCAATTTCGGCGTCGGCTTCAGCCATATCGACATCGAAGCGGCCAAGGCCCGCGGCATCACCGTCACCAACACGCCGGGCGTCCTGACCGACTGCACCGCCGACATCGGCATGAGCCTGCTGCTTTCGGTCGCCCGCCGTGCCGGCGAGGGCGAACGCCAGCTGCGTGCCGGTGAGTGGGCCGGCTGGTGCCCGACCCACATGATCGGCACCAAGGTGACCGGCAAGACCATCGGCATCATCGGCATGGGCCGCATCGGCAAGGCCATGGCCAAGCGCGCCCATTTCGGCTTCGACATGGACGTCGTCTTCTACAACCGCTCGAAGGTGGACGACGAGGAGACGCGCGCCATGGGCGCGCGCCAGCTCGCCAGCATCGAGGAGGTCCTTGCCGAAGCCGATTTCGTCTCGCTTCATTGCCCGGGCGGAGCGGAAAACCGGCACCTCTTCAATGCGGAGCGGCTCGGCGCGATGAAACGCGGCGCCTTCCTCATCAACACGGCACGCGGCGACGTGGTCGACCAGAAGGCGCTGGTGGCAGCACTTCAGGCCGGCCAGATCGCCGGTGCCGGCCTCGACGTCTATGACGGCGAGCCCGACGTGCCTGCGGCACTGATCGAACTGGAGAATGTGGTGCTCTTGCCTCATCTTGGCAGCGCCACGGAGGAAACCCGGGTGGCCATGGGCATGAAGGCGGTCGACAACCTCACCGCCTTCTTCGAGGGTCGCCCCTTACCAGACAAGGTGGTGTGATGATCCAGGACCGCTCGGCTGCTCCGGCAATGACGAAGCTTCGCGAACAGGCGATCGCCCTGTTCCGCCAGGGCATCGCTGCTTCGGATCCCGAGCGGGCGGTCGCTTCCGCGCTCGAAGGCCGTCGCGACGACATCGCCGCGGCCAAGCGGGTGATCCTGGTCGCCTTCGGCAAGGCCGCGTGCCCGATGATGCGCGCGGCCCTGCCTTTCGTATCCGACAAGCTGCATCTCGCCTGCGCGGTCACCAATCGCGAGAACCTCGCGCCGATCGCCGGGGTGGATGTCATCGCCGGAGGCCACCCGCTGCCGGACGAAGGCAGTATCGCCGGCGCCTATGCCCTCGAAAGGGCCGCCCGGGCGGCCGAGCCGGGCGATCTCGTGCTGGTGCTCGTCAGCGGCGGCGGCTCGGCGCTGATCTGCGCGCCGGTGCCGGGCGTGTCGCTCGCCGACAAGATCGCGCTCAACGACGCGCTGATCCGCTCGGGCGCCGAAATCAGCGAAATCAATGCCGTCCGCCAGCAGTTCTCGCGCCTCAAGGGCGGGCGGCTGGCCCAGCTGGCCTCGAGCGCGAAGGTGCTGTCGCTCATCCTGTCCGACGTGCCGGGCGACGACGTCGGCACCATCGCCAGCGGGCCGACGGCCAAACCTTCAGCCTCTGCGACCGACGCGCTCGAGATCATCGACCGTTATGGGTTGCGCGAAACCTTGCCCGCAGCGCTGCGCACGCATGTCGACCACCTTCTGGAGCGCGACGAGCCGATGCGCTTCGACCATGTCGAGAACATGGTGATCGGCTCCAACAGCATCAGCCTGCACCAGGTGATGGCGAGTGCCGAGGCGAGCTACCCCGTCGTGGTCAAGGCGGACGACTGGCTGAGCGGCGACGTTTCGGACGTGGCGGAAACGCTGCACCGCATGGCGATCTTCGCGGCAAGCCAGCGCGGGCCTGTCGCCATCGTCGCCGGCGGCGAACCGACCGTGCGCGTCGCCGGCACCGGCATCGGCGGGCGCAACCAGGAACTGGCGCTGCGCTTTGCGCTGCTCAACGAGTGGGCCGCCATCAAGCGTCCCTGGGTGTTCCTCAGCGGCGGCACCGACGGGCGCGACGGGCCGACAGACGCCGCGGGCGGCATCGTCGATCCGAGTTCGACGAGCTGGATGCGCAAGGTCGGCTGCAATCCGGTGGCACTGCTGGAAAACAACGATTCCTATCATGCCCTGGAATCCTCCGGTGACCTGCTGATCACCGGCGCCACGGGCACCAATGTCGCCGACCTGCAGATCCTGCTGATGCAGTGACGGGCAACCGCCAACCGGCCTGGATTCCTGGGCCGGCGTGCATGCCGCAACACTCCCACAGCCCTTGCCGATGCCGGACGTCTGGATGGCAGGCAGCCTCGATACAGGCGCCTACGACTGTTGTGTAATCCCTGGAAAATGTTTACTCTCGGTGAAATATATTCAGCGAGGCAGGCATGTCCAAGGAAAAGGCGAACCACGGGTCCAGCAAGAAGAACGGCAAGACGGCGCACGTCGCCGTGGCGAGCGGCGCCGCCAAGACGGCACTTGCCCGCGTCTCGCCGCTGACGCAGGACCCCCATGCCACCCGCGACACCCGCGAAAAGGTGCTCGAAGTGGCGATCGGCCACGAGGTGCGTGCCTTCCGCAAGAAGCTCGGCATCACCGTCGCCGACCTTGCCGCCACCACCGACATCTCCCTCGGCATGCTGTCCAAGATCGAGAACGGCATCACCTCGCCGTCGCTGACGACACTGCAGGCACTTTCGCGTGCATTGGGCGTGCCGCTCACCTCGTTCTTCCGCCGTTTCGAGGAGGAGCGCAACGCCGTCTTCGTCAAGGCGGGCGAGGGGGTCGACGTCGAACGGCGCGGCACGCGCGCCGGCCACCAGTACACGCTGCTCGGCCATATCGGTTCCGACACCAGCGGCGTGACGGTCGAACCCTACCTGATAACGCTGACCGAGGATTCGGACGTCTTCCCGACCTTCCAGCATGACGGCATGGAGTTCCTCTACATGCTGGAGGGCGAAGTCGTTTACCGCCACAGCAACAATCTCTACCGCATGACACCGGGAGACAGCCTGTTCTTCGACGCCGACGCGCCGCACGGGCCGGAAGAGCTGACGCACCTGCCGATCAAATATCTGTCGATCATCTCCTATCCGCGCAACCGCGGAAACGACTGAGCGCTTCGGGCGGGCCCCACGCTCTCCCCAACCACGGACAAATCGGCCGACGACACACCGCTTGCGCTGCCGGCGCGAGCGAACGGGGATGTGCGCGCCGCATACGCCAGCGGTTCCCGCGCCACTCCTTCCGACTGAAAGCCCGCAAGAGGTGGGGTTTTCCCGCACCCATGCCGGGGGAGGGCGGTTCGGCCACGTCCCGGTCGACCGCCTGGGAGGCCCTCGCGACCGAGATGTTTTTCTACAGGAATAAAAAATTCATCACAGTTGAATTCACCTCGGGAACCTGCTAGCTTTTGTCACAGGCAGCCAAAGAGGTGAGGAAACCCGGATGTGCGGAATTGTAGGACTCTTTTTGAAGGACAAGTCACTGGAGCCCCAGCTGGGCGCGCTGCTGTCCGAAATGCTCGTGACCATGACGGACCGAGGCCCCGATAGCGCCGGCATCGCAATCTATGGCGCAGGCGCCAAGGGCCAAGGCAAGATCACCATTCAGTCGGCCGCAGCGGAAGAGGACTTCAAGGGCCTCGACGCCGAGCTCGGCAAGAAGATCGGCGCCAAGGTCTCGGCGACCATCAAGTCGACCCACGCGGTCCTGGACGTGCCCGCCGACAAGATCGGGGAGGCCCGTGCCGCGATTGCCGAGCTGCGCCCGAACGTGCGCATCATGGGCGCCGGCGAGGCGATCGAGATCTACAAGGAAGTGGGCCTGCCGGTCGAGGTGGTGCAGCGCTTCGACGTCACCAAGATGAGCGGCAGCCACGGCATCGGCCATACCCGCATGGCCACCGAATCCGCCGTCACCACGCTGGGCGCGCATCCCTTCTCGACGGGTCCCGACCAGTGCCTGGTGCACAACGGCTCGCTGTCGAACCACAACAACCTGCGCCGCGAGCTGATCCGCGACGGCATGCACTTCGAGACCGAGAACGACACCGAAGTCGCCGCCGCCTACCTGTCGTCGAAGATCGCCCATGGCCAGAACCTCGGCGAGGCGCTGGAAAGCAGCCTGAATGACCTGGACGGCTTCTTCACCTTCGTCGTCGGCACCAAGAATGGCTTCGGCGTCGTCCGCGACCCGATCTCCTGCAAGCCGGCCGTCATGGCCGAGACCGATCAGTACGTCGCCTTCGGTTCCGAGTATCGCGCACTCGCAAACCTGCCCGGGATCGAGGAAGCCCGGGTCTGGGAGCCGGAACCGTCCACCGTCTATTTCTGGGAGCACTGATACTATGCATTCAACGAATCTTGCGACGGCCCCCCTGCACGAGGTCAACTACGCGCCCAAGGTCTTCGACTTGTCGAAGAACACGCTGCGCGAATTCAACCAGGCCCTCCATGAGGTCAAGGACGCGACCGGCGAGCCGAACTGGGAGGTTCTCAATCCGAAGGGCAGCCATGCGGTCGCCGTCGGCGCCGAGCACCCGATCTCCATCGATGTGCAGGGCAGTGTCGGCTACTATTGCGGCGGCATGAACCAGAACGCCACCATCACCGTGCACGGCTCGGCCGGCCCGGGCGTCGGCGAGAACATGATGTCGGGCACCATCGTCGTGAAGGGCGACGCCAGCCAGTATGCCGGCGCCACCGGCCGCGGCGGCCTGCTGCTCATCGAGGGCAACGCCTCGTCGCGTTGCGGCATCTCGATGAAGGGCATCAACATCGTCGTCCGCGGCAACATCGGCCACATGTCGGCCTTCATGGCCCAGTCGGGCAACCTGGTGGTGCTGGGCGATGCCGGCGACGCACTCGGCGACTCGATCTACGAAGCCCGCCTGTTCGTGCGCGGCAAGGTCAAGAGCCTCGGCGCGGACTGCATCAAGAAGGAGATGCGCCCCGAGCACATCACCATCCTGAAGGATCTGCTCGACCGCGCCGGCATCAGCGACGTCAAGCCCGAAGAGTTCACGCGCTACGGTTCGGCGCGCACGCTCTACAACTTCAACATCGACAACGCCGACGCTTACTGAGGAACAAAATGAGCTATCACAATCCTCCGACGACGCCCCGCAAGTCGGCGACCTTCGATGAATACGCGATGTCCGAAATCCGTCGCGCCGCAGCGACGGGCATCTACGACATCCGCGGCTCGGGTGCCAAGCGCAAGGTTCCGCACTTCGACGACCTGCTGTTCCTTGGCGCCTCGATCTCGCGCTATCCGCTGGAAGGCTATCGCGAACGCTGCGACACCTCGGTGGTACTCGGCACCCGTTATGCCAAGAAGCCGATCGAACTGAAGATCCCGGTCACGGTCGCCGGCATGAGCTTCGGCTCGCTGTCGGGCCCGGCCAAGGAAGCCCTCGGCCGCGGCGCCACCCTCTCGGGAACGTCGACCACCACCGGCGACGGCGGCATGACCGAGGAAGAGCGCGGCCACTCCAAGCAGCTGGTCTACCAGTACCTGCCGTCGCGCTACGGCATGAACCCGCGCGACCTGCGCCGTGCCGACGCCATTGAAATCGTGGTCGGCCAGGGCGCCAAGCCGGGCGGCGGCGGTATGCTGCTGGGCCAGAAGATCTCCGATCGCGTCGCCGAGATGCGCACGCTGCCCAAGGGCATCGACCAGCGCTCGGCCTGCCGCCACCCCGACTGGACCGGTCCGGACGACCTCGAGATCAAGATCCTCGAAATCCGTGAGATCACCGACTGGGAAAAGCCGATCTACGTCAAGGTGGGCGGCGCGCGCCCCTACTACGACACGGCACTTGCAGTGAAGGCCGGCGCCGACGTCGTCGTGCTCGACGGCATGCAGGGCGGTACCGCCGCGACGCAGGAAGTGTTCATCGAACACGTCGGCCAACCCACGCTCGCCTGCATCCGTCCGGCGGTGAAGGCACTGCAGGACCTCGGCATGCACCGCAAGGTCCAGCTGATCGTCTCCGGTGGCATACGCAATGGCGCGGACGTGGCCAAAGCGCTCGCACTCGGCGCCGATGCAGTATCTATCGGAACCGCGGCTCTGGTCGCACTGGGTGACAACGATCCGCGCTGGGAGAGCGAATACCAGAAGCTTGGCACCACGTCCGGTGCTTATGACGACTGGCACGAGGGCAAGGACCCGGCCGGCATCACCACGCAGGATCCCGAGCTGATGAAGCGCGTCGATCCGATCGCGGCGGGCCGCCGTCTGGCGAATTACCTGAAGGTCATGACGCTCGAGGCACAGACCATTGCTCGCGCCTGCGGCAAGAATCACCTGCACAATCTCGAGCCTGAGGATCTCTGCGCTCTGACGATCGAGGCAGCCGCCATGGCCGGCGTGCCGCTTGCGGGGACAAACTGGGTACCGGGGAAGGGTGCCTTTTAAACCACAAGGATTGGGAGGAGCAATTCATGGGAACGGCCTTCGAAGCCAAAATCGACCAGTCCGAGGTGACTGACCTCAAGGAGTTCGCAAGGGCTCGCAACATCAAGTACTTCATGGTCTCCTACACGGACCTGTTCGGCGGTCAGCGCGCCAAGCTGGTGCCCGCCCAGGCCATCGGAGACATGCAGAAAGAGGGAGCCGGCTTCGCCGGCTTCGCGACGTGGCTGGACCTGACGCCGGCACATCCAGACATGCTGGCCGTGCCGGATCCGTCCTCGGTCATCCAACTGCCCTGGCGTCCCGAAGTGGCCTGGCTCGCTTCGGACTGCCTGATGGAAGGCAAGGGGGTCTCGCAGGCCCCGCGCAACACGCTGAAGCGCCTGGTCGCCGAAGCCGCCAAGGAAGGCATGCGCGTCAAGACCGGCGTCGAGCCGGAGTTCTTCCTGGTCACGCCCGACGGCAAGCAGATCGCCGACGAGCACGATACCGCAGCCAAGTCCTGCTACGACCAGCAGGCGGTGATGCGCCGCTTCGACGTCATCGCCGAGATCTGCGACGCGATGCTCGACCTCGGCTGGAAGCCCTACCAGAACGACCATGAGGATGCGAACGGCCAGTTCGAGATGAACTGGGAATACGACGACGTGCTGGCCACCGCCGACAAGCACTCGTTCTTCAAGTTCATGGTCCGCTCGATCGCCGAAAAGCATGGCCTGCGCGCAACCTTCATGCCGAAGCCCTTCCAGGGCCTCACCGGCTCGGGCTGCCATGCCCACATCTCGGTGTGGGACCTGACCGGCAAGAACAACGCCTTCGCCGACAAGAGCATGGAGCTGGGTCTGTCGGAGAAGGGCAGGCACTTCCTCGGCGGCATCATGAAGCACGCCTCGGCGCTCGCCGCCATCTGCAACCCGACCGTCAACTCCTACAAGCGCATCAACGCCCCGCGTACCCTCTCGGGTGCCACCTGGGCGCCGAACACGGTGACCTGGACCGGCAACAACCGCACCCACATGGTGCGCGTGCCCGGCCCCGGCCGCTTCGAGCTGCGCCTGCCGGACGGCGCGGCCAACCCCTACCTGATGCAGGCAGTGATCATCGCCGCCGGCCTCAGCGGCATCCGCACCAAGGCCGATCCCGGCCCGCGCAGCGATGTCGACATGTACCGGGAAGGCCACACGGTGACCCACGGCGCGAAGCTGCCGCTCAACCTCCTCGACGCGCTCCGCGCCTATGACGAGGACACCGAGCTCAAGGCTTCGATGGGCGAGGACTTCTCCTCCGCCTTCATCAAGCTCAAGACCCAGGAGTGGAACTCCTACGCCTCGCACTTCACCCAGTGGGAGCGCGACCACACGCTGGACGTCTGAGGCGCCAGCACCAGGCACTGCGCCCGGCCTTCGGGTCGGGCGCAGTCCAAGCACGTGTCAAATTTCGCCGGAACTCATGCGATGAAATATTCGATCTTCTCACTCGCCAAGGCCGCTTTGTCCGGCCACAAGGGCTGGACCCGAGCCTGGCGCGATCCGGCACCCAAGAGCCACTACGACGTGGTCATCATCGGCGGCGGCGGCCACGGCCTCGCGACCGCCTATTTCCTTGCCCACGAATACGGCATCCGCAACGTCGCGGTGCTGGAGAAGGGCTGGATCGGCTCCGGCAACGCCGGCCGCAACACCACCATCATCCGCTCCAACTACGGCCTGCCCGGCAACACCGGCTTCTACGAGTTGTCGATGAAGCTCTGGGAGCGCATGGAGCAGGACCTGAACTACAACGCGATGGTCAGCCAGCGCGGCATCATCAACCTCTATCACTCCGACGCCCAGCGCGACGCTTTCGCCCGCCGCGGCAACACCATGCGCATCAACGGCATCGATGCCGAGTTGCTGGACGCCGTGCAGATCCGCAAGGAGCTGCCGTTCCTGAACTACGACAGCCCGCGCTTCCCGATCATGGGCGGCCTGTTGCAGCGCCGCGCCGGCACCGCCCGCCACGACGCGGTGGTCTGGGGCTATGCCCGCGCCGCCGACCAGCGCGGCGTCGACATCATCCAGAATTGCGAGGTCACCGGCTTCGTGCGCGACCAGAACGGCAAGGTCACCGGCGTGGAAACCACGCGCGGAAAGATCGGCGCCGGCAAGGTCGGCATGGCGGTCGCCGGCAACACTTCGAAGGTGGCGGCCATGGCCGGCATGAAGCTGCCGATCGAAAGCCACGTGCTGCAGGCCTTCGTCTCCGAGGCGATCAAGCCGCTGATCCCGGGCGTCATCACCTTCGGCGCCGGCCACTTCTATATCAGCCAGTCCGACAAGGGCGGCCTTGTCTTCGGCGGCGATCTCGACGGCTACAATTCCTACGCCCAGCGCGGCAACATGCCCGTCATCGAGGACGTCTGCGAAGGCGGCATGGCGGTGATGCCGATGATCGGCCGCGTCCGCATGCTGCGCCAGTGGGGCGGCATCATGGACATGTCGATGGACGGAACGCCGATCATCGACAAGACGCCGATCGACGGCCTCTACCTCAATGCCGGCTGGTGCTACGGCGGGTTCAAGGCGACGCCGGCCTCCGGCCTGGTCTTCGCCCATCTGCTCGCCCGCGACGAGCCGCATCACGAGGCGGCGCGCTTCCGGCTCGACCGGTTCCGCCGCGGCGCGATGATCGACGAAAAGGGCCAGGGCGCCCAGCCAAACCTGCACTGAAAGCGAGATTCCCGGAAATGCGTATTGCATGTCCCTTCTGCGGCGAACGCGAGAACGGCGAGTTCACCTATCTCGGCGACGCTTCGCCCAAGCGGCCCACCTTCGCCATCGACGGCGGCGATAGCCCCGAACTCGTCGAGGACGCCTTCTACGATTACGTCTACCTGCGCGACAACGTGGCCGGGGTCATGCGCGAGTACTGGTACCACGGCGGCGGCTGCCGCTCCTGGCTCATCGCCGAGCGCAACACGGTGACCCACGAATTCATATCGGTGAAGGCGGCCCCAGGTGCTGGCGCAGCCAAGCCGGCGCAGGCAGGAGAGTGACCATGTCGGGCTATTCCCAATCCGAGTCGCTCGGCAGGACGGCCGCAGTGGAAAGCGCCGCCAGCGCACGCAGCCAGGCCGCCTCGGCCAGCCAGTCGCACCGCCTGCGCAGCGGCGGCCTCATCGACCGCAAGGCACCGCTGCAGTTTTCCTTCGACGGCCAGACGATGACCGGCTTCGCCGGCGACACGCTGGCCTCGGCGCTGATTGCCAACGGCGTCAAGCTGGTGGCGCGTTCGTTCAAGTACCATCGCCCGCGCGGCATCATCACCGCCGGTTCGGAAGAGCCGAGCGCGCTGGTCGAGATGCGCACCGGCGCCCGCAAGGAGCCCAACACCCGCGCGACCACGCAGGAGCTCTATGACGGGCTGATCGCCAACAGCCAGAACCGCTGGCCGTCGCTGCGCCGCGACTTCATGTCGATCAACCAGCTGGCCGCGCCGATCTTCGTCGCCGGCTTCTACTACAAGACCTTCATGTGGCCGGCGAAGTTCTGGGAGAAGATCTACGAGCCGCTGATCCGCCGCGCCGCCGGCCTCGGCAAGAGCGCCGAGCTGCCTGATCCCGACCACTACGACAAGGCCTGGGCGCATTGCGACGTGCTGGTCGTCGGTGCCGGCCCGGCCGGTCTTTCGGCGGCGCTCGCCGCCGGCCGCGCGGGTTCGCGCGTCATCCTGGTCGAGGAAGACAGCCGTGTCGGCGGACGCCTGCTCAGCGACGGCGGCGAGATCGACGGCATGCATGCCGAGGAGTGGGTGCGCCGCGCCAGCGACGAACTCGCAGGCCTGCCCAATGTCCGCGTCCTGACCCGCACGGCGCTGTTCGGCGTCTATGACGGCGGCGTCCACGCAGCGCTCGAGCGCGTCAACGACCATGTGCATGTGCCGGGTCCGCACCAGGTGCGGCAGCGCGTCTGGCGCATCGTCGCCAAGCGCTCGGTAGTCACCGCCGGCGCCATCGAACGGCCGATCGTCTTCCCGGGCAATGACCGTCCCGGCGTGATGATGGCGTCCGCCGTGCGCACCTATGTCAACCGCTTCGCCGCGATGCCGGGCCGCAAGGTGGCGCTGTTCACCAACAACGACGACGGCTGGCGCACGGTCGAGGCGATCCAGCAGGCCGGCGGCGACATCGCTGCCGTCATCGATCCGCGCGGCAAGGTGCCTGCCGAATACCAGGCGGTTGCCGAACTGTCGGACCTGCGGGTGATTTCCGGTGGTGTCTCCGACGTCAAGGGCGGCGTCGACGGCGTGCGCGCCGTCATCGTCACCGACGGCAATGGCCGCACCCAGCAAATCGACGCCGACTGCCTGGCCGTCTCGGGCGGCTGGAACCCCAATGTCGGCCTCTCCTGTTTCCATCGCGGCAAGCCGGTGTGGCGCGACGACATCGCGGCCTTCGTACCGGGCGATGCGCCGAAGGGCATGCGCTTGACCGGTGCGGCCAATGGCGAGTTCTCGCTCGGCGCCTGCCTGCGGGACGGCCATGCGGCGGGCGCCGCGGCTGCCGCCGAATGCGGTGCCGCCGGCAATGCCGGCAACGCAGCCGAGGCCGGTGACGAGGCCTATGCGATCTCGCCGCTGTGGCAGGTCAAGGCCAAGGGCAAGGCCTTCGTCGACTTCCAGCACGACGTCACCGCCTCCGACGTGACGCTGGCGCAGCGCGAGGGCTTCGAGAGCGTCGAGCACCTCAAGCGCTACACCACCCTCGGCATGGCGACCGACCAGGGCAAGACCTCGAACATCACCGGCCTCGCCATCATGGCGGACGCCACCGGCCGCACCATCCCGCAGACCGGCACGACAATCTATCGGCCGCCTTACGCGCCGGTCGCCATCGGCGCGCTCGCCGGCCACCACCGCGACGAGAACTTCCATGCCTGGCGGCTCACGCCATCGCATCACTGGGCAGCCGCCCGTGGCGCGGTCTTCGTCGACACGGGTCTCTGGAAGCGCGCGCAGTGGTATCCACAGCCGGGCGAGAAGGACTGGCTGGAATCGGTGACGCGCGAAGTGCTCGCCGTGCGCAACAGCGTCGGCTTCTGCGATGTCTCGACGCTCGGCAAGGTCGACGTGCGCGGTGCAGACGCCGGCACGTTCCTCGACCGCGTCTACATCAACGCCTTCTCCGCGCTTGGTGTCGGCAAGGCCCGCTACGGCCTGATGCTGCGCGAGGACGGCATCGTCATGGACGACGGCACGACCTCGCGCCTCGCCGAGGACCACTATTTCCTGACCACCACCACGGCCAAGGCCGGCCCGGTCATGGCGCATCTCGAATTCTGCCGCCAGGTGCTCTGGCCCGAACTCGACGTGCAGCTGTCGTCAGCCACCGACCAGTGGGCGCAATTCTCGATCGCCGGCCCGAACACGCGCAAGCTCCTGCAGGCGCTGGTCGATCCGAGCGAGGACCTGTCCAACGAAGGCTTCCCCTTCATGGGCGCTCGCGAGGTCAAGCTGCGCGGCGGCGTTGTCGCCCGCCTGTTCCGCATCTCGTTCTCAGGTGAAATGGCCTTCGAGATCTCGGTGCCGGCGCGCTACGGCGCGGCGATGGCCGAGAATTTGATGATCGCCGGCAAGCCCTATGGCGTCACGCCTTACGGCACCGAAGCGCTGGGCGTGATGCGCATCGAGAAGGGCCACGTCGCCGGTCCCGAGCTCAACGGCACGACGACCGCCGACGATCTCGGCCTTGGCAAGATGATGTCCAAGAAGAAGGACTTCATCGGCCGCGTCATGGCCGGCCGGCCGGCGCTGACCGCGCCCGACCGCCAGGTCGTCGTCGGCATCAAGCCGGTGGACGCAAAGCGCCGGCTGCGCTCGGGCGCCCATGTCATGCCCAAGGGCGCGATCGCCGGTCCCGAAACCGACCAGGGCTATGTCACCTCGGTCTGCTATTCGCCGATGCTGCAGCAGTGGATCGGCCTCGGTCTGGTCGAGCGCGGACGCGAGCGCATCGGCGAGATCGTCCGCATCTTCGATCCGCTGCGGAGCGAGGACTACGAGGCCGAGATCTGCAATCCTGTCTTCTACGATCCCGAGGGAGTGCGCCAGCGTGGCTGATTTTTCCTGGAACACCCAGACGCCGCTCGCCAAGGCCCTCGTTCTCGGGCGTCACGGCGCGACAGGTGCTGCGGCGGCGGGCGTCACGCTCACCGAAGTGCGCGACCTCGTGCTGATGCAGGTGATGGCCCGTCGCGGCAAGGCCGCCGACACAGCCAAGGCGGCAAAGAAGCTGTTCGGCGTCGAGCCGCCGGCTTCGCCCAAGGCCGTCGCCGGCAAGGGCGCCGCCCTGATCTGGTCGGGTCCCGACCAGTTCACGGTCTTTGCGCCGCGCAGCGACGAGGCTGCCCAGCTCGACGCCATGAACAAGGCATTCGCGGGCGTGGCTTCGCTGTCGGACCAGTGCGACGGCCGCTGCCTGATCCGTGTTTCGGGCCCACGGGCGCGCGATGTGATTGCGAAGTTCTCGTCGCTCGACCTGCATGACAGCGTCTTTCCCGTGGGCACTGCGGCCAACACCTCGGTCGACCATACCGCCGTCAACTTCTGGCGCGACGCCGACGGCTCCGACGGCCATCCGGTCTACAACATGCTGGTCTTCACCAGCTTTGCCGACAGCCTGTGGCACGTGATCGCCGATTCTTCGATGGAATACGGCTTCGAAGCGACAAGCACCCGCGCCGCATAGCGACCGGCATCGGTCTTCAAGCGAAAAAGCCCCGCTCTCGAGGAGCGGGGCCTTCTTCTTGCGACTGCGCGACGTCCCCGCTTGTCAGGCGCCGCGCAGCCGAAGCCTGTTGACCAAGCTGCGTGCGAGCTCCGGGCCGGTTTCCCCTGTGCAAGCCTCCGGCTTGTAAGCCGTCGCCACATCGAGGCTGTCGCTGATCGCCTCCAGCAGCGAGGTGTCCTCTGCCGCTGCGACGAGAGCTGCAACCGCGAGCGGGTCGACGCCGACGTCCCCTTGGTCCTGTCCGTTCGCCGGGTCGGAATAGTGCGCCAGCATCGACCGGATCAGCTCGTTCTTGCTGGCGAAATGATGCAGCAGGCCACCCTTGCTGAAGCCCGCCTCGCGGGCGACGGCGTCGAGCGTGACCTTGCCGAAGCCCTGCTCCAGGGCAACGGCGACCGCCGCGCGATAGAGCCGGAGCTTCGGGTCGGCATCCGGCGATGGAGCCGGCAAGCGGGCGGCCGGCTCCCTGCCTCGCTCGTTCATTCGGCCGGAACCTGCACCGCTTCCGGCGCGGCTGCCTGTAACTGGGTCTTGCCGCGGCCGAACAGCTTCATGACGAACACGAAGAAGACGGGCACGAAGAAGACCGCGAGCACGGTCGCCGAGATCATGCCGCCCAGCACGCCCGTGCCGATGGCATTCTGGCTGGCGGCACTGGCGCCGGTGGCTATCGCCAGCGGCACGACGCCCAGGCTGAAGGCCAGCGAGGTCATGATGATCGGCCGGAAGCGCAGCTTGGCCGCCTCGATCGTCGCATCGACAAGGGACATGCCTTCCCTGCGCAGGTCCTTGGCGAACTCGATGATCAGGATCGCGTTCTTGGCCGAAAGGCCAATGATCGCGATCAGGCCCACCTTGAAGTAGACGTCGTTCGGCATGCCCATGTACATGACCGCGAGCACCGAGCCTAGCACGCCCAGCGGCACGACCAGGATGACCGAGATCGGGATCGACCAGCTTTCGTAGAGTGCCGCGAGCAGCAGGAACACGAACAGGATGCTGAGTCCGATCAGTGCAGGGGCCTGCGCACCTGACTGGATCTCCTGCAGCGACTGGCCGGTCCATTCGTAGCCGAAGCCGGCGGGCAGCTCTCCGGCCAGGCGCTCCATCTCGGCGATGGCGGCACCCGATGAGTAGCCGGCGGCGGCCTGACCGCTGATGCGCACCGATGGATAGCCGTTGTAGCCGACGATCTGGGCCGGTCCCTTCTGCCACTCGACGCCGGCAAAGGAAGACAGCGGAACCATGCCGCCATGGGCGTTGCGGACGTTGAGGTTCAGAAGATCCTCGGTCTGCATGCGTCGGCCTGCGTCCGACTGCACCGTCACGCGCTGCATCCTGCCGGCGTTCGGGAAGTCGTTGACATAGGCCGAGCCGAGATTGGCCGAGATCGTCGAATTGATGTCGGCGAAGGTCACACCGAAGGTGTTGGCCTTCTCGCGGTCGATCAGGAGATTGACCTGGGCGGCATCGGGCATGCCCTCGACGCGCACGCCGGTGACGATCTCGCTCTTGGCGGCGGCCGCCATCAGCTGGTCTCGCGCTGCGAGCAACGCCTGCTGGCCACGGCCCGACCTGTCCTGCAGACGGAAGGTGAAGCCGTTGGACGTGCCGAGGCCCTGGATCGGCGGCGGCGACAGCGCAAACGAGACCGCGTCCTTCATCTGGTACAGCGCCTTGTTCGCACGGCCGGCGATGGCGGCGGCCGAGTTCTCTTCGCCGCGCTCGCTCCAGTCGTCCAGCGTGACGAAGGCGAGACCGGCATTCTGGCCCGCGCCGGAGAAACTGTAGCCGCGCACCACGATCATGCGGTCGACCGCTTCCTCGCCCATGAACACCTTCTCGACCTGCTCGGCGATCGCGCCGGTGCGGTTGCTGCTCGATTCCGGCGGCCCCTGGATGTCGACGATCAGGTAGCCTTGGTCCTCGTTGGGCAGGAAGGACGTGGGCAGCTGCATGAAGGCCCAGCCGAGACCGGCGAGCAGCGCGAGGTAGATGATCATGAAGCGGCCGGCGCGCTTCACCACCCAGCCGACGCTTGACGTGTAGCTGCGCGTCGTTCGGTCGAAGCCACGGTTGAACCAACCGAAGAAGCCCTTCCTCTCGTGGTGGCCCTTGCCGATCGGCTTGAGGAAGCTGGCGCAGAGCGCCGGCGTGAGCGACAGTGCCAGGAACCCGGAAAACAGGATCGACACCACCATCGTCAGGCTGAACTGCCGGTAGATGACGCCGACCGCGCCCGGGAAGAATGCCATCGGCACGAACACGGCCGTCAGCACCACGGTGATGCCGATGATCGCACCCGAGATCTGCTTCATCGCCTTGCGCGTGGCCTCGCGTGGGGACAGGCCTTCCTCGGCCATGATGCGCTCGACGTTCTCGACCACGACGATGGCGTCGTCGACCAGGATGCCGATCGCAAGCACCATGGCGAACATGGTGAGCACGTTGATCGAGAAGCCGGTGGCGAGCATCACCGCACAGGTTCCGAGCAGCGCCACGGGCACCACAAGCGTGGGGATGACCGTGTAGCGGAAGTTCTGCAGGAACAGGAACATCACCGCAAAGACGAGCAGCACCGCCTCGACGAGCGTGCTGATCACCTTCTCGATCGAGACCTTGACGAACGGCGAGGTGTCATAGGGGATGGCGTATTCGATGCCCGAAGGGAAGTAGCGCGCAAGCTCGTCCATCTTCGCCCGCACCGCCTCGGAGGTGGCAAGCGCGTTGCCGGTCGGCGACAGTTGCACGGCGATTGCGGCGCTCGGCTTGCCGTTGAGGCGGGTGGAGAAATTGTAGTTCTCGGCACCGACTTCGATGCGCGCGACGTCCGACAGGCGGACGGACGAGCCGTCGGGATTGGCGCGCAGCACGATCGAGCCGAATTCCTCCGCCGAAGTCAGCTGGCCCTTGACCAGGACGGTGGCCGAGATCTGCTGGGTGATCGGATTGGGGTCGGCGCCGATGCGGCCCGCGGCGACCTGTGCGTTTTGCGAGCGGATCGCGTTGGTGATGTCGTCGGTCGTGAGCTTGAGCCCGACCATCTTGTCGGGGTCGATCCAGATGCGCATCGCGCGCTGGGTCGCAAACAGCTGCGCACTGCCGACACCGTCGATGCGCCGGATTTCGCTGAGCACGTTGCGGCTGAGATAGTCGCCGAGGCCGACGACGTCGAGGGAACCGTCCGTCGAGGTCACCGCGACCATCATCAGGAAGCCGGTGCCGGCCTGTTCGATGCGGATGCCGACCTGCTTGACGACCTGCGGCAGGCGCGGCTCGGCACGGCGCACCGCGTTCTGCACGTCGATCGACGACTGGCCGTTGTCGGTACCCGGCGCGAAGGTCGCCGTGATGCTGATCATACCCGAGGAATCGGAGGTCGACTCGAAGTACATCAGCCCTTCGACGCCGTTCAGCTCTTCCTCGATGGGACGCGTGACGCTCTGGTAGATGTCTTCGGGCGCAGCACCCGCGTAGTTCGCCGAGATGGTGACCTGGGGCGGCGCCACGTTGGGATATTGCGCCACCGGCAGGAACGGAATGGCGATCACGCCGGCGAGCATGATGAAGATCGCCACGACCCATGCGAAGATGGGTCGATCGATGAAGAACTGGGGCATTTTTCGTTTCCTTAGCCGGCCTTGGGCGTGCTGTTCGGCCCGGTCGGGCGGCTGTCGCCGGTTGCTGGGGCGGAGGCCGCAGCCTTCCACGGCTGGACGGCGACCGGGGCGCCCGGCCTGACCTTCTGGAAGCCCTCGACTATGACCTTGTCGCCGGCCTTCAGGCCCTCCTCGACGACCCAGCGGTCGCCGACCACGCGCCCGACTCGAACGGTGCGGAGTTCAGCCACGTTCTTGTCGTTGACGACGTAGACCTGCGCCCGGCCGCCGGTGTCGCGCTGGATCGCCTGCTGCGGAACGGCGACGGCGTTCTGCTGGACGCCCTGCTGGATCTGCACGCGCACATACATGCCGGGCAGAAGGTCGCCTTCCGGATTGGGGAACTCGCCACGCAGCGTCACCTGTCCGGTGGTCGCGTCCACTGCGGCCTCGAGGAACAACAGCTTGCCGGGATGGGCATATTCGCTGCCGTCGTCGAGCCGCAGCGTGACGCGCGCACCGCTTTCCTCGGCGTTCGATACGGCACCGTTCTCGAGCGCGCGCCTGAGCCGCAGCAGTTCGTTCGAGGACTGCGTGAAGTCGGCATAGACCGGATCGATCTGCTGGATGGTGGCGAGGCTCTCGGGGCCGTTGGCGCTGACCAGTGCGCCCTCCGTGACCATGGCGCGGCCGATGCGGCCCGAGATCGGCGCCTTGATCTCGGCATAGTCGAGATTGAGCTTGGCGGTCGCGAGGCCCGCGGTGGCGATCGCCACGTCGGCATCGGCCTGCGCCAGTGCGGCAAGCGCATTGTCGAGCTGCTGGCCGCTGGAGACGTTGCGCTCGCGCAGCTCGCTCTGCCGGTCGGCCTGCTGGCGTGCCTGCAACTGCACGGCCTGCGCGCGCTGCAAGGTCGCCTCGGCGCTCGCCACCTGGGCACGGAACAGGGCCGGGTCGATGCGGTAGAGCACGTCGCCCTCCTCCACCATGCTGCCCTGCTCGAAGACGCGCTCGAGCACGATGCCGGACACGCGCGGCCGCACCTCGGCGATGCGGGTGGGGGCGATGCGGCCCGGCAGCTCGTTCAGGATCGGCAGGGTCTCGGGAACGACTTCGACGACGCTGACACCGGGCGGCGGCGGGGCGGGCCGGGACTCGGCCGAACTCTCTGCCTCGCCGCAACCGGCGACAAAGGCTAGGAGGGCGGCGGCCGCGACGAGCTTCAACGGCAAGGCGGGAATCTTCATTTGGGGGAATCCGGAGAAAGGTTGATGTTTGCCGAAACGGCGACTGCTTCGAAGTAGTGGTTTTAGGGGGATGACGGCCTGTCAGCCGGCGTCGGGCGGGCCGTCGCGAGGGGTACTCAGCTGATCGGCCTCCACCAGCCAGCCGATGTCTTGAAGGATGCTTGCGCGCTGGGCCTCGGACCAGGGATGCAGCTTGTGCAGTTCCAGCCTCTTCAGGCCTTCGAGCGCGAGGAAGGCCAGGATGGCGCCCCGCGGATTCGTCGATCCTGCAGCCAAGCTGGCGATCGTCCGCTCATAGGCCTTCTCGATGATCCCGCGAGACTCCGCGTCATGCGCCAACGCCGAGACGAGGTTGACCGCCACCGCGCGCAGATCGTCGGGCGGGCCGTCGGCGGCAGCTGCGATAAGGCCGTGGATCGCGGCATCGGGGGCCGTGCCGAACGCGGACGTCGCGGCCTGGACCCGCTCGTTTTCCATCCGGACGCGGCGCTGGATCACCGCACGGATCAGCTGTTGCTTGGATTTGTAGTCGTAGATGACGCTCGCCTTGCTGATACCCGCCTGCGCCGCCACCGCGTCCAGCGTCAGCTGGGCGGCGCCATCGCGCACCACAACGGTCTCTGCCGCGTCAAGAATGTCGTCCTGATCGATCGTCCTCGGGCGTGCCACGGTCCCGCACCTCGCTGCCTGCGAATTAATTACCGACTGGTCGGTTATTATATGTGCAGTGCAGCATTCCATGTCAATCGCCACTCTCGACGTGGGTGGAGGCGCCGGCCAGGCCGTCCGGCAGGTTCCCGTTGTACAAGCTGCCGGACGCGCGAGCGGATCGACCACGTTCCAGCACGGGTAGCCTTTAAGGTCGTTTGCGGCTCACCTCATACACACAATGAAGTGAAGGCGTTTTGACCGGCGCACGTGACGGGTGCCGCGCGTGATCGCGTAAGCGGCGAAGCGTCGAACATGGGACCGGAAAGAAAGAAGGCCTGACACACGGTGTCAGGCCTTAAAGGGCGCTCCGGGCCTGGGGGGACAGGAGGGTGGGATGGAGCGCCTGGGAGCGTCGTCTCAGAACAGGCCTTCGATCTGGCCCTGTTCGTTGAGGAAGATCTTCTCGGAGGAGGGGACCTTGGGCAGGCCGGGCATGGTCATGATCTCGCCG
>NZ_JBNPXB010000026.1:0-43500 GCF_050433525.1 Aminobacter sp. BE322 | reverse complement strand
GCGCCCTCGGTCAAGGTCCAGTCGCCGTTCAGCGTCGCACCTTCCGCAACCGTGCTCGGGCCATCGACAATGTCGACATCAGGTACGTCGTCGACAATGTTGATCGTCAACGTGGCGGGTGCGGAAGACGCATCGCTGTCGGAGACCACCAGGTTGAAGACGTCGGTCTCGGCGCCAGCGCCATCCTGCGTCGGCTCGGTCAGCTCGTACCTGTAGGTCACCACGCCGGTGACCGGATCATAGCCGGTGATCGTCAGGGTGCCGTGCTCGCCAGCAAAGGTCGCGCCGACCAGACCGGAGATCGGGATGGTGACGGGATTGCTACCGTCGGCGGCACTGATCGTCAGGCTTTCCAGATCGCTCAGGCCGTCCGGGTCGGAAAGGGTAAACGTGCCCTGGTGGAACTCCCTGTCGGAATCGGGATCGGAACCGACGGAGCCATTGGTCTTCAGACCGGCCTCGTCCACGATCCCCGAGCCGAGGGTCGTGCCGGGCTCGAAGTTGATTGCGGGCTCGCCATTCTTGCGCTCCGTCGGGAACAGCTCGCGCCGCTCGAATTCGGGGAACTGCAGTGCCGTCGGCGGAAGCAGGGCGCTGAGGTTGAAGCCGTCGCCGATGCCGCCGACCGGGGCCTCGAAGTTGCCGCCGGAGCTGTTGGCCGAGCCGGGAGCGGCCGACATCGCGCCGTCGGGACCGAAAGCGACGTCGACGCCGGCGGATTCGAGCGCCGCGATCAGCGCGACGCGGGGCAGCTCGACATCGCCGAGGATGAAGGTGGGCACGTTGGCCGCGGCGTCCTTGATGACGATGACGCTGCCGTCGGCCTGCTCTAGGACCAGGTTGGCGCCGTCGACGCGGATGTTGTCCACCGAAACATTGGCCGGCAGCCGCACCACGTTGGAGGCGTCGGCGGCATATTCGGTCGGGGTCGCCGCGGCGGGCGCGGCAGCCTGCGGCTGGGGCGCCTGCGCCGGCTGGCCGGAACCGGCATCGACCGGCACCGGTTCGGCCTGGGCCGCCGGCAGTTGCTGCTGGCCCTCGGCCTGCGCCAGAAGCAGCTCGTTGCCGCCACCCGACTTTCCGTTGCCGGACAGCGCCAGGCCGCCCTCGATCTCACCAGAATTGTTGCCGAACTGCGAGCCGGTCGTCGCCATCGCCCTATCCCCTGTTTTGTTGTCCGACAGAACAGTGCCACAGCGACAATTGCAACCAATGGGAAACTCGGTGCATATATAGTGATATGTAGGATGGGCGACTTTTTGATGATGGTAAATTTGGCCTATATTATCCAATATATCTTTCATTCAAATACGAGGCCGATAGACGGCAACGGTGCGGGCAACGAGCGGTTGCAGCTGACCGGCCGTGCCCGAGGGTCCACCGAGGTCCCTGCCGGCGGCCCGACAGCAGGACGCGCAACCGGCCGCATGCCGGCCATGCCCACGGCGCCAGCCGTCGTCACGCTGTGAACAGCAACCGGCAAGCGTTTGCCACGGCTTACGCTGTTGTGGTAGCTTGCCTTCCGTAGCGGTAAGGAGATGCGGACTTGTACCGCTTGAGACGTTGGCTTGCGAACGTGCGGGGCGCGCAAGGCAGGGGAAGCAGGGGAGGAAGTGCATCCGACCTGCCCTCGACCGACGTGCGGCTTCAGGGATTGTTGGCCGACACGCCCGATATCGTGTCGTTCTACGGTCGTGATTTCCGCTTGACCGGCCATGCCGCCGGGCTCCGGGACGTTCACGGCAACCCGGCTTCGGCGGGCGCACATCTGCGCGACATCTATCCGAAACTCACCGAGACCGCGGCAGGGGACGCCCTGCAACTGGTTCCGCGACACGGCGTGCCGGCGATCATCGACCTGGGCGGACATGGCCGGGACCCCCGGCGCGTCCTTGTCTTCAAGGCCGTAGACGGGATCGGCATTCTCGAGCTGTCCGGAGCGGGCGCAGAACAGGGCAGCGCGGACAAGGAGGCCGAGCACGTCAAGCTGCTGCACCAGGCAACGCACGACGCCCTGACGGGCCTGCAGAACCGGCGGCAGTTCGGCGAAAGGCTGCGCCAGATACTGACGGAGATCGACAGGTCGGGGGACCGTCCCGCCCTGCTCCAGATCGACCTCGACGACTTCAAGTCGGTCAACGACACGCTCGGGCACGGCACCGGCGACACGCTGCTGCAGCTCGCCGCCAACCGCATCAGCGGCGCGCTCGGCACGGGCGAGAGCGCATACCGATATGCCGGCGACGAGTTCGCCGTCATCCAGACCGGCAAGCAGCAGCCGGGCGAGGCCGAACGCCTCGCACAGGCGATCGTCGACGCCTTTAAGGCGCCCTTCATCATCAACGACATCCCGCTCTTCGTCGGCGCCAGCATCGGCATCGCCTTCGGGCCGCAACACGGCACCGAGAACGAGGAGCTGATGAAGGCGGCGGACATCGCCCTCTATGCCGCAAAGCGCGACGGACGCGGCTGCGCGCGGGTCTTCAACCGCTCGATGATGCTGCTGCTCGAGCAGCGCGAAAACCTCAGGCGCAGCCTGCGCATGGCATTGGAGCGGCAGGAACTCTATCTCGAGTACCAGCCACTGATCCGGCCGCCGAAGACCGTGGTCGGCTTCGAAGCCCTGCTCAGATGGAACCATCCGGAAATCGGCCTGATACCACCGGGCGTGTTCATCCCCATCGCCGAGGCCGACGGCCTGATGGACGACATCGGCGCCTGGGTCATCGAAGAGGCCTGCCGCCAGGCGATGAGCTGGCCGCCTTCGCTGACTGTGGCGGTCAACCTGTCGCCGGCGCAGTTCCTGAGCGGCACGCTCACCGACACGGTCGCGCAGATCATCGACAACGTCGGCATCCGGGCGGACCGGCTCGAACTGGAAATCACCGAGACGGTGCTACTCGAACAGACCGTCGACAACCTGGACACATTGAACACGCTGAACGTACTCGGCATCCGCATCTCGCTCGACGATTTCGGCACCCACTATTCATCGCTGGGCTATCTCAAGAATTTCCCCTTCGACACGCTGAAGATCGACCAGTATTTCATCAACGAGCTGGCGACGGACCGCAAGAGCCAGACGATTGTCCGCTCCATCATCGGCCTGGCGCACGGCCTCGGCATCAGCGTGACCGCGGAAGGGGTCGAGACGGCCGCCCAGGCACGCTGGCTCGTCGACGAAGGCTGCGACTGCCTGCAGGGCAATTTCCTTGGCCGCGCCCAGGGGGCGCAGCCGACACGGGAATTTATAAAGCGTTCGGGGGTTAGGCTGGTTGCCACGGAGGAAGATCGAGCCTTCCAATAGTCATCACCGACCTGGCATGGCCGCTGTCGCATGCGACGGGCAGGCCCTGTCGGGACAACGGAAAAATCGAACCGGTGCTCATGTCAGGATCGCGGATCGTCTGCGTCACGGCATCCACCCTATCCGGCGAGGATATCAATGTCGGCAGATGCCGCACCCCAACAACCAGGTCCCGAACGCGAGTTCGGCCGGATGATCCAGCTCGACATGGACGTGACCGCATTCCTGTCGAACTGGATGAACTGCGACTACATTTCGAACTACGTGGCCAGGGCCATCAGCCATAACCGGCCCGATTCGGTGTTGTTCTCCAATCTGTTCTCATCAGCCTTCAACGAGTTGCTGGAGGTCGCCTTCCGGACCCGACATCCGGGGGGCGTGATCGCGTGCAAGGTTTCCCGGCACGCCCACATCGACCGCATCGAGCTGGCATTCGCCTGCACAAGCGAGGAGCGTCAGTTCTACGAAAAGGCGATCCTGCAGGCGCAGAGTGCCGACGCACAGCAGCGCTATCTCAATTCGCTGTCGGGCGACACCGCGCCGAGCCGGGATATGGTGCTGCTCGAACTGGCCGTCGACTACGAGGCCGCGTTGTGGCTCGAAACATCCGGCCAGGACAGGATCGCGCTCGTGGTCGACTTGCCGCTCGGGGGTTCCGCACATTGAGCCCGCATTCTTCCCGGTTCCGGGCACAATACGACATGAACAGCCAGGAGTTCACGCTCTCGGGGAGCGTGAGACCCCAGTCGATCGACGAACTCGCCCCCAGCCTCAGCCTGCTCAAGGAGGCCATAGACCGCGTACGAGGCGTACTATACCTCAACGTCCGGCGCCTGGCGCAGATGAACAACGTCGCGTTCCATGCCTTCTCGAGGATCATCGTCGATGCCTGCCGGATGCGGCCCGACCTCAAATTCGTGGTCGTCACCTCGAGTGTGGTCGGCTGGACGACACGCAAGTTCAGCCGGCTGAGCAAGATCGAGCCGAACATCACGGTCGAGGAATATGACAGCGCCTTCTATCCCGGGCAGAGCTTCCTCGAGGAAGGCGGCTTCATCCCGATCCTGCGGACGCAGACGAAGATGACCTGGCGACACGAGCGCTCGATACTCGAACGGCACGGCATGCGTCCGGGGATTTCCATGGCGGACATCTGCTGCGGCATCGGCGACTTCGCCATGCTGGTGCAGAAGGAGTTCGAGCCGGCGCGCATCGTGGCGCTCGACCATTCCCGCTCCAGCCTGGCCTACGCGCGCAAGGTGGCGGAGGAATTCGACGTCCGCGGCATCGAATATACCTATGGCGATGCGTCGGAAATGCTGCTCGACGACGACCAGTTCGACCTGGTGACATGCCGACACTCGCTGCAGATCTTCAACCGGCCGGATCTCATCCTCAAGGAACTGCTCAGGATCTGCAAGCCCGGCGGGCGCGTCTACATCACCAACGAGAAGAACTCGCACTGCCTGGGCGAACCGCGTGCAGAAAGCATACAGTGGACCTACAACGAGGTCGCCAGGCTGTTCGAGCATTTCGAGATGGACGTGGAACTGGGGCCGAAGAGCCGGCGCTACCTCGCCGAAGCCGGCTTCGAGGACATCAGGGTCGAGCAGTTCATGGTGACGAACCTCGATGGCGACCCGAACGACTTCGCCGACGTCATCGCCGCTTGGGAGGACGTATACGCCGGCGACATGGCCGCCAAGCGCGGCGATTCGCCGGAGTTCGTCAAGCGCTTCCGCCAGGGCTTCCGGGATCACATCTACGCCGCCCTTCACCCGAAGGGTTATGCTGGGTGGCCGATCTGGGCCGCATCCGGGCGCAAGCCGTCATGAGCGCCCCCGCCGAGGAGACGCCGCGATTCGGGTTGCGCTCCTTCCGGGCGAAGTTCGTTCTGGTCGTCGGCGGCGCCGTGCTGTTCGACCTTTTGATGAGCGGCGGCCTGGCATTGTGGAACGTCCAGCGGCTCTCCGAGGACGCTACCTCCGAAGTCGGCGCCGGCCTGACCGAGGCCAACCAAGCCTATATCCGCTCCTACGCCGAATCCACGGCATCCCGCGTCGACCTTCTGCTCGACCGCGTGCATGCGGACGTGAATTCGCTGGCCGGCGTGCTGCAGGCGCAGATCGACAATCCCGACAGGCAGAAGCAGGTCGGCGCGACGCTGGCGCGCCAAGCCGCGAACTCGGTGTCGGTGGTCTACAACGCTCAGGGCGACTGGGCCCAGAACCTGCCGGGCGCGCCCTCCGTCGTCAGCGTCTGGGGTTATCTGCTCGGCCCGGACCGCAAGCCGCTGCCGGCTGTGCAGGAGGAGATCGAAAACAGCGCCGTCCTCGACCTGGTTGCGCCCAGCCTGCTGACCACGGGCTCGTCGAAGCTGCAGATGTACTATATCGGGCCCAAGGAGCGGCCGATCTTCAGGACCGCACCCTACACCGATCAGGCTCAGACCTTCGATCGGCTCTATCCCGGGCACAACAAGGCCGAATTCTGGGAGTTCTTCTTCCCGGGCATCTACGGTTCGTGGGAGCAATGGGCGGCGAAGCCGGAATCGCGCGGCGTCAGCGGCAACGACATCACCCAGACGGCACCCTACACCGACGCCATCACCGGCAAGCTGATCGTCAGCTTCTTCCATCCGCTGTGGACTCCCGATCGCAGCGGCGTGGCGGGTGCGGCCGGCGCCGATATCACGCTCGACCAGCTCGCCGAGGTCGTGGAAAACGTCAGGGTCGCCGACAGCGGCTTCGGCTTCTTGACCATGTCCAACGGCAACGTGGTCGCCATCAATCCCAAGGGCGAAGAGACCATCGGCCTGGTTTCGTCGAGCGGCAAGGCCGGCGAAGGCGTCACCGGCCTGGAGCGCTCGCTCGGCGGCAGCACCCAGCCGGCGATCGCCGCGCTCGCTTTCGACCAGAACGATGACGGCGTCGTCCAGCACATCACGCTGAACCAGGGTGGCGAAGGGGTTCCCTACATTGTCGTGCTGAAGAAGCTCAAGCAGACGAATCTCTGGACCTCCGGGCCGATCCAGGCCCAGGCGATGTCCGTCGGCATCGTGGTGCCGGAACGCGAGATCTACGCGTCGCTGTTTGCCGCCCAGAATAGCATCTCGCAGGCGACCAACCGCATCCTGCTCTACCAGCTGCTCGCGATCATGGTCTCGCTGCTGATCGTGTTTGCGGCCGTCTTCGGCCTGTCCAAGCGCATCACCGCCGGCCTGAGCGCGCTTGCCGGGGCGGCCCGCCGGCTGCAGAACAAGGATTATTCGGTCCGCGTGAACATTCCAACGCGTGACGAGGTCGGCGAGGTCGGCGTCGCGTTCAACCGCATGGCGCAGGAGATCAGCTACAACACCGAGCACCTCGAACAGCTCGTCGACGACCGCACCCGCGACCTCGAAGACGCCAACCAGGAGATATCGAGCCTCAACGAAAAGCTGCGCAGCGAGAACCTGCGCCTCGGCGCCGAGCTGGAAGTCGCCCGCCAGATCCAGATGATGGTGCTGCCGAAGGAGCGCGATCTGGAGGCCATTCCGGAAGTGGAGATCGCAGCCTACATGCGGCCGGCCGACGAGGTCGGCGGCGACTATTACGACGTGCTGCAGAACGGGTCGCGGGTCAAGGTCGGCATCGGCGACGTCACCGGCCACGGGCTGGAGAGCGGCGTGCTGATGCTGATGGTGCAGTCGGTCGCCCGCGCCCTCCAGGAGACGGGAGACGGCGACCCGCTGCAGTTCCTCGACCGGCTCAACCGGGCGATCTACAAGAACATCGAGCGCACCAACTCGGACAAGCATCTGTCGCTGGCCTTCCTGGATTACGACGGCGGACGCATGACCCTGTCGGGACAGCACGAGGAAGTGCTCGTCGTGCGTGCCGGCGGCGAGGTCGAGCGCATCGACACGCTCGACCTCGGGCTTCCGGTCGGCCTCGAGCGCGACATCACGCCCTTCGTCGCCACCCGCAACATCCCGTTCGACAGCGGCGACGTAATCGTGCTGCACACCGACGGGGTGACCGAGGCCGAGGACGAGGACGGCGAGTTGTTCGGCCTCGATCGCCTGTGCGAAAGTGCGCGACAACGCCACGGCGGCTCTGCCGAAGAGATCAAGACCGGTATAGTAGAGGATCTGATGGAGCATATCGGCGCCAGGAAGATTCACGACGACATCACGCTCGTCGTCATGCGGCACAGGTGAGACCATGACCACGTTGTATGGACCGGCCGATATTGCCATCGGCATGAGGGAAAGCATCAGCCGCGTCACGCTGTTCGACGGGCCGCTCGAACTCAAATGGCACCATTGCGCCACCACTTCGGACTTCTTCGCCGAGCTGTTCGCGCTGCCCTTCCACGCGTCGCGCAACGACTACAAGGAGGTGCGGCACAATATCGGCTATCTCGTCAACGAGCTGATCGAGAACGCGCTGAAGTTCCGTGAGCCGGGCGAAATCGTGGTCGAGGCGGCGATGGAGCAGGGCAACTTCAAGGTCAAGGTGACCAACGTCATCGCCGAGGCCTCCGCCGCCGACTTCCAGCGCCTGCTTGCCGAAATCACCATGGGCGACCCGGCCGACCATCTGATCCGCCGCATCGAAGCCAATGCCGAAGACGCCGACGCGACCGGCTCCGGCCTGGGACTGCTCACCCTGATGAGCGACTATGGCGCCCGGCTGGCATGGATCTTCAGCCCCACCGAGGCGGTCAACCGCATACACCTCGAGACCTACGCAACCATCCCGGTCTCGGAGATGAGAAACTGACGGACATCATATTATGGAAATAAGAACCGACGACTATCGCGTGTGGACCGAGGCAGGCGAGATCTTCTTCGACGGCACCATGCGGCTCTCGGGCTCCGATGCCTATGCCCCGATCCTCGCCTTGATGCTGGACGTGCTCGAGCAGAAGCCCGCCGAGATCTCGCTCGACCTCCGGGACCTGGAATTCCTCAACTCGTCCGGCATCAATCTCCTGGCGAAATTCACCATAGAGGTCCGCAAGCATGCCGATGTCCGCCTGGTCGTGCGCGGCAGTTCGGAATTCCCGTGGCAGGCAAAGTCCCTGCCCAACCTCAAGAAGCTTCATCCCGCTGTGACGCTGCAGATCAACTGAGCCCACGGCGGCAGGCCTTGCCGCCAGCGGTGTCGCCTCGACCGCAGGGCATATGCCCCGATTGATCCGCGGGGCGGCCGTCCCTTCGCATGCGTCGCGCTTCAGAGCCCCCAAGAAGCCCGCATGGTTTTGCCACGCGGGCTTTGATTTTTCTCCAAGTCGTCGTTTGGCATTTGGCAGGAGACCGGTAGCATTCCTCGAATGCCCAGGGACGCGAGGCGCACGAATATCGGCTCGCGGTCTTCGGTCGCGGCGCGCCCTGCCCGACGTCCAGGATCGAGGTGATGAACAGGTTCCAGAGCACCGCGACCATCAGCATCGGGATGATCTCGAATATCCGGTTGTAGATCGACTGAACGGAGTAGAGCAGATCGGCCATGGCGATGACGCCGACCAGCGAAGTCGCCTCGATCATGCAGATCAGCTGATTGCCGGTCGGCGGCACGATGGACTTCATCGCCTGCGGAATGATGACGCGCCACAGAACGCGTGCATCGTAATTTCTGATATATTATCACAACCCTCAATTGTTGCCGCAATGCAACAGACAGTTACCTTACTGGAACCGAAAGGTTCTCCATGGTTGCACGACTCAGGGTTTCAGGCGATGAAGATTCACGACCGGCAGCAACCTGGGGGCGGGAATGCGGCGGGAATGGTGAAGGATTCAAGTGACATTCAACACTCTGCCATCATAGGCAGAGACAAGTAGGCAGTTTGCTGCAGCGACGCCGGCCGAGAGCCGGGTTGTGCCCGAACTGAAACTGACGGTTGAAGCGCGCTCTGTTTCCTCAGCTCTGCTCGTTCGCGTTCTGACGAGACCAAGGAAACAAAGCCCCCCATGGCACCTGAATGCGGAATTCGGTGGCACTCAGCGTGCCTGTCGTTGCTCGCCTTTATCCTTGTTGGCCTTACCGCTCCCGCAGCCGCCCAGGCTGTGCAACGCAGCTTCATAAACCAGAGCTTCGAGCAGCCCAACCTAGGCTCCACTGCCTGCTTTCGAATCATGTCGTCGTCCCAAGTGCCGGGCTGGGAGACGACGCATTCCAGTCAGGCTCCCGGCGGCAACTGCGCCCTTGCCGCCACGGCCGGTCCTTCCATCGAGCTATGGGCAAATGGCTTCAATGGAGTGACATCCGCCGCCGGCACCCAGCACGCCGAACTCAATGCTTCCGAGGCATCCCGGCTCTACCAGAACGTCTGTCTGGTCAACGGCGAACAGTTTGCCTACCAGTTTTCGCATCGGGGCCGCTCCGGCACCGACGTCATGGATTTCAACATCGCCCCGACGCCGACCGGCACGCGCACGCAAATCGTGCGGTCCTCGACTGGCAGTACGGCCTGGGCGACCCGCACCGGCACCTATACATACACGGGCACCTCGGGCATCCAGACGCTCGGCTTTGAAGCCATTTCCAGTTCCGGCGGCATTTCCTACGGCAACTTCCTCGACAACATCCAGATCACGCTGACACCGTATCTCGAGTTCCAGCCGGGAAATCAGTCCGGCCTCGAGAACATTCCGACGGCGAACCTTCCGACCATCAGGGTTTCCGGCACGCTGACCTCCGCGATCATCGTCAAGGTGACGGTATCAGGCACGGCGACGCTCGGCACCGACTACACGACCCCCGGCGGCAGTGCGTCCTTCAACGTCACGGTGCCGGCCGGCGACTATGACGGCACGCAATCCATCGCGACCGGTATCGTCATCCTCAACGATACGGCGATCGAACCGAACGAAACCATCGTCCTGACGATCACGCCCAATCCGGCCACCTACACGATCGCGGGCACGCAGATCTGCGGCGCGACGGCCAATGCGGCTGCCACCTACACGATCCTCGACAATGATGCGCGCATCACGGTGACGAAGGCGCTGACCGGGGTACGCCTCGCGGCGAGCGACCAGTTCGCGCTATCGATCGCGGGCACCAATGGCCCTGTCAGTGTCAACACGACCGGTACCGGCTCGACCGCCACTGGCCAGGCGCAGCTGTCAAACATAGCGGTCGGAACGGCCTACACCGTGTCCGAAGCCATGGCCCCAGGCAGCGTCAACTCTCAGGGGCGCTACGGAGCATCGCTCTCCTGTACCAATGCCAATGCCACGTCGACGACCGTCCTGCCCGGCGGGGCGGTGCGCAGCGGCAGCGTGACGCCGGTGCAGGGCGACGACATCAGTTGCGTCTTCACCAACACACCCCGCACCCCGGCGATATCCATGACCAAGTCAGCCGGGGCGATCAGCGATCTCGACAGCAACGGTCCAGACGCCGGCGACCAGATTCCCTACACATTCACGGTGACCAACACCGGCGACACCACGCTGACCGGCATCGTCATCAACGACGCCAAGCTCGACACGCCAGCCAGTTGCGTACCGACGACGCTTGCTGCCGGTGGGGTTGCGACCTGCACCGGCGTCCACACCATCACACAGGCCGAGGTCAATGCCGGCGCGGCGAGCAACTCCGCAACCGCCACCGGCACGCCGCCGGAGAGCCCGGCCGTTACGAGCCCGCCATCGACGACGACGACGACGATCGCCGCGAACCCGGCCCTGACCTTGGTCAAGTCGGCGGGGGCGATCGTCGATTCCAACGGCAGCGGCCGCAACGACGCCGGCGACAAGATCACCTACACTTTCGCCGTCACCAACACCGGCAACGTCACTCTGACCTCGGTCAATGTCGACGATTCCCGTATCGGCGTTTCGAACCTCGCGGTCACACCAGCAGCCATCGCACCCGGCGGCACCGGCACGGCCACCGTTGTCTACACCCTCGTCCAGAGCGACATCGACTCCGGCGTCGTCAACAATTCGGCTACCGTCAGCGGCACGCCTCCGACCGGTCCGGAAACCACCAGCCCACCGTCGACCACGACCACGCCGATTGCCAACGCGCCGTCGATCGCCTTGACGAAATCAGGAAGCGCCATCGTCGATGTCGATGGCAATGGTCCGGATGCCGGCGACACGATCTCTTATGCCTTCACGGTCAGCAACACTGGCAACGTCACCCTCGATCCGGTGACAGTCAGCGACCCGCAGCTCGGCGGCGCCATCGCCTGCCCGGTCACGCCGCTCGCGCCCGGCGCTTCCGCCGCCTGCGGCACGACGGCGACCTACACGCTGACCCAGGCCGACATCGACGCCGGCACCTTCGCCAACACGGCGACAGCGTCGGGCACGCCCCCTGCCGGCCCGATCGTCACCGGCACAAGCACGGCCACGACGACGATCCCGCGGTCCCGCCGGATGGCAGTGACCAAGACGGCAGCGCTCGACGATACGGTCATTGCCAACGGCACCGCGGATGTGGGCGAGATCATCACCTACAGCGTCACCGTGCAGAACACCGGCAACCTGACGATCACCAGCCTTGCCGTTAGCGACAGCTTGAACGGGGCGCCAGCGACAACGCTGAGCTGCGCACCAACGACGCTTTCGCCCGGCGCCACGGCAACCTGCGCCAGCTACAGCCACATGGTCACCCAGGCCGAGGTCGATGCCCGGCAGCCACTGGACAACGTCGCAACCGCAAATGGCTCGACGAGCACCGGCGCAGTCAGCGGCGGCGACGACAAGTTGGTGCCGATCACGCCCGCGGCGCCCAGTCTTGTCATCGACAAGACCGTCGACCAGACGTCGATTTCGGCACCGGGAACGTTGACCTACACGGTCACCGTCCGGAACACCGGCAACGTCACGCTGACCGGCGTCAATGTCACCGACACCCTGCCGGACGGAAGTGCGGCGACCTTGCCGGCCCCTGTCCAGACCGGCGCCACCGGTGCGCCCTCTGCAGATCTCGATGTCGGCGAGACCTGGACCTACACGCTGACCTATGCCGTCGATCAGGCGGCGATCAATTCGACGGCCTCGCCGCTGACCAACACGGCGACGGTGACCACAACGCAGACGCCGACGCCCGCCAGCGACGACGCCAAGACAACGATCACACGCAATCCGCTTTTGGTCATCGACAAGACCGTCGACCAGACGTCGATTTCGGCGCCTGGAACGCTGACCTATACCATCACCGTCCGCAACACCGGCAATGTCACGCTGACCGGCGTCAATGTCACCGACACCCTGCCGGACGGCAGTGCGGCGACCTTGCCCGCCCCTGTCCAGACCGGCGCCACAGTCACGCCCACTGCGGACCTCGACGTCGGCGAGACCTGGACCTACACGCTGACCTATACCGTCGATCAGGCGGCGATCAATTCGGCTGCTTCGCCGCTGACCAACACGGCAACGGTGACCACGACCGAGACACCGACGCCGGCCAGCGACGATGCCAGGACGACGATCACCCGCAACGCGTCCTTCACGACCGACAAGACCGTCGACCAGACGACGATTTCCGGTCCGACGACGCTGCACTACACGGTGACGCTGACCAACACCGGCAATGTGTCGCTGACAGGCGTCGCGCCTGTCGACACGTTGCCGAACGGCACAATTGCGCCTGTTGCCGCCAGCGGGCCCGACCTCGATGTGCTGGTCGGACCGACCGAAAGCATTTCGGCGAACGGCGTGCTCGATGTCGGCGAAGTCTGGACCTACACCATGAGTCATGGCGTGGATCAGGCGCGGATCGAGGCGGGCACCGATCTGGTCAACACGGTCGTGGTGACGACCTCCCAGACGCCGTCGCCACAGGATTCGGCCACCACCACGATCACCCAGTTTCATTCGCTCGCGATCGACAAGACAGTCGACAAGGTCCGGGTTGAAAACGCCGGCGAGCTGCTGACGTACACCATCACGGTGACCAACACCGGCAATGTCGAACTGAACGGGGTGAGCCTGACGGATTCGCTGTCGAACGGCGTCACCCTCACGCCGAGCGCCCCGACCGAAAGCATCCTGCCGGCCAACTACAAGCTCGATGTCGGCGAAACCTGGACCTACACGGCCACCTATGCCGTCACCCAGGCCGACCTCGACGATCCGACGACGCTGGTCAACACGGCCTCGGTGACCACGACCGAGACGCCTACTCCGAAGGAGGCCACGGCGGTCACCGACGAGAACGAAGTGCCGGACATAGAAGTTGAAAAGACCGTCGATGTGACCTCTATCGCGGCGCCGAGAACGCTGACCTATACCATTCGCGTCCACAACACCGGCAATGTCAGGCTGACGGGCATAGCTGCCAACGACACGTTGCCCGGCGCGGCCGGCCCCGTCCTCCTGACTGGCGAGACGGAGAGCGTTCTGCCGGCCGATGGTGCGTTGGATGTCGGCGAAACCTGGACCTACACGATCACCTATGCTGCGGACCAGGACGACATCGACGCTGGTGCCGATCTGGTCAACTCGGTCTCGGTCGAGGCCACCCCGCCGGCAGGCCCGAACGTCAGCGGCAATGACTCCGCCACGACCGACGTCACCGGCATGCCTGCGCTTTCGGTGGAAAAGACGGTCGACAGGACGTCGATCTCGGCGCCGGGCACGCTGAACTACACCATCACTCTTGCCAACACCGGCAACGTCACCCTGACCGGCGTGACGCCGACCGATACGCTGCCGAACGGCAGCACCGCCGTGCTGACGGGACCGAGCGAGAGCATCTCGACCAACGGGGCGCTCGATGTCGGCGAAAGCTGGACCTACACGACCAGCTATGCCGTCGAGCAGCCGGAGATCGACGCCGGCGCAGATCGGGTCAACCAGGTCTCGGTCGTCAGCACGCAGACGCCCACCCCGGAAACCGGCTCCGCCACCACCACGATTTCGTCAAACCCCGGTCTTTCGGTCGAGAAGACTGTCGACAGGACGTCGATCTCGGCGCCGGGCACGCTGAACTACACCATCACCCTTGCCAACACCGGCAACGTCACCCTGACCGGCGTGACGCCGACCGACACGCTGCCGAACGGCACAACCGCCGTGCTGACGGGACCGAGCGAGAGCATTTCGCCAAACGGGACGCTCGATGTCGGCGAAAGCTGGACCTACACGACCAGCTATGCCGTAGGACAAGCTGAAATCGACACCGGCGCGGACCGCGTCAACCAGGTCTCGGTCGTCAGCACGCAGACGCCGACAGCCGCAAGCAGCAGCGCAACAACGACGATCACCCAGGCGCCACGCCTGCAGGTCGACAAGGTCGTCGACCGTAACTCGATCGCCGCGCCGGGCCAACTGACCTACACCATCACGGTCGAGAACCTTGGCAATGTCTCGCTGACGCCTCCGACGGGCGACATCGTCGACACCTTGTCCAATGGCGGCACGGTAACGGTCGGTCCGCGCTCGGGTGACGGCGGAACGGCTGGCGTGCTCGATGTCGGCGAAACCTGGACCTACACTGCGACCTATCAGGTGACGCAGGCCGATATCAACGCGGGCACTGCACTGGTCAACTCGGCAACCGCGACATTCACCGCGCCTGGCGGCGGCACGGCAAGCGACAGCGATACCGCAACGACGACCATCAACCAGACGCCGGGCCTGACGATGATCAAGACGGCGACGGCGGGCGATCCCTACGACGCGGTGAATGACACCGTCGCCTACAGCTATGTGGTGACCAACAGCGGCAACACCACCATCACCCAGCCGATCAGCGTTGCCGACGACAAGATCGCATCGGTGTCCTGCCCGGCGCTGCCGGTGGGCGGCCTGCTCCCGAACGGCTCCCTGACGTGCACGGCCAGCTACACCATCGTCCAGGCCGACATCGACAATGGCTCGGTGACCAACACGGCGACCGCGACCGACGGCACTACGACATCCCTTCCGGCGAGCGAGACGGCGACTGCGACGCAGACGCCGTCGATCGCGCTGACGAAGACTGCCGGGGCAATCAATGACCTGGACAGCAACGGTCCCGACATTGGCGACACGATCGAGTTCACCTTCGCGGTGACCAACACCGGCAATGTAACGCTCGATCCCGTCACCGTCGACGATCCCAAACTGGGTGGAGCGGTCGCTTGCCCGGTCGCACCGCTCGCACCCGGCACGGCCGCGGTTGCTTGCGGCACCACAGCCACCTACACGCTGACCCAAGCCGACATCGATGCCGGCACCTTCGTCAACATCGCAACGGCAACCGGCACGCCCAACGGCGGCGACCCGGTCACCGGCACCGGCACCTCGACGACGTCCATCAACCGGGCACCGGCGCTGACCTTGGACAAGACGGTGACCTCCGGCGAGCCGTACGACCAGGTCGGCGACATCATTGCCTACAGCTACCTCGTGACCAACAACGGCAACACCACCATCACCGAACCGATCACGATTGCCGATGACAAGATCGCTTCGGAAACCATCGAGTGCGCGCCGCTGCCACTGGGCGGTCTTGCCCCCTCGGGTTCACTGACCTGCACCGGCAGCTACACGATCACCCAGGCAGATCTCAACGCCGGGACCGTCGTCAACATTGCGTCGGCGCATTCCGGAACGACCACTTCGCCAACTGACACCGCAACGGTGACCGCGACGCAGGCGGCGTCGCTCGCCCTGAGCAAGACCGCCGGCGAGATCAACGATCTCAATGGCAACGGCCGTGCCGATCCCGGCGACACCATCACCTATACCTTCGTCGCGACCAATCTCGGCAACGTCACGCTGACCGGCGTGACAGTCGACGACACGCGTATCGGGGTGACCAATCTTGCGGTGACGCCGTCGACATTGACCCCTGCCGGCGAAGGCGCGTCGAGCGGCACGGCAACGGCCACCTATGCCTTGACGCTGGCAGACATCAACGCAGGCAAGGTGGTGAATCAGGCGACTGCTACCGGCCAGCCACCGACTGGCGACCCGATCACCAATCCCTCCGACGACCCCCGTCTGCCGGGTCGCGACGACCCGACGACCGTGCCGATCGAGCCGGCGCCCGGTCTGACGCTGATCAAGACAGCCGATGCGGTCGCCGACACCAATGGCGACGGGGTCATTGGTAGTGAGGGCGATATGATTACCTATCGCTTCAGCGTCACCAACAATGGCAACGTCACGCTCTACGACGTCGCTCCCAGCGACGCAGGGCCGAGCTTTGACGGTGAGCCTGGAACGAACGCATTGTCGGCGTTCACGCCGGCGAGCGTGGCTGCGATCGAACCCGGGTCAGGTGTCCAGTTCACCGCGACCTACACAATGAGCAGCGCGGACGTCGATGCCGCCGCCGGCGTCACCGATGGCGTGAGCAACACCGCCGTGGCGGAAGGCTACACCGAAGGCGGCCAGGCGAGCGGCACTCGGGTCGCGTCGCCGCAAAGCGGTACCATACTTGGGCTGCCGCTCGGCTCCCCCAGCGATCTCAAGCTGACCAAGCAAGCCAACATCCGGCAGATCAGGATCGGTGAGAAGGCCTCGTTCACCATCATCGTTGAAAACAACCTGTCCCGCAATGTCGGCCCGGTGATCGTCACCGACACTATCCCGGTCGGCTTCCGCTACGTCGAAGGCTCGGGCACCGTTCACGGCACCGAGGCTGCACCCGAAGTCTCCGGGCGCAATGTCAGCTTCACCATCGCGGACATCGCGCCCAACGCCAAGGTCGAGATCCGGCTGCAGATGGTGGCGCTCAGCACGGCCGGGCCGGGGCGGCATATCAACACTGCAATCGCCACAAACGAAGCCGGCAAACCGCTTGCGCCGAAAGCGAGCGCCTGGGTCGAGATCATCGCGGAACCGATCTTCGATTGCGGCGAGATCATCGGCAAGGTGTTCGACGACCTCAACCGCAACGGCTACCAGGACGAAGGCGAGCCTGGATTGCCGGGCATCCGGGTCGTCACCGTCAGGGGGCGGCTGATCACCACCGACCAGCATGGGCGCTTCCACGTCGCCTGCGCCGACATGCCGGACAAGCGCATCGGCTCGAACTTCATCATGAAGCTCGACGAGCGCACCTTGCCGACCGGCTATCGCGTGACGACCGAAAACCCGCGTGTCGTGCGGCTGACCGCCGGCAAGATGACCAAGCTGAACTTCGGCGCCAGCATCGGCCGTGTCGTCCGCCTCGACCTCAAGGGCGCAGCCTTTGAAAGCGGTGGCGTCGCACTGAAGCCGAACTGGGCGAAGGGGCTCGACCAGCTGATCGACGTGCTCGGCAAGGAGCAGTCGGTGCTGCGGCTGAGCTATGTCGACGCCGGCGCCGACAAGGATCTTGCGCAACGGCGCGTGCGACATCTCGAAGCCGAGATTCTCGAACGATGGAACGCCGCTGGGGGGCGGTACAGGCTCGGAATTGAAACGCGCGTGGAGACAGGCCAATGAACACCGTCCTGATCCCCAATGTCTCTGCTCGGCAGGTCAATGGCCACGTCCGTGCCTGCCTCATGGCCAGCTGCGTCTTCATCGCCTTGGCGCTCAGTGGTCCTGTCCAAGCGCAGGGTGGTGACGACTGCATCGACCAAAGCTGCAAGCCCGGCCTGCATGGCAAGACGTTGAACAACAGCGGCGGCACGGTCAAGACCGGCCAGAACACCGAGCGCGAAACGCCTGAAGATGCCGGCGACATACCGTTCTCGATCAGCGTCGACGGCGAACAGCTCGACCGCAGCTCGACCGCGCGGCAAGGCCAGGCAGCCAAGGGACCGCGCAAGCCGGCGGCAAAGCAGATCGACGCGCAGCGCAAGACGGATATCGGGCTGAAGGCCGTGGACATCCAGGTCAAGTTCGACGGGCTCGATGCCCGTCCGACGCTCAACATCTCGACCATGCCGGTGCGGCGCGCCTATAGGCCCGGCGAGCAGATCGACTTCCTGGCGACCGCCAACTACCCCGCCTTCATCAGCCGCTCGGAAATCCGCATCTATGGTTCGAACGACCGGGCCGGCGACGAGCCGCGCGCGGTCATTCCCGTCGTCATCAATGGCAAGGCAAGCTGGACCATGCCGGCGGAAGTCGACCGGCTGACCGGCAAGGACGTCGAGTATCGCTATCTTCTGCGTGTCTACGATGCCAACGGCCGTTTCGACGAAACCGCGCCGTTGTCGATCGCCCGCACCGAGAAGGATCTGTCACCGGTGCTGCCGCGCGAGGCGACCGCACCTGGAATGGGCGAAGACCGTACCGCCTTGCGCAACATCCAGATCAATGGTGGTGCCGTAACGGTTTATGGCCGCCGGGTCCCGGCGGGGCATCAGGTGCGCGCCCTCGGCGAGATCATTCCCGTCGACCCCGACAACGCCTTCATCGTCCAGCGTATCCTGCCGCCCGGCGAGCACGACGTCGATGTCGGCGTCGTCAAGCAGGGCGATGGCAAGGACAGCGCGCTGGATTTCCGCCGCCAGATCAACATTCCCAACAATGACTGGTTCTACGTCGCGCTCGCCGATTTCACCGTGGGCAAGCGGACCGGAGACGATCATATCGAGGACGTTCGTCCCGGCGAATACGACAAGATCTACACCAAGGGCCGGCTGGCCTACTATCTCAAGGGCAAGATCAAGGGGAAATACCTGCTGACGGCGGCCGGCGACACCGGCGAAGCTCCGATCGACGAGATGTTCCGCAATCTCGACGCCAAGGATCCGCGCAGTCTACTGCGGCGCCTAGATCCGGACGACTACTATCCCGTCTACGGCGACGACTCGACCGCGATCGAGGACGCGCCGACCAAGGGCAAGTTCTATGTCCGCCTCGAGCGCGGCGACAGCCAGGTGATGTGGGGCAGCTACAAGACCACCATCAACGGCACCGAATTCATCCGGTCCGACCGTGGGCTCTATGGCGCGAATGGCGTCTACCGCTCGGCGCAGACCACCAGCTTCGGCGAACGCAAGACCGAGGCCACGCTCTATGCGGCACAGCCCGATACCTTGCCGCAGCGCGACGAATTCCTGGGGTCCGGCTCGTTCTATTGGATGAAGCGGCAGGACATCACCGCGGGCTCGGAAACCATCGCCATCGAAGTCCGTGACGCGGTCACCGGCCGGCTGATCGAACGTCGCACGCTTCGCTATGGCGAAGACTACAGCTTCGACTACATGCAGGGTACCTTGCTGCTCAAGCGGCCTGTCCTGTCCACCGCGGGCACATCAGGCCCGGTGCGCGACGGCGCTCTGGGCGGCAACAAGGCCTATGTCGTCGCCCAGTACGAGTACACCCCGGTTGCCGGCGACGTTGACGGTTACGTCTATGGCGGCCGCGGCCAGCACTGGATCAACGACAAGGTGCGCATCGGCGTCACCGGCATGAATGAAACGACGGGCGATGCCGACCAGCGTGCACTCGGCGCCGATATCAAGATCCGCCATTCCGACAAGACGTTCCTCGAGGCCGAAGTCGCCAATTCCAAGGGGCCAGGTTTCGGCCGCTCGCGCTCGCTCGACGGCGGGCTGACGATCGAGGACCTGCCTTCATCGGGGCAGCGCAACAAGTCGGCAATGGCCTACCGCGTGCGCGGCCAGGTCGGGCTCGAGGACGTCTTCGACAATGGACCCAAGGGCACGGTCGGCGGATACTTCGAGAAGACGGAGGATGGTTTCTCGACGCTTTCCGAACAGTCGGACGGCGACGAGCGCATCTGGGGCGCGTTTGCGAATATTGACGTCGACGACGCGGTCACGGTCGATCTCAAATATGACGATTTCCGCGCCGCGGACTACAACCGCTATGTCTATCCGATCGGCGATCCCGAGGCGCCAGCAAGGATCCGGACGAAGCGCAAGGGCGAGGGCGCTGTCAGCTGGCAGATGGACGAGTACTGGAAGGTGACTTTCGGCATCACCTATACGGAGCTCAACGATCCGTTGCGCGCCAGGGCGTCGCGCTACCGCAGCGGCTACAACGGCGACCGGCTCGATGCCGGCATGCGCGTGGAGTACCGGCCAAACGACGACCAGATGTTCTACGGCTTCGGCCAGGGCACCTTGTCCAGGTCGGGCGACATCCGCCGCAATGACCGCATCGGTGTCGGCACCGAGCTCAAGCTGACCGAGAAGGTCGGCCTCGATGCGGAAGTATCCTACGGCACCGGAGGCCTGGGCGGCCTGGCCGCCGTCACCTACAGCCCGACTGCCGACGACCAGTACTACATCGGCTACCGGCTCGATCCCGGCCGCGCCTTCGATCTCGACCGCAGCTACGACCTGATCGGCACCGATCGCGGCGAGATCGTCGCCGGTGTCAAGCACAGGCTCGGCGACGAGGTCTCGGTCTATTCCGAAGACAGCTACGACATGTTCGGCTCGCGCCGCTCGCTCAACCAGACTTACGGTGTCATCTACACGCCCGACACGCTCTGGACGGTGAATGCCTCGTTCGAGGCCGGGCTGATCGAGGATGACGGCGTCTACGCCGTGCTCGACGATGACGGCAAGCCGACCGGAACATACGAGTATCGCGAGAACATCGACCGCAAGGCCGTTTCCGTGTCGGTCGGCTACAACAACGAAGACGAGGGCATCACCGGGCGGGTTCGCGGCGAGGCGCGTTTCGACGATTCCGACGACAATACGCGTGACCAGAATACATACCTGCTCGCCGCCGGGCTTTCGCTCAAGACCACGCCGGACTGGCGCATGATCGCCAACTTCGAAGGCGTCTGGTCGGATGCGGGCAACTGCGATGCCGGTACCGACGCGTGCCGCCGATCGTTCCGCGACGGCGATTATGTCGAGGCGTCGCTCGGCTATGCCTATCGCCCAGTTGACAACGACCGGCTCAACGCCCTGTTCAAGTACACCTATCTGTACGACCTCCCCGGCTCCGACCAGGTCAGCGCGGTCACAGGCGACCAGTATGGCCCGCTGCAGCGCAGCCACATCATGTCGGCAGACTTCACCTATGATCTGCTGCCGTGGCTGTCGGTCGGCGCCAAATACGGCTTCCGCATCGGCCAGGTTCGCTACCGTGAGCGCAGCGCCGGCGGCGGCGCGGCATTCGAGACCGAATGGCAGCGTTCGTCGGCCCATCTCGGGATCCTCAGGGCCGACCTGCATATCGTCAAGGACTGGGATGCGCTGGTCGAGGGCAGAGTGCTTTCCATGCCCGATCAGGGCACCGTCGATTACGGCGCGCTGCTGGCAGTCTATCGTCACGTCGGCGAGAACTTCAAGGTCGGCGTAGGCTACAATTTCGGTGCTTTCTCGGACGACCTTCGTGACCAGACGCTCGACGACATGGGAGCATTCCTCAACGTCGTCGGCAAGTTCTGACGAATCGCCTCGACGCGATCGATCGACGCTGGAGTCAACATCTGCCCTCATCCTCGGGCGACGAAGGGCCATTTGAAGCCGACAACATGGAATCGTTGCCTCCCATTTCACCGCCGCAATGCCCGATCTGCCGGGCAATCCAATCGTGTCGCGCCCGCTCGACCAAGTGATGGTCGGCCTGGAACGCTACCGTAACCTGATGACGAGCGTCGCGAGCTACCCGCAAAATCAGCAGGTCGTCAGTGTTGCTGCAGGCCCGTGATCATGGCGATGATCTCGTTCTTGTCGGTCTTCGTCGTCTCGCGAATGCCGATCTGGCGGCCGCGGCGGAGGACGCAGATGCGGTCCGACAGCTTGAACACCTGGTCGAGGCTGTGGCTGACGATCAGGACGCCGATGTCGCGCTGCTTCAGCGACTGGACGATCTCCTCGACCTTGGCCGTCTCGGCGACGCCGAGCGCCGCCGTCGGCTCGTCGAGCAGGATCAGCTTGCTCGCCCAATGCGTCGCCCTGGCGATCGCCACGCCCTGGCGCTGGCCGCCGGAGAGATCGCGGATGGCGGCGTGGGCGGAAGGGATGCGGACGTCGAGTTCCTTCACCAACTGCTCGGTCTCGGCGATCATCCTGCGGCGGTCGAGCAGGCCAAAGCCGTTCACCGGCTCGCGGCCGAGGAACATGTTCATGTAGACCGTCTGCTGGTCGGCCAGCGCCAGGTCCTGGTAGACCACCTCGATGCCATGGGCGCGCGCCATCGTCGCATTCGCCATGGTCACGGTCTCGTCTTCGATGGTGATCGTGCCCGAGGTCGGCGTGTAGACGCCCGAGATGATCTTGATCAGCGTCGACTTGCCGGCGCCGTTGTCGCCGACCAGTGCGACGATCTCGCCTGGACGCACCTCCAGCGAGAAATTCTCGATCGCCGTGATGCCGCCGAAGGTCTTGCGGATGTCAATGAGCTTGAGAACAGGGGCTGCTTGGATTGCGGTCATCTCACCCTCCTAGACCGGCCAGGCGGCGGTTTCACCGAAGCCGTTCTCGATCGTTTCCACCCTGGGCGCGCCCTTCGAGATGCCGGAGACGCCGACCACATAGGCGCGCGTGACGAAGGCCTGGCCGCGGAAGCCGAAGACGGCCGTGTCGCCCGGCTTCGGCGCGCCGGCGCCGGTCGCGTCGATCATGGCGTAATAGTCGATGGCAGAGGGTGGCGGCACCTCGACGCTGCGCAATGCGCCCGAGGCGATCGTCGGCTCCGAACCGACGATCGCCTTGACGTCGTAGTCGGGGAAGATCGGGTCGATGTAGAAGCCGCCGCCGAAGCAATAGGCCTTGCCGCCCGAAAGGTGCGAGACCTCGGTCAGGTAGAGCACGGCAGGCAGCTCCGGCAGGTCTTCCATGACATGCAGCGCAGTGGTGCCATGCAGGCCGTTGCCAGGCTCGCATTGTGTCGCGCCCGCCTCTGCGAGTGCCGCCAGCATCACGCTCGACGTGGTGCCCGGCGCGTTGACCTCGATGTCCCTGCGCCCTGACTTGGCCAGCGCCTCGGCCGCGTTGGTCAGCGTCGCCAGGTTGTGCGTCGGCACCACCTTGCGGCTGGCATGGTCGAACAGCAGCGCTGGGAAGGTGGTGATGCCGGCAAAGCGCCCGCCGGCCAGCGCGTCGAAGCGGTCGGCGACCGCAGCAACGTCGGCGGCAGCATAGCCACCCTCATGACCGCGGTAAAAGGTGTCGCCCTCGGCGTGAATACGGGCCAGAAGGTCCTGCGTGCGGCCGGCGGCCTGCGCGCCCGAGGCTACTTCTTCGGCCTTGGTGTCATTGAAGACGGTCCAGTAGTCGGGCTTGAAGGTCGCGGCAGCGGCAGCGGCCTCGTGGCGGGCCACCTGCTGCAGATGGCCGAGATGAGCGACCTTGAGCCCCGCCTTATGGGTGGCGCGGGCGCAGGCCATGTCGACGGCGACGGCGCCATCGATGCCGCCGCGCTTGACCGCCCGGCAGAACGAGCTGGAACGGCCAACCTGCTTGGTCATGGCGAAGATCTTGAGGTCGAGGCGGCGCGCCTCGGCGCTGAGAACGCCGGCATTACGCTCGACGGCGTCGAGATCGAGCACATAGGCGTTGGCCGGGATCTTGCCCTTTTGGTGCAGGGCCATCGCCGCTTCGATGAAGGCCGGGTTGCGGCGGCGCAGGACGTCGAGAAACATATGAGCTTCCTTCAGCGGGACTTTTCGCGCAGCGACACGGCCACTGCTGCGAGGATGATGAGACCGCGAACGATCATCTGGTCGGAAACGGAAAGGCCCATCAGGATCAGGCCGTTGTTGAGCATGCCCATCATCAGCGAGCCGACGAGGGCGCCAACGACCGAGCCCTTGCCGCCGTTGAGCAGCGTGCCGCCGACGATGACGGCGGCAATCACCGTCATCAGGTCGGTTTCGCCGAGCGTGTATTTCGCCGCCTGCAGGCGGCCGGCATAGAGCAGGCCGGCGAGACCGGCGAGGCCGCCGCTGACGGCAAGCACGGCCAGGCGGATGCGCGGCACGCTGATGCCCGACACGCTGGCCGCGCGCGCATTGTCGCCGGTCGCAAGCACATGGGCACCGAAGCGCGTCTCGCGGTAGATGATGTGGCCGAAGGCGACAGTGATCGCCGTCCACCAGATCAGCGACGGGATGCCGAGGAACGCGCCCGAGCCAAAGAAGCCGGTGAAGGTGCTGTCGGTGACGGGGATGGAGCGCAAATTGGTCATCGAGCGGGCGACGCCAGCAAACAATCCCATGGTCGCAAGCGTCACGAGGAACGACGGCAGCCGGACATAGGCGACCAGCGTGCCGTTGAGCAAGCCGATCAGCAGACCGGCGCCCAGGCCGGCAAGCACGCCGGCGACCAGCCCGTATTCGTTGATCGTGACCGCTGCCGCCAGTGCGGCCACGGCGACAGTCGAGCCGATGGAAAGGTCGATCTCACCTGCCGACATGACGAAGACCAGGCCGATGGCCATTACGGTGGCGGGTGCCGTCTGCAGCACGATGTTGGAAAGGTTGCGGACCGTCAGGAAGCCGCTGTCCTTGAGCACGATGGCGAAGAACAGGAAGATCGCCAGGAAGCCGAGATAGACGACGTATTGCTGCAGGTTGATGCGGCTGGCCAGGCCGGCTTGCTGGCCCGTGAGGCTGGTGTTGGCTGGGGGCATCTTTCTTCCTCCTTGTGGCAGGGGGCGCCAGCCCCCCGCCCGGATAACTACTTTGCGGCCTCGGCGACGCTCGCCGGCACATCCTTGTTGAGCGACGTCTTCCACCCCTCGGCCACGGTCGCCTTGGTGACGGCGAGCGAGTCGACGACGAGGAACGGCTTCTGGTCGACACCGACCATCGCGCCTGCAGCCGACCGCGCCGCCGTCACGCCGATATTGTATGCCTCGTCGGCAACCAGTGCCGCGATGTTGCCGCCCTTGACCATGTCGAGCGCGGCCGGCTCGTTGAGGTCGAGCGTGACGATCCTGGTGCGGCTGTTGCCGGCATTGCGCAGCGCCGACAGCACGCTCAGCGCCGGCTCGGCCCAGGTCACATAGATGCCGTCGAGATCGGGATGCTGGGTCACCATCGCCTGGGCGATCTCCTCGCTGCGGGCGGGGTCGGCCATGCCGGCCTCGGCGACGATCTTCATCTCCGGATAGTCCTGCTCGATGGTCGCCTTGAAGGCACCGTCGCGCTGGTTGGTGACGTAGAAATCGGCGTCGTGGAAGATGAAACCGAGCTTGCCCTTCTTGCCGAGCGCGTCGGCCATGGCGACGGCGGCCTTGTTGCCCATCTGGAACAGGTCGTCGGAGACAATGGTCACGTAGTCCTTGCCATGGACATAACCCGCCGGCGAATTGTCGACGAAGGCGAGCTTGACGCCGGCGCTGCGTGCCGGGTCGTAGACGACGGCGGCGGTCGCCGGGTCGACCGGCAGCGAGACGATGATCGACGGCTTCTTGGCCATCACCGTCTCGACGTCGGCCTTCTGCCGGGCAGCGTCGAAACCGGCATCGGTCTGGGCGATCACCTCGATGCCCAGGCGCTTGAACTCGTCATGCGCGCCGGAGTTCACCGCGTTGGTGTATTCGCTCATCTCGTGCCAGACCAGGGCTGCGGTGAACTTGCCGCCCCTGATCTTCCGTTCCTGGTCCGGGGTCAGCACGACGCTCTTTGCCGGCGTCGGCTGCTCGCCATTCGGACCCTTGGTGGCGCCGTCGGCGGCAAGTGCCGCGGTCGCCGATAGCATCGCTGCGGAAAGGGCGAGCGCCCTCAATGTCATGCGCATGACTGTTCCTCCCGGGCAGATGATTGCCCCGGCGAGCTCATCGCCGCCGGGGCGACTGGACTACTTGGCTGCGTCGAGCACCGACTTCGGCGCATCGCGGTTCAGCGATTCCTTCCAGCCCTCGGCGACATTGTCCTTGGTCACCGTCAGCGCCGGGGCGACGACGAAGGCCGGCGTCTGCTGGCCGAGCAGCGACTTGAGGCCGGCTGCGGCCATGGCGCGGCCGAGTTCGTAAGCCTTGTCGGCGACGAGCGCGGTCACGTTGCCGCCTTTGACCATGTCGAGCGCCACCGGTTCGGCGAGGTCGAGCGTCACCACCTTGGTCCTGGCGTTGCCGCTGGAACGCAGGGCCGAGAGCACGCCGTCGGCGGGCTCTGCCCAGGTCACGTAGATACCGTCGAGATCGGGGTTCTGCAGCAGCATGGCATTGGCCAGTTCCTCGGCCCGCGCCGGGTCGGAGATGCCCTGCTCGGCGACGATCTTGATGTCGGGGTAGCTCTTTTCGATCGTCGTCTTGAACGCCTGGTCGCGCTGGTTGGTGACGTAGTAGGTGGCGTCATGGAAGATGTAGCCAACCTTGCCCTTGCCGCCGATGGACTTGGCAAGCGCGTCGGCGGCCTGCTTGCCCATCTGGAACAGATCGTCGGTAACGATCGCGGCATAGTCGGTGCCGTGCTTGTAGCCGCTCGGCAGGTTGGACAGGAACACCAGCCTGGTGCCGTCCTTGACTGCCTGGCGGAAGGCTTCGGCCGAGGTCACCGGGTCGAGCGGCAGCGCCAGGATGACATTGGGCCTGGCCGCGAGCGCGGTCTCGATGTCGCTGCGCTGGCGCGCCGCGTCGAAGCCGGCATCGGTGGTCACCGCGACCTCGACGCCGGCGCGGGCGAACTCATCCTTGGCGCCGGCCGAAACCGCATTGGTGAAGTCCGACGAGGTGTGCCACAGCAGCGCCGCCTTGTAGCCCTTGTCCTTCAGGGCGCCGATGTCTGCGTCCGAAAGGGCGACGTCCGCGCTCGGCGTCGCGGTCTCTCCCGAGGGGCCGACTGTCTGCGCGGTGGCAGCACCGGCGGCAAGCATCAGGCTGCCCGCCAGGGCAGCTGCAAGCATCTTCTTGATGATCATGTTTTCCTCCCGATCATGTCTAGCGAAGTAGGCAGTTCACTCGATGACCCCGCAGTAGCGGGCCATGAAGGCAGCGAAAGCGACGACGCCGGCGAGATATTCCTCGACCTCGACGTGCTCCTCGTAGGTGTGGCAGTTGCGGATGTCGCCGGGCGCGCAATAGACGGCCGGAATGCCCAGCCGATTGACGAAGAACGGCGATTCCGACCAGAACGGCGCGCCCTCGATCCGGCCGCGCCCCTGGAGCGCCTGACCGAGTGCCTCGGACAGCAAGGCGACTTCGGGCGCGTTCGCATCGATCTCCGCGGCAGTGCCGCCCAGCGCATGGTCGCGCCCCGCCGGATAGGCGAACTCGACCTTGATCTCGGGATCGCCGATGGCGCCGCGCACGGCCGCCTCGATCTCGGCCGCGGCCGTGTCCAGGGACTCGCCCGGCAGCAGCTTGCGGATCAGGGACAGGGTGCAGTGCTCCGGCACGGCGATGTAGCCGCCGCCGGCCAGGCCCGTAATGAGCAGGAAGCTTCGCCCGACCAGCGGATGCTCGGCGCGGGCCGCGATCTCGTCGGAGTGCTGCCACAGCGCCGTCATCGCCTGATGGCTCGCCTTCAGGGCATCCTTGCCCAGCTCCGGCACGCCGAAATAGGCCGACTTGCCCGTGATCGTGATGTCGGTGATGAAGAAGCCAATCTGCGCCGGATAGACCGCGAGCCGCGTCGGCTCGACATAGACGGTGAAATCCGGGCGCTGGACCTCGCCGCTCTCGATGCGGGCGGCAAAATCCTTGATGCCGGCGGAAACGCCGGTGCCCGGCTGACCGCTCTCCTCGTCGCCGACAAAGGCGTAGGACACGTCGCCGGCAAGACGGATGCCCGCCCTGTCGAGCAAGGCGAGGGCTGCAAGCGACGAGGCGATGCCGGCCTTGAGATCGCCCGAGCCGCGGCCCCAGACGGCGCCGTCCATGACCGGCGCCGCAAACGGATCCTCGCGTTCGGTGCCGGCCCAGTGCTCGCGCCAGCCGTCGACATGCACCGTATCGGTGTGGCCGATGAAGAGGAGCCGCTTGCCGCCGCCTGCGCCCTTGCGCTCGCCCCAGATGTTGGGCCGCCCGGGCAGGAACTCGGAGGTGCGCAGGCCCGAGAGCCCGAGGGACGCCATCTGCAGCTCGAGATAGGTTACGAAGTTGGCCTCGTTGCCGGTGATGCTCTCGCACCCGATGGCGCCGCGGAACAGCGCCAGCGCCGCATCCTCGTCGAGTGCCGCCTCGAGACGCCTGGTCAATTCGTCCGACATTACACAGCCTCCCTCAACGCGCGCATGTCGACCTTCGGCAGCGAGATGCGGCCGTCGGGCGCGTCGACGCCGAAAAGCGCATTGTGCAGTTGCCCGAGCCCGATCGCCGCGGCCCCGATGATCGCCGCGCGCGAGCCCAGCTCGCCCGTCTCGACATTGACCGGGTAGGGAAAGCACTGCGGCAGGAAGACCTTAACGCGCGACAGGATCTCCGGTCGCAGGCCGATCGACCCGCCGAGGATCACCTTCTCCGGGTTGGCGATCGCGGCGATGGCGCCGATGCCACGCGCCAGATGCCTGGCGATCTCGTCAAGGACGGTCAGCGCCGCCTGGTCGCCGCCATTCGCGGCCTCGAAGATCTCCGGCACCGTCAGGCGACGGCCGGCAAGCGCCGCGTAGCGGTCCATGATGCCGTGCGAGGCAACCGCACGCTCGAAGGCCCCGGTGCGCAACGACTCCGCCTCGAACGGATTGGCCCCCAGCGGCAGGAATCCCAGTTCGCCGGCAGCGTTGATGGCGCCACGCACAAGATGGCCGCCGACCATCAGGCCGCCGCCGACACCGGTGCCCAGCGCCACATAGGCGAGATTGTCGATGCCCTGTCCCTGCCCGAGCCAGTTCTCGCCGAGCACGGCCAGATTGACGTCGTTCTCCAGCATCGCGTCGAAGCCGAAGGCATCCGAGAACGCCCCGACCACGTCCATCTTGTCGAAGTCGGCGATGTTGGGGGCAAGCAGCACGCGGCCGGTGGCGCTGTCGGGCGCGCCGGGCACGCCGATCACCGCCAGCTTGATCTTGTCGCGGGCAATGCCTTGTCGCGCCGCCGCCTGGAAGGCCAGCCTGACGATCTGGTCGACGATGAAGCGGCCGCCGCGCGGATCGGTGGGCGCGGTGTCCTCAGCGAAGATCTCGCAGGCGAGATCGGTGATCGCCACGCGGACCTTGGTGCCACCGAGGTCGACGGCGACGATGTAGGCGGCGTCATGGACGAGCTCGTAAGTGACGGCGGTGCGCCCGACATGGCCGCTGGTGCGGCCCGTCTCCTGCACCCAGCCTTCCTGCTCAAGCACGCGGACGATTTCGGAGATGGTCTGCTTGGACAGGCCGGTGAGCTTGGAGATCGATGCACGGGAAATGGGCCCGCCCTGCACGATCGCTTCCATCACGGAGCGCTGCGAGAACTTCCGGGAGATGCGCAGGCTGTCGCTCACATCGGCCTCTTTTAATTCGTTCTGTAACCGAACTTATTAAAGACGCAGCCGGAATGTCAACGGTTTTGTAGGCGGCGAGCCGTCCAAAAGCTCGCTGAATACCCCCAACGTCGTACGACCCTCGAGCATTGCACCATTTCCAGCGCGAACTCGACGAAATTGACAACAATATTGATATTGATTGTATGGCGGATGTCAGAATAATGTATAGCGCTTTAGAGCGCTGCCTTTGCAAGCAGCCTCGGGGAGACACAATGACTTCCCGCCAAAGACCGGCGCGGCCGATCGGTGGAGCGGGAAGCACCCGGCAACAGCCCTGGACCATGGGAGGATCCACCATGCAAGCAGTCAGTACCGGCGCGGCGGCAGTGAAAGCGCCAGCCAAGAAGCAATCGGTAGCACGGGTGGCGGGCGCCAGCCTGGCCGGCACCACCCTCGAATTCTATGATCACTTCATCTATGGATCGGCGGCGGCGCTGGTCTTTCCAAAGCTCTTCTTCCCGCAAACCGATCCGCTGATCGCCACGCTGCTTTCGCTGGCCAGCTACGGCGTGGCCTTCGTGGCGCGGCCGCTGGGCGGCGCCGTGTTCGGCCATTTCGGCGACAAGATCGGCCGCAAATGGGTCCTGATCGTGACGTTGCTGATGATGGGCGTGGCCACCTTCTGCATTGGCCTGCTACCCACCTACGCCAGCGTCGGCGTGCTGGCCCCGTTGTTGCTGGTGCTGCTACGCATCGTGCAGGGACTGGCCTTGGGCGGTGAATGGGGCGGCGCCGCCATCATGGTCAACGAGCTGGATCCCGAAGGCAAGCGGCGCGGCTTCCTTGGCAGTCTGGTCCAGCTTGCAGCACCGATCGGCCTGCTCCTAGCCAACGCGGTGTTCGCCTTGATCACCTGGCTGGTATCGGAAGAGGCCTTCCTGAGTTGGGGCTGGCGCGTGCCCTTCCTGCTGAGCGCCATCCTGGTCGGCGTGGGCATGTATATCCGTGCCAGTGTGCACGAATCCGGCATGTTCGAGAAGCTGGAAGAGACCAGCGGCGAGTCGCGCGCTCCCATCAAGGAAGTGCTGAGCAACTACAAGAAGCAACTGCTGATCGCCTTCGGCGCGCGCCTGGGCGGCGACATCGCCTTCTACGTGTTCACGCTGTTCCTGCTGTACTACGTGCCGACCAAGCTGGGCCTGCCCAGGAGCATCGCGCTGAACGCTGTGCTGATGGGTGCAGTGGCACAGATCCTGTTCATTCCAGTGGCGGGCCTGCTGGCCGACCGCATCGGACGCCGTCCGGTGCTGATGCTTGGCGGTTTCGGCGGCGCGGTTTGGGCCTTCATCTTCTTCTTGATGGTCAACACTTCCAACCCAGCGTTGATCATGCTGAGCTCCTTCGTCGGCATGGTACTGGTGTCGTTCATGTTCTCGCCGCTGGCCTCATTCCTGCCCGAGCTGTTCGCCACCCGGGTCCGGGTGACCGGCGCCTCGTTGGGCTTCCAGTTCGCCGGCGTATTTGGCGGCGCTCTCGCCCCTCTGATCGCAGTCTCGCTGATCGACCGCTTCGGTAGCACCACGCCGGTGGCGATCTACCTGGCGGTGGTCTGCATACTGATTGCACTGTCCGCCATGGCCGCGCGAGAAACCGCCCGCATGAACCTATCCGACGCGGGCTGACGCGGCATCCGCCCTAGCCACATCAGGGAGCGCGGCAGCAGCCGTGCTCCCTGTACATCCAAGACAAGACCAATGCATCCAATCTTGCGAGCACAGCCGAGTGAAACAGTTCGACATCATCATCCGTAACGGCACCATCGTCACTGCCTGCGACACCGTGCAATGCGATATCGCCATCGTCGATGGCCGCATCGCCGGGCTCGGCCATGACCTGGGCAGCGCAGGGCAGGAAATCGACGCCAGCGGCAAGCTGGTTCTCCCCGGCGGCGTGGATGCCCATTGTCATCTGGACCAGCCCGTGCCGGATGGGCTGAAGATGGCCGACGACTTCTACACAGGCTCCATTTCCGCCGCTTGCGGTGGCACCACCACGGTGATCCCCTTCGCCGCACAGGAGAAGGGGCACTCGCTGCGCGCGGCAGTGGAAGACTACCACCGCCGCGCCGAAGGCAAGGCCGTGGTCGACTACGCCTTCCATCTGATCGTCTCAGATCCAACCCGCACCGTGCTCAGCGAAGAGCTACCTGCGCTGATCCGCGAGGGCTATTCGTCGTTCAAGATCTATATGACCTACGACGATCTCAAGCTGGATGACCGCGAGATCCTAGAGGTGCTGTCGGTGGCCCGCCGCGAAGGCGCACTGGTGATGATCCACGCCGAAAACTCCGACTGCATTGCTTGGCTGACCGAGGCGCTCGAGGCCGTCGGCAACACCGGGCCCAAGTTCCACGCGCTGGCGCGGCCGATGGCAATCGAGCGCGAGGCCACCCATCGCGCTATCACCTTCTCGGAACTGGTCGACCTACCCATCCTGATCGTGCATGTGTCAGGGCGCGAAGCAGTGGAGCAGATCCGCTGGGCGCGCGGCCGCGGCATGAAAATCTTCGCCGAGACGTGCCCGCAATACCTCTTTCTCACTGCCTCCGACCTGGATCAGGAAGGCTACCTCGGCGCCAAGTGCGTGTGCAGCCCGCCACCGCGAGACCGCGCCAACCAGGAAGTGATCTGGGACGGCCTGAGCGATGGCCTGTTCACCATCTTCTCGTCCGACCACGCCCCCTTTCGCTACGACGACCCGCGAGGCAAGAAGCCGGGCGGGGAGGAAGTGCCGTTCAGCTACATCCCCAACGGTATCCCGGGGCTGGAGACCCGGCTGCCTTTGCTGTTCTCCGGAGGTGTTGGCACCGGCCGCATCTCGGTCAACCAGTTCGTGGCGCTGACTTCGACCAATCCCGCCAAGCTGTTTGGCCTGCACCCACGCAAGGGCACCATCGCGATCGGCTCGGATGCCGATATGGCTATCTGGGATCCCGAACGCCAAGTTGTGATCCGCAACGAAGACCTGCATCATGCCGTGGACTACACGCCATATGAGGGACAATTGGTGAAAGGCTGGCCGGTGACCACGCTGGTGCGCGGCAAGATTGTGGCCCAAGACGGCAAGGTTCTCGCGCAGGCCGGCCACGGCCGCTTCCTGCCGTGTGCGCTGCCGGAGATGGCCAAACCCCGCTATCGAACCGCAGGAGGCAGCCTGTGAGCAACGCAAGCACCGCCGGAACCACACCGGACATCGTCGCGCTGGACGCCGCCGGCATCGCCGCGCTCGTATGCGCAGGCCGGCTGGACGCCGCGGATGTAGCCATGACCTTTCAGGCTCGCATCGACGAACGAAATCCCGAACTGAACGCCGTCTTCGAGCAACGGCCGGATCTGGTTCAGGCCGACGTGGCCGAATTGCGCGCGCGCCTGGCTCGTGGCGAACGGCCGCTGCTGGCTGGCGTACCGGTCATCGTCAAGGACGTGGTCTGGACCAAAGGCCGGCGCGTGACCCAGGGTTCGCAGCTATACCGCGACTTCGTCGCGCCGGAAGACGCCATCGCCGTAGAGCGCCTGCGCCGGGCAGGTGCCATCATCCTGGGGATGGGCAACACCTCGGAATTTGCATGCAAGGGCCTGACCACCAACAAGGTGTACGGGCTGACCAGGCACCCGGCAGATCCGACGCTGACCGCCGGCGGCTCCTCCGGCGGCTGCGCAGTGGCTGTGGCGGCCGGTATGGCGCCGCTGGCACTTGGCACCGACGGTGGCGGCTCCAGCCGTCGCCCGCCCGCGCATGCCGGCGTGGTCGGGTTCAAGCCATCGTTCGGTGCCATCCCCGACGCGGCAGGCTTCCCTCACGCCTTCCATGGCGTCCAGGTCATGGCGCCGATCACGCGCACCGTAGCCGATGCCGAACTGATGTTCCGTGCCCTGTCCGGTCCTGACCCGCGCGATCCGGCGACACTGGGCTTTGCCATAGGGTCGGATGCACGTCCGCTGCATGCGCTCAGGATCGCGTTCAGCCCGCGACTCGGGCTGAACGTGCCGGTGGACGACGACGTGGCGGCGGCCTTCGATACGGCCGTCTCCCGCCTGCGGGCTGCCGGCCTGTCGGTCGAGCGCGCCGATCCCGTCTGGCCGACAGGCGCCGACGAGGCCGCCCTGATGCCGCTACAGCATGTGGGCCTGGCCAACCTGTACGGTGAAGCCTGGCGCCGCGACCCCGACCTGTTCGACCCGGATATTGCCCGCCAGATTGAGCGGGGGCTGGCCTGGAGCGGAGTGGACGTGGCCCGCGCTCGCGAGGCCAGCCACAGCATCGGCCTCGCCATGGCGGCCTTCTTCACGCGCTACGACCTGCTGCTTTCCGCGACCACGCCCTGCGTCGCGTGGCGCAACGACCGGTTGGGGCCGGAGCAGATCGGTGGGGTGACCGTAGAGCCGCGTGCGCACGCCGTGTTCACACCTTTCTTCAACCATGCGCAGGCGCCCGCCATTTCCGTGCCCTGTGGCATAGGCCGCGACGCCCTGCCGGTAGGCCTGCAGATTGCCGGCCCGCGCGGAGCGGACCTGCGTGTCCTGGCCGCCGCCCGCTTGGCCGAATCCGCCTTCGCCTCCTTGCTCCACCCAGCCGCGTGAGTATGGCCCCATGCCCGCACACCACCCCATGCGAATCCTGGTTCTTAACCCGAATACCAGCGAAGACATCACCGCCCGCCTGATGAGCGTAGCCGAACAAGCGGCCGCACCCGGCACCGAACTGCACGCGCTCACGGCCAGCCGCGGCGTGCCCTACATCGCCACCCGTGCCGAGGCGCAGATTGGCGGCGCGGTTGCCTTGGAAATGCTGGCCGAGCACCATGCCGAGTACGATGCCGCCATCATCGCGGCCTTCGGCGACCCCGGCCTGATGGGTGCGCGTGAACTGTTCGACCTGCCGGTTGTCGGCATGGCTGAAGCCGCCATGCTATCGGCCTGCATGCTGGGCCGACGCTTCGCGATCGTCACCTTCGCGCGCGCACTCGGACCGTGGTACGAGGAATGCGTGGACATGCACGGCCTGCGCGGACGTCTGGCCGGCATCCGCATGCTGAACGGTGCTTTCACCTCGGTATCGGACGTGCAGGAAGAGAAGGAAGCGCTGCTGATCGAACTGGCCAATCGCGCCGTTGAGGAAGACGAAGCCGATGTGGTGATCCTGGCCGGTGCACCGCTTGCGGGCCTGGCCGCGCGTGTACGCCACCGCATCCCGGTGCCGGTGGTGGATCAGATGGCCGCCGCCCTCAAGCAGGCCGAAGCCCTGGTCGCCCTGCATCCGCGCAAGGCCACCGCAGGTACCTTCCGCCGCCCTGATGCCAAGTCCACCATTGGCCTGCCGACCGCGCTGGCGGCGCGCATCGAGCATCGTAGAACATGATGAGATAGGGACGGTCTGCCTAACAAGCACTGCGGCGATCGACTAAGCGAGCATCCTTGATGCCCAAAGCGAGGAATGCGCTATGAGCCAAATTCTGATGTGGCGTCTCCACAATGACAGAGGCTGTCCGTAGCAAGCAGTTGCCTCTTCATTTCGCGGAATGGGCTCGCAAGCCGAGTGGAAGCCCTCATAACTCCGCAAACACCGCCTCAAGGTCCACCTCTTCCTCAACCGGTGATTCCAGGTTGAGGGTGCTTTCCACGTGGCCGAGATGCTCTACCATCAGCTTCGCGGCGCGCGCGCCGTCTCCCGCCTCTAGCGCATCGATGATGTCGTCGTGTTCGTGATGCGGGCAGGACGGCAACCCGGGCGCATCGTAGAGCGCGATCACCAGGCAGGTCAGCGAGCAGAGCTCGCGCATGTACCTTCCCAGGTATTGGTTGCCGAAAATCTCGGCCAGCTTGCAATGAAACTCGCCTGAAAGGCGAATGATGGCGCGACGGTCGTTGGCCTTGCGCGCCTGAGCTTCTTGGCGCGCGATGGCGCGCAGCGTGCGCAGGCCCTCCCGCGTTATGCTGGCGGCCAGGTCATGTACCAGCGCGGGTTCCAGGAGCCGCCTCGAATTCAGCACCTGCCTTGCCTCCGCAACGCTTGGGCTCGAAACGAAAGTGCCCCGGTTGGGGAGCACCGTTAGCACGCCTTCGTGCGCCAGCTTGGCAAAGCCGAGCCGCACCTTGGTACGGCTGACACCGAACACACCGGCCAGCCTTTCCTCGACCAGCTTGGTCCCAGGCGGCAGCCGGTGCTCCCAGATCGCCGCCAGGATGCGCTCGGCGATTTCTTCGATGGAGGCTCCTTGAGCAAGATCACCAGTGGGAGGGACGGCGGCAATGGCGCCGTTGGCATTGGGTGCTGCGGTGGCTCTTGGCATGACGAGACTCGGTTAGGTGAATATCTGAATGGAAGGCCATCCGGTCAGGCAGCTCTGGAAACAAGGCAACCGCACCCACCGGACATGGCGACACACATCAAGTGTATAACACACCGGGGCTTACTGGTGGAAAGTCGGCGATAAGCTTTCGGCCACTGGTCGACCTCCACCCTTAAGGGAAGGACACGCCACCGGCGCCAATTCGGCTGCCCACAGCGCAGATTACGGACCTTTGTCTGGCCGGCTAGTGATCGACCGGCTGACGGCCGCCACTTCCGCATCCTGTGCGTTGTCGACGACTTCAGCCGAGAATGCCTGGCGACCGTGACCGACAACTCGATCACGGCGAGCGCGTGGCGCAGGGTATAGCCCTTCTCTCCCTGGCCCAGCTCACGGCATTTCTCTTCGAGCCGGGCCTCAGAAGTCCGCTTGCCGCGAGCATGCGGAGGCCCCCGTGCATGTCGATCAGGTGTCGAAAGCCAAGAGTCCGGCTGAAACTATCCTGCCCGCCAAACGACTCGGCAGCAAAGGCTGTCAAATGATCGACCCGATCCGCGCGTCCCTCTCCGGAGAGGGAATGCCCAGCGCAGCAGCGCCCGTTCGGCAACGATCAACCACCGTCGGAAGGTAGAGAGTTAACTGCAATCTTCTTCGACCTTTGACGCAGGAACCGTGTTGCCAGCCAGGGCGCAACGGCTATCACGACAGCCATGATCCACAGCGCAATCGATATCCTGCTCTGGAACAGGATGCCGAGGTCGCCGCCACTGATCGCCAGCGCGTTGCGCAGGTTCACCTCCATTACGTGTCCGAGCACGAAGCCGAGGATCACCGGGGCGAGGTCGAAGCCGAGCTTCCGAAAGAGCCAGCCACCGACCCCGATGACGAGCATGAGTAGTATGGAATCCGTACTTGCGTGGGTCGAATAGACGCCAACCACGGAAAGCACCAGAATGCCAGGAACAAGGATCCAGTTCGGCAGCGTCAACAGGCGCGAGAATATCCCCACCAGCGGCAGGTTTAGGATAAGCAGCAGCACGTTGCCGATATATAGCGACGCGATGAGGCCGCCGACCAGTTCAGGCCGTTCGGCGAACAGCTGCGGACCTGGCTGGATGTTGTAGAGCATCAACGCGCCGAGCATGACTGCGGTCGTGCCACTTCCCGGGACGCCCAAAGTCAACATAGGCGCGAAAGCGCCGGCCGCGCAGGCATTGTTTGCGGCTTCGGGCGACGCAAGGCCACGTATGTCGCCCTTGCCGAAGGTGCCCTCAGTGTCGGAGATGCGCTTCTCCAACGTGTACGAGACGGCGCTGGCGACCGACGCGCCGGTGCCAGGCAAGACGCCTACGATGAAGCCGACTATCGAACCGCGCAGTGTTGCTCCTGTCGTGAAAACGATATCCTTCATCCGGACGAAGTTGCGGCCAATCTTGGTCATCACCGACCCGGAATGGTGTTCCTCCAGCATCAGCAAGGCCTCCGATACCGAGAACAGGCCAATGACCAGGATGACGAAATCAATGCCGTCATTGAGTTCGCCCAACCCGAAGCTGAAGCGATAAGCGCCGGATGTCGGATCGAGCCCGACCGTCGCCAGCATCAGGCCCAGCGTGCAGCCGATCAGGGTCTTGACCGGCTGGTCGCCGACCATCGAGCCAAGTGTGGCGAAGGCGAAAACCATCAGCACGAAATACTCGGCGGGGCCGAAGCCGACAGCCAGCGACGCCAGCCAGGGCGCGAAGAAGGTCAAGCCGAGTACGCCGATGATACCTCCCACGAATGACGAGATGCCGCTGATCATCAGCGCTTCGCCCGCCCGCCCCTGACGGGCCAGCGGGTTGCCGTCGAGCGCAGTCATCACCGCGCCTGCGTCACCCGGAACGTTGAGCAGGATCGACGAGATGCGGCCGCCATACTCGGAACCGCTATAGATGCTGGCGAGCAGGATCATCGTGCTTTCGGCCGGCAATCCGAGCGTATAGGCGATCGGCAGCAGGAGCGCGATGCCATTGATCGGCCCAATCGCCGGCAAGGCGCCGATGATAGTGCCGAGGAAACAGCCGATGAGACCGATCAGCAGGTTCTGCCAGGTGAGAGCGACCGCAAAACCGGTCCAAAGGTACTGAAGGTCCATCGGATCAGCTCCACAGATTTTTGAGCAGGTCGCCAACCGGCAGGTAGACGTCGAGCAGATAGTCGAAAACGAAGTACCAGAGCGCAGCTTGAACCCCGCTGCCCACGAGCGCAGCCTTCCAGGAAGCCCCGAACAATCGGCCGATACCCAGGCAAAGCAGGAACATCGCGGCGGCGAAGCCTAAGGATTCGAGAACCAAGGCCGATGCAACCAATACCCCGATCATTACGACAGACTGCGCAAGCAAGTTGCCACGCGGCCAATTGGGCGCGTCACCGGGTCGGGCAAGATAGATCATCGAGAATACGGCCAGCGCGATTGCCAGCATGACCGGAAAGACCCGCGGACCTAGCGGGTCGGACGAAAACGCATACTGGATGCGGCTGCCGGCCACACCGTAAACGATGCTCGAGGCAAGCAGACACATCGCGGCACGGCGGCCGCCGGAAAGATAGGGCATCATTGTCGCTCTCAGAAACAGTTGCGCAGCGCCGCGGGAGTACGGCGCTGCACAATGGGAATCGTCAGAGGCCGGCTTCTTCAGCCAGCGACTTGAAGCGCTCGACGTCTCCCTTGACCTGCGCGTCAAACTCGGCGCCGATCTTGGTGTACGGATAAAGTCCGCGGGCCCTGAGCTCGGCCTGGTATTCCGGCGTTGCGACGAGCTTGGTCAACGCGTCGGTCCAGCTGGCATAGTCGGCGTCCGAAACGGCCGGCCCCATGTAGTACCCACGCCAGATGATCCATTCCATGTCGAAGCCCTGCTCGCGCGCGGTCGCGATATCTTCAAGGCCCGGCAGACGCTCCGGTGCAAGGACAGCCAGAATGCGAACCTTGCCGGCGGCATGGTGCTTGCTCATTTCGGAAGCATCGCCGGCGCCGATCTTGACGTGGCCGCCTTCCAGAACGGTCAGCACCGCGCCACCACCCTCAAGCGCGACATAGCGCATCGCTTTGGGGTCTTGTCCGGCGCTCTTGGCGACGATTGCGGACTTCATCCAGTCCTGGCTGCCGACCGCGCCGCCGCCACCGATGGCGAAGTCACCGGGAGCCGCCTTGTAAGCCTCCACCAACTGTTTCAACGTCTTGTACGGCGAGTCGGCGGCAACAACGATCACGCCATAGTCGGCGGCAATGGCGCCGAGCCACTTGACCGCGGATGCATCATGGCTTCCAAATTTGCCCTGGGCCAGCAGTAGCGCCGATCCGGTCGAAGCCGCTACGATCAATTCGGGATCGTTGGGACGTTTGCCGACGACATGGTTGTAGGCCGTCGCGCCGACGCCGCCTTCCATATAGTTCACCGCCATGGGTACGCTGACGAGTTTGGCGGCGAGCAGTGCGTTGGCTGCCAGCCGGCAGGTGATGTCGAAACCGCCGCCGGGCTTTGCGCCGGCAAGACACTCCGTCTTGTCAGGAAGCGCGGCTGCAGGGCTGGCGATTGCAATAGCGAGCGCGGCGCTCATGGCGAGCGGCGTCAGAAAACGAAGCATGATTGATCCTCCCTGGATGCGATCTAGCCGCCGGATTCCGGCGGAAGCGGAAGCCAAAAAGGCGCGCGAAATTCCTGAGCCAGATGCGCGTGCATCCCTCCTCCCCCAAGACTCCCGCGCCGTTGAACAACGCTTGACTCTCACCCTATAGATGCATCCTGTCATTGAACTGTCTTGGGTTGACAGGTGGAGGAATGGCGTCCGCAATGCGTATTCTGCTGGTGGAGGACACCAAGGATGTTGGAGAGGCAATCGTCGAACGGCTGACCCGGATCGGCCACGCGGTCGACTGGGAACTCGACGGCGACAGCGCATTGGCCGTGATCGAAGAGCAATCGGGCTATGACCTGGCGATCCTTGACGTGATGTTGCCGGGCTTCGACGGATTCACCTTGTTGAAACGGATGCGGACACGCGGTCTGACCACGCCGGTATTGGTCTTGACCGCACGCTCCCGTGTCGAAGACAGGGTCGATGCACTGGACATAGGTGCGGACGATTACCTCGTGAAGCCATTCGACTTCCGCGAACTGGAGGCACGCGTTCGCGCTCTCATGCGGCGCGGAGCCGGTGACGCAACCAACGTGCTGCGCTGCGGCGACATCAGCATCGACCGTTTGAGTCGTATGGTGCGCGTTGGTGATCGCGAGGTTCACCTGAAGCGTCGCGAACTTACGTTGCTCGAAATACTGTCGTCGCGGCCCGGGCGCGTATTCAGCAAGGAAGAGTTGCTCGACAAGATATTTGGCTACGACGAAGCCCCGGCGCCCAATGCAGTCGAGCTCTATGTCGGCCGGCTACGACAGAAGATCGAAGGTGCGAAGGCCCGCATCGTAACCGTGCGCGGCTTCGGCTACCAGATTGTCACCGATGGCGAGGCCTGAACCGTCCCTCTTTCTTCGGCTAATCATGTTCATGTCGGCTGTGCTGGCATTCGGCGCAGCGGTGCTGATGTCGGTAGCTTGGTATTCCGCCAGGGGTGCCGCCGACGAAGCCTATGATCGCCTGCTGCTGGGTGCGGCGTTCCAGATCGCCGATGCGATCACGATCCAGGATGGCCGCGCCGAGATCGAGCTCCCTGTGTCGGCGTTTGAGCTACTCGAGCTTTCCGAGCGCGACCGCATTTTCTATCGCGTGCTGGATCCTGCCGGCAACACGCTGACGGGATACGACGACCTCTCCGATCCGGGGAGTGCAACGGGCCCAGCCAACGAAACCGTCACCAACGGGTCCTACCGAGACGCCACCGTTCGGGTCGCGCGGGTCGCCCGCACCTTCGACGATCCGCAATTATCGGGTGAAGCCGTTGTCATTGTGGCCCAGACAGTGGGAGCGCGGTCAGCACTGGCGCGCGATTTGACCTTGCGCTCGCTATTCCTGGTCGCGGTGATGGGCATCATAGCCATTGGGGGTATGATATTCGCGGTGCGTCGGGCGCTCGCGCCCATAGGCCGGCTGGAGGCTGCCATCCGTCTGCGTGATCCACTCGACCTCACCCAGATCAACACGCCGGCGCCGCGGGAACTCGCGCCTTTCGTTGCTGAAATCAACAGTTTCGTGGAGCGTTTGAACGGTCGCATTGCGTTCATGCAACAGTTCATCGCCGATGCGGCCCATCAGTTGCGCACTCCAATAGCCGCGCTGGACGGGCAGGTTGAGATGCTATCGAATCTGTACGTGGGTCCTGAGGGCCGGCAGCGGCTGGATCGTATCAAGGAGCGAACCGGGCAACTCGCAAGGCTCGCCAACCAATTGTTGAGCCATGCCATGGTTGCGCATCGCGAAAAGGCGATGACCGCGACCGAGTTCGACCTTATCGAGGTAACGCGGCGAGCTCTCGACGAAGCCGTCCCCGATACCGCGCGAGACCTCATGGTATCACTCTATACGTCACAGGAAGAACTCATCATCATCGGTGATCCCGTCAATGCCGGTGAGGCGATCAAGAACGTGATCGACAACGCGGTTCGCCACGGCGCGTCGACTGAAATTCGCGTCCGCGTCTCCGACGAGAACGACAGGGCAGTCGTAGAGGTCGAGGATGATGGCTCCGGAATCCCGCAACAGTACTGGCAATTGGCTCCGCAGCGTTTCGGCCTTCCGTCCGCCGATACCAGTGGCACGGGGCTGGGCCTTTCAATTGCCTCCGAGGTAGTCGCCGCTCACGGCGGAAACATCGGCTTCAGGCGCAACGATTTCGGTTTTGTGGTTTCACTTTCATTTGGTCACGCGCCGCGGGAGACGCCTTTATGTATGAGCAGGTCTGTTGCATGGCCATTCGCGGGGATCGTTTGCTTCGTGGCGGGGGTCTTTGGGGCGCAAGCACAGACGACGACGCTGTTTCCCGTCGAAGGCGAGACCGAACTGATTTCGATCCATGCAGCCACAGACCTTTATGCTCTGAGGCCGCTCATCCTTGATTACCAGAAACTGTCGCCCGGCACGACGATAGAGGTTGTCGAGTACGTCACCAATGACCTGTTTTCCGCCGCGCAGAAGGCGTGCAAAGAACAGCGTCCATTGGGCGATCTCGTTCTATCATCGGCCGTCGATCAACTGGTCAAGCTTGCCAATGATGGGTGCGCGCAGCGGGCGTCCGGCCAGTACCTGCAATCGCTGCCCCGTTGGGCAAACTGGCGCGACGAGGTTTTTGGGTTTACCTACGAACCCATCGTTATCGCCTACAATCGAGACCTGGTGCCTGCGGGGGATGTACCGCGTGATCATCTCGAACTGGCCGATCTCTTGCGCCGCAAGCCGGAGATCTACGCCGGCAAGATAGGGACTTACGATATTCGCCAATCCGGTATCGGCTATCTGCTCGCGTTTAACGACGCGCGCCAGACGACGACAACCTACGGACGCGTACTGGAGAGTCTTGGCCGCGCCAACGTAGTCCTTCGTTGTTGCACGTCGGAAATCCTGGAGGAGGTCGGGAAAGGTCGGCTTCTGCTCGGATACAATATGCTTGCGTCCTACGCCTATGAGCGCGTCCGCGAAGGATACAAGCTGGGCATTGTCATGCCCGCCGACTACACGCTCGTGCTCTCTCGCGGCGCAATCGTGCCGCGGATCGCAAAGCACTCCGAGGCCGCCGTTCGCTTCCTCGACTATCTGTTATCGCCGCGCGGGCAACAGATTGCGCTGGACGAGTCCTTTTTTTTCGGCGCGGCCGGTCAGGTTCCACCGGGCGTGGAAGGGCCTGATATAGCCACGTCTGGCATCGCACGACCGATCGCGATTGGCCCCACGCTACTCGCCGTTCAGGACGACGCACGACGGAAACGCTTCCTTGAGGACTGGGCGAAATCGGTCGTACAATTCGGCGGTTCCGAGGCGCCGAGATAGGCTGCAATCCTTTGCTGCCCCCAGAACGAAACGCTGCTCGACATGTCGGCTGCGGGCTTCGGCGATTGGGCCGGCTTTTTCGAGCCGCAGCTCGAGGCTGGCAAAACACTGGCCGGCAAGCGGCATAGCTTCTCGTCAGCACGATAGCAGGCTCGTTGGCAGACCCGTAACGGGCACGGTCTTCGTCGGGTCTTGCGACAAGAGACGCAATCACGCACCGCAACTTGCTGGCCGGGCTACGCACCCAGGGCGCGGCTGGAAGTGCGATTTCCGACATTGCGAACTTGGAAGCATCATCGAGGCCATCAGGGCCTGAATGTTTCACGACAGCATGAGGGCCGCAATGGATGCGCTCGAGGCGCGCAAGACCACGCTCACGAACCAGCTTGCCGCCGCCGCCCAGGACAAGCCGGAGCTTTTGCCAAGCATATCGTCAGTTTACGCCCGGAAGGTCCCCAGCTAATCGAGAAGATCGTGCTGACGCCGGGCGCCCAGCGCGGCGAGATCGAGGCGACGCTTCCATGGCGAGCTGGGCACGATCCTGAACTGGGCTGATCGGCAGGTGGTTGTCGGTGCGAACAAAAACACTCCCGGCGGGGTTCGCGCGGGAGCGTTTGTATTTTGGTTGCGGGGGTTGGATTTGAACCAACGACCTTCAGGTTATGAGCCTGACGAGCTACCGGGCTGCTCCACCCCGCGTTGAACTT
>NZ_JBNPXB010000025.1:0-52714 GCF_050433525.1 Aminobacter sp. BE322 | reverse complement strand
GCGTGGAAGTCGCCGGTGAAGTGGAGGTTCATGTCCTCCATCGGCACGACCTGGGCATAGCCGCCGCCGGCGGCACCGCCCTTGACGCCGAAGTTGGGCCCGAGCGAGGCCTCGCGGATGCAGACCACCGCCTTCTTGCCGATGCGGTTCAAGCCGTCGCCGAGGCCGACGGTGGTCGTGGTCTTGCCTTCGCCGGCCGGTGTCGGGTTGATGGCGGTGACCAGGACCAGCTTGCCGTCCTTGTTCTTGCGCGCATTGGCGATGAACTCGGCCGAGATTTTCGCCTTGTCGTGGCCGTAGGGCAGGAGGTGCTCGCTCGGGATGCCGATCTTCGCCCCGATCTCCTGGATCGGCTTCTTCTTGGCCTCGCGGGCAATCTGGATGTCGGTCTTGTACTCGGCCATCGCGGCTCCTCCGAAAATCATGTCGCAAACAAGCGGGGCTGTGCCCGTCCTATGACCCCATAGAAGCCCGACACCGGTTTCTGCCGCCGTCTCAAAACAGCCGCCCAATGCACGGATTGCGACAGGGTCGTGCGGTCGGAGCAGGCCCTTGCGATTGCGGCGCCGTCAAGGCGCCGCACACGTAGCTGGTCGGGAGACGGCTGAGCGCCGTCAGCGGTCGAGCACGCTGCGGATCTCGACGATCTGCGAGCGGGCGCGCAACAGGTTGAAGCCCATCGTCGCCAGGTGCGACGGGAACAGGAAGCTCGATTCGTTGCCGTTGGAGATGATCCAGGGCTGCATGTTGAGCGCGTCGCGCATCTGCGTCTGCATGGTGTCCCACAGCGTCGCGAGGTTGCGCTCGCGGATCACCGCCGAGAAGTCCGTGTGTGTCGCGCTCAGGATGCCGTAATAGGCGTAGAGCTGGCCGTAGGCGAACCAGAAGCGGTCGTCGGCGCGCGGGTCGAGCCAGCCGGCGTCCGAGGCCTCGATCTGGCTGCGCAGGATGTCCGAGGTGGAACCCATGTCGCCGGCGATGCGGTCGAGGAACTGCAGCAGGTTGTCGGCGCGGGCATCGAAGGTCGCCTGGCACTGCTCCAGGCTGGTGTTGAAGCCGCGCAGCTTGCCGATCGCCTCGCGGTAGACGCTCGGCGTCGGGCGCGTCGGGCCGCGCATGCCGATGTACCAGGCGTCCTCGTCCCAGGCGAGCGCGGTGCGCGCGTCCTGCAGGTTCTGGTCGATGCGCGAGGTGCCGCGGGCGCGGCCGAGCGTGTCCACCAGCTCCGTCGTCGTGCGGCGCAGCACCTGGTTGATGCCGAGCTGGAAGGCGGCCTTGTTGTCGAAGAAGGGCGTGTTGCGCCAGGAGACGCCGAAGAAGCCGAGCTTCGAGGCCAGCATGGAGGAGATCCAGGCATTCTGGTTGACGTTGAAGTCGATCAGATCGGCGGCCACGGCGGCGATTTCGGAGCGCTTGCAGCTCTGCGGCGCGGGCGCCGTCTGCGCGGTCGTCCCGGCTGCCGCGGCGGCCGGCTGACCGCTGCCCTCGGCCGTCCCGGTCGTGCCGGCGATCGGGTCCCCTGCAACCGCGTTGGTGGCCTGGGCGGAGGCCGAATCCGCCGCGACGCGGGTCGGATAGTCCGGATCGAAGCTCTTCCAGAACTGCGTCACGTAGAAGAAATAGGCATAGAGGCCGACGATGCCGACGACGATCAGGCCGAGCACCGCCCGCAGCGTCAGGTTGCGGTTGCCGTACCAGCGGCCGACCCACATGAAGGGCCACAGCAGGATGCCGATGACGAGGCCGATGCCGCGTCCGATCAGCTGGAATATCCGGGTGAAGAAATTCACGATCGGATCGAGCATTGTCAAAGTCCCCTCAGTCGGTCAGGCCGTAGAGCTGTGCGCGGAATGCCGCCTTGTCCTTGAGATATGAGTTTTTCAGCGTGTCGACAACGTTGGCGCGCCAGACCTCGTTGAGACTTTCATAGTCCTTGTAGAAGCCTTGCTTGTTGAAGACGTAACGCGACACGAAGTCCGCGGGCACGAATTCCGAGATCAGCCGGTTGGTCAGCCACGCGTCCGGATGGTCGGGCTTTGCCCGCACCACCAGGAAGCGGTGCAGCGGAAACACCTCTTCCAGCCTCAGCTGCCCGAACTGCGCGACCTCGCGCTTGGCGCCGTTGAGGAAGGGGAAGGTGCCGTCGCTGGTGATGGCATCGGCATGGCTGTGGATCCAGGTCTGCAGCCACACCTTGTCGACCTTGCCCAGGTCGCGCTTGGGCTCGGCCGCCCGGATCAGCGCGCGCACCGCCATCTCGGCGCGGTGCTCTAGATAGCCGGAGCTTTCGATCCAGGAGGCGCGCGGCAGGTCGAGCCGTCCGGTGGAGGCCAGGAACTTGAACACCTTGTCGGCATCCTTGATGGACAGGTAGCTCACCTGCCAGGGGCGCGAGCGGCGGAAGCCGGGTGCGGACGGATCGGAAATGACGGTCGTGACGTCGCGGTCGACGAACACGTAGAGCCCGCCGAAATGGCTGGTCCAGAAGGCGTTGTGGCGGAAGATCACCTGGTCGGGAACGAGCGCGTTCTCGCGGATGTCGCCGCAGACCTTGGCGAGCTCGACCATGCGCTGGAGCATTTCGTCGTCGCGCCAGGCATCCGGCTCCTGCTTGAGACGATCGACCAGCTTGCCCAATTCGGCGGCCTTGCCGAGCACGTCCTCGGCCGACAGCACGCGGAACTCGACCTGGTTGATCGACAAAAGGTCCTCGATGTCCTCGACCTTGGACACCGAATCCTCGATCTCGCCGTAGATCACGTCCTTGATCGTCAGGGCGTCGATGGCGCGCTGGTTCTTCGACATGAACTCGTAGACGAGCTGCGAGGTGTTGGAAAAGGCGGTGTGCACCACCGGCAGGTCGATCTGCGACGGGGTCAGGATGATGAAGCGGCGGTTGACCTCGTTGGGGTCGAGATACTGGTAGTCGCCGAGCTCCTCGGCCACCTGCGGCGAAAAGCCGGTGCGGTCGATGTCGAAGCTCTCGAGCTTCGTCGGCTTGAGCCCAAACGCCGTCAGCGCCTTGTTGTAGCGCTCGATCAGATGCGGCTCGTCGACGGTGAGCAGCCGGCCCCAGATCAATTCGTTGTCGCGCAGGAGGTCCATTATTCCTTCTCCCCGTTCACGGGGAGAAGGTGCCCGAAGGGCGGATGAGGGGCGGCACCAAGCTTCACAAGTGATCCTCGTTCGAATGCTTCGAATGCGCAGGAAGAAATTTCAGATCCGGAGCGATCGTCTTGCTGACGAGCCGACCGTCGAGTGCAGCTGCAATCGTGTCCAACACCTGCTTGCGTTGTTGGAGCACATCGATGTGCCAAAATCTCACAACTGACCATCCATTCCGATTCATCGTCTCGTCGCGATATGCGTCGCGGGTGTCTTGCGCATGTTGGCTGCCATCCACCTCCACCACCAGATTGGCCTCGCGACAGGCAAAGTCAGCGAAATAGGGCCCGATCCGCAATTGGCGAACAAATTTGTGGCCGTTCAAGCGTCGCGACCTAAGTTCGGACCAGAGTCTCTCCTCGGCTTCATTATCTGATTGCCGAAGCTGCCTAGCTCTTGAGGTCCTGAATCCATTCCCGCCACGCATCGCGCTGCCCCTCATCCGCCCTTCGGGCACCTTCTCCCCGTGAACGGGGAGAAGGAAGCTACGCATTCCACAGCCCCTTCGCCTTCAGTTCCTCCATCTCCTTCGCCGCGCGCTCCCGCAGCCTTGCGTCCCGCAGAAGCTTGGCCACCGCCGCATCGTCGGACTTGTCGGAGTAGCGGAACTCGCTGTCGGCGTAGCGATTGATCTCCTGCATCACCATCTCCATCGAGAACGGCCCGCGCAGTTCCTCGATCATCGCCTTCTTCTCGTCGTAGCCCTTGTGCATGAAGGCTTCGGGCTTCTCGAACCAGTCGTCGGGCAGCTCGATGTCCATGGCGCGCATCTTGATGGCGTCGGTGACGTTCTTGATGGCGCGGCCGGTGAAGCGCGGCTCGGCCTCCTTGATCATGTGCAGGTAGGTGCCGACGTCGGCCAGGGTCTTCGGCGCGCCATTGTCCTTCATGAAGCGGTCGTAGACCTTCATCAGCCCGTCTTCCTGCGGCTTGCCATGCTCCTCGTAGGCCTCGGCCACGGCGCGCTGGATTTCCTGGGCGGCATAGAGTTCGTGTTCGCCCAGCGGGATCTTGTGGTTCTTGCCGGCGAGCAGCACGAAGATGTCGATGTAGTCGTCGCGGGTCTGCGGCCCGTCGACCAGCCAGCGGGCGCCGGCGCGCTGGCGCAGCGCGTCGTCGACGTTTTCGGGATAGTTGGAGAACATGCCGAACGAGCAGTTGCCGCGCACCACGGTGCCGGCACCCGCAAAGGCGTCCATCAGCACGCCGGTGATCTCCTGCTGGCCAGCCGAGGCGCGGTCGTCGGAGCGCTTCGCCGCCACCTGGTCGATGTCGTCGATGGTGCCGAAGCCGATGGCGCGCGGGTTCAGCACGTTGTTGATGAACTGGCGGCAGTTCTGGCCCGACTTGCCCTGGTAGGACGAGATCTGGTCGACGCCGAAATTCTCGTAGGCGAAGGGGTAGCCGGCGACCTGGCAATAGCCGTTGACTAGGCCCGCGATCATCTGGATCAGCGTCGTCTTGCCGGTGCCGGGGGCGCCATCCCCGATGAAAGTGAACAAGAAACCGCCGAGCTCGACGAACGGGTTCAGCTCGCGGTCGAAGTCGTAGGCCATCAGCATCTTGGCGAGCCTGACCGACTGGAACTTGGCGATGTGGTTGCCGACGACCTCCTCGGGCTTCTTGAAGGTCATCACCAGCGGCTTCGACTTCCTGCCGGGCGCCACGTCGAAGCCGTCGAGGGTGAAGTCGTCGGCGTCGATGCGGATATGGGCGTTCTCGAAGGCGCCGAGGCCGTCGAAGCGGCCCTTGCGCTGCAGCAGGCCCTCGATCGCCGTGCGGGCGAAGGCGCGGGCGCGGGTCATCAGGTCGGTGTCGTCCTTGGTGCCCGACAGCGCCCGGTCGAGCCCGGCGATGAGCGACTTCACCGCGTCCTGCGGCGTGTCGAACAGGAAGTCAGGCTCGCTGACGTCGTTGGGCGCCTCGCCGTCGCTGTCGATCAGCTGGGCGAGATAGGAGGCGAGCGAAAACGCCGCGACATAGGCCGAGGCCGACAGAAGCTTCTTGAAGTGGCCGGCCTCGTCGCCCTCGAGCGGGCTGCGCGCGTTCTTGGCCTGCAGCGCCTCGAGGTCGGTCGAGCGCGCGAACACGTCCGAGATGGCAAGCGCCACCGCGATGCCGCGGCGGGCGCGGTAGAGCAGCGTATGCTGCAAGATCGACATCAGCTGGTCGTCGGGGCGGATGGCCGCGACGGTCTTCTGCAGCTCGACCTCGCGCGTCTTGCGGATCGAGCCGGTCGAGACCGTCGAGACGAAGCGCCTGTTGGTGCCGGCAAGTGCGGTGCCCGACTGGCCGGAGGAATCCTCCAGCACGACGATGCGGGTGATGAAGCTCTGCGCGGTGGCGCGGTGCTTGTCGATGTCGGCTTCGGAAATCGTGGTCAGGCCGGTGTCCATTGAACCCTCGCTCGTTCAGGGGAGCGTCGGCGCTGCCCCTCATCCCCTGCCGGACCTTCTCCCCGTAAGGACGGGGAGAAGAAGGCTGGCTGCGACGTCGACGCCTCCCTCTCCCCGTTGTTTACGGGGAGAGGGTAAGGGTGAGGGGCTGATCCAACGCCAGACAACGGTGCGCTACACATCCGAGATCACCTGTCCCTTCGACAGGATGTGCACCTTGTAGCCCTCGAATATCTTCTGCGCCTCGCCGGCGGCATAGAGCGCCTGGTAGGCCTCGTGCGGGATCAGCGCGTGCTTCTCGTAGCTCGACACGCCCTGGCGCGTCGCCTCGAGGTCGTCGGTGTTGATATAGAACTCCTGCGTCGCCTTCTCGCTGGAGAACAGGCCCCTGCGGCCGGGTTTCTCGGCCTTTGAATAGACCTCCTGGATGGTCCAGGTCAGCAGCCAGGCATTCTCGGCCTTGCGCACCTTGGACAGCACCTCGGCAACCGTCGAGTTGTGCTCGGTGATGCCGGCCGAATAGAACGGCCCGAGCACCAGGCGCCGGAGCTGCTTGGGATGCAGCTCCTCGAAATCCTTGTCGAGATTGGTCGCCACCGTCAGCGGCGACAGCGTGTAGGCCGAGTTCTTCTCGGTGAAGTCGTCGAAGCGGTGCGCAAGGTCGGGGTTGAGCAGGCCGTCGACGGGCAGGGGGATATCGACCTTGTCGTTGAACTTGCCGTTGCGATCGACCAGCTGGTCGATCATCGCCTCGGACGAATCCTCGACGGTCGCCATGTAGATCAGCGGCAGGTTGGCGGTGCCGTCGAAGCTGCCCCAGTGCACCAGGTAGTAGGGACGCCCGGTGTTGGGGTTGACCGAGACCTTGGCCGTCTGCGCCAGGATGAAGGGCGAGAAGGTCACGCCGTCCTTGACGTCCTCGAGATAGAGCCGCTCGGCCATCGAGCGCTGCAGCGCCTCGGGGAACTCCTTGTGGCGCAGGATGAAGTCGGCCATCTCCTCGCGCAACTCGCCGGGCGGCGGGATGCTGGCGAGGCGCTGCGCCGCGGACCTGCGGTCGTTCTCGAGTTCGAGCACGTTCTGGAACACCGGGAAGCCGCTCTCGGCCCGGCTGATCTTGAAGGTCTCCATGAAGCCCAGCCGGTTGCGCCAGCAGGCGAAGGATTTCTCCAGCCGGGAGATGTATTCGGCGGCGACCTTGGCGACGATGCCGTGCCGGTAGAGCGGCGAACGGTCGTCGCGCATGAAGATCTCGAGGCCGCTCAGCGCCGCCTTGATGGCGTCGAAATAGCGGACCGCCGGGTCGTCGGTGGGGGTCATGAATGAAGTCTCCGACGCATGCGCTCGACGTTGCCCCCCTCTGGCCTGCCGGCCATCTCCCCCACAAGGGGGGAGATTAAGCGGCGGCGAGTTCGTCGCCAATTGCGAACGACGAAGGTTGGACGGCAATGCATGTCACAGCCGATCTCCCCCCTAGTGGGGGAGATGGCCGGCAGGCCAGAGGGGGGCGCGACAGGGCGCAACATTGCGGATTCCGGTCGGTTACGACTGCACGTAGTCCGACGCGTTGTGCTTCTTCAGCACTTCCTCGAAGCGGCGGGCGAAGGCGTCGTCGGCCAGCTTCTTGCGGCGCTGGATGTCGGCGGTCGCCACCATGTTCTTCTCGTGCAGTTCGAGCAGGTCGCCGATGTGCTTCTGGGCGGCGGCACCGATGCCGGCCATCGTCTCCTCGGCCGTGTTGTCGACCTTCGAGCCCAGCGTGTTGATCTTGTGGGCCACGTCCTGCTGGGCCGCCGTCTTCAGCGAATCCTCCAGCGCCTTGTAGAGCACGATGCGCTGCTCGGTATCGATGGTCAGCTTGTTGATCAGCGTGTTCTGGGCAGCGATCTGGTTGTTGAGCGAATCGACGAAGGTCTGGAACATCGAGGTGTAGCGTTCGAGCGTCTGGCTCTCGGCCAGCAGTTCCTGCTCCTTGGCCTGCTTCTCGTTGTATTCGGTGGCGAGCTTCGAGCGCTCGGATTCGAGGTCGGTGCGCTCCTTCTGGCTGGTCGAGGCGGCAATCTTGTTCTCGATGTCGAGCAGCAGAGGGTTCAACTCCTCGATCCGCTTCTGGGTTGCCTCGAGGTTGGCCATCGTCGTCTTGCGGCGTTCGATCACTTGCGAAAGGCTGGTCTCCGAGGTCTTGTAGCGCTGGTCGAGCACCGCCTTCTGCGCCTTGAGGATGCCGACGATGGTGTCCGACTTGGTGAGCAGCTCCTGCAGATTGCCGGCCAGCGACATGTTGCGGACGCGCTCGGTGCGCATGCGCTGCTTGCTCTCGTCGGAGAAGATGCCGACGAAGCTCTCCCAGCCGGTGAAGCTCTTCATGTTCTCGAACTCGGCGCCGAACACGTTGGTGGCGTCCTCGAGGCCGATGATCAGGTCGGCGATGTTCGATTCCATCACCTTCTGCTGCTTCATCACGTCCTGGATGCGGGCGTTCTCGATGTCGAAATCGGAGGCGCCGATCTTCTCGTCGGTCTTGGCGATCTTGTCCAGCACCGTGCCGGACTGCTCGATCTTGCTGCGCATCTCCTCCACGACCTGCTTGGTCTTGGCGATCTCGGCATCGAAGTTCTGCAGCGTTGCCATTGAGTTCCTCCGGTCTCGAATACAGGGCACTGGCGGGGAATATATGTGGCGTATCTATCGATTGAAAGACGACACGCAGAATTCAGTTTTCATTGACGGCGCGCCGCAATCTTAACCAACTGCACCTTGATTTCCGCTATTGCCCGGTTGCCGAGGCGCTTCTGGGAGGTGCGCCCCGCGGCAGGTCCAATTCAGGCGCGTCATGAAGCTCGACTTCCCAACCCTCTACCTCGTCATCCTGCTGAACTCGCTGACGCTCACCGTCATCTGGGGGGCGATCGCATATGTCCATGCCAATATCTTCGCCGCCAGGCACTGGCTGGGCGCATGCATCCTGACCACCATCGGCGGCGGGCTGCTCGCCATGCAGGGCGACGGCTTCAATCTGGCACTGGCCGTTGCCGGCAATGCGCTGGTCATCTTCGGTTTCGGCCTGGTCTGGATCGGCATCAGGAGCTTCCATGGCAGGCCCGGCGGCTGGTGGACGAGCGCGCTGGTCACGCTGGTCGCGGTATTGGTCCTGGCCGCCGTCCGCGACAGTTCCGAGGCGCGCAACGTCGTCTATGCCACCGGGCAGATCGTGCTCGTGTCATTGGCTGCGGTGCATCTGCTGTTTCGCGAAGAACGCAGCCTCGGCGCCTGGGTGGCGGCGCTCGCCATGATCGTCGGCATGCTCGGGCAGGGCGCCGAGGCGGTCATGAACCTGATGCGCATCGCAGGCGTGCTCTCGGACGCTTCCTACTACGATTTCGCCGCCCTCTGCCTGCTGACCATCATCTTCGGCGCGGTGGTGTGGAATTTCGGCTTCGTGCTCCTGGCGATCGATCGGCTGCGCAGCGAACTTGCCGCCCTTGCCGTCGCCGACGAGCTGACCGGCCTCCCCAACCGCCGCCGCTTCATGGAAGCCGCCGCGGCGGAGGCGCTGCGGGCCGACCGCACCGGCCGGCCGTTCTCGCTCCTGATGCTCGACCTCGACGACTTCAAGTCGATCAACGACCGGCGCGGCCATGCCGCCGGCGATGCGGCGCTCGAACATTTCGCCGGAACCGCAGCCGCCCTGATGCCGCCGCAGGCAATGCTGGCTCGCCTCGGAGGCGACGAATTCTGCGCGCTCCTGCCCGAGACGTCGGCCGGGGAGGCGGAGGCAGTCGCGGGTGCGCTGGTGCAGCGCTTCCGCGCGGCGGCTTTCGACTGGAAGGGGGAGGCGGTTCCGCTGACGGTCAGCATCGGGGTCGCCGAGTGGCTTCCGGCCAATGGCACCGATCTCGCGACCGTCATCGAGGCCGCCGATGCCGCGCTTTACGAGGCCAAGAAGCGTGGCCGCAACGGGCACGCCGTCTTCCGTTCGGGGGCCAAGGTGGCGTCCAACAGCAACCAGGCGGCCGGCCAGGCCGGGCCGGGGGACGCCGCGCAGCGCCTCATCTGCCAATGAAGCCGACGAGGTCGTCCGGCTGGACCCTGCCCATTTCCTCTTCCCAGTGCCGCCGGCACAGCGACACGTAGACGTCCTTGCCGATCGCCACCTGTTCGCCCTGCTTGGCCACCTTGCCGTCGGGGCCGAGCCGCACGACCATGGTGGCCTTGCGGCCGCAGCGGCAGATGGTGCGCACTTCGCGCAGGTCGTCGGCGATGGCGAGCAACGCCCGCGAGCCGGAAAACAGATTGCCCTGGAAGTCGGTGCGCAGGCCGTAGCACATCACCGGTATGCCGAGCCTGTCGGCAACCCGCGCCAGCTGCCACACCTGCTCTTCCTCCAGGAACTGCGCCTCGTCGACGAAGACGCAGTGCACCGTCGCATGGTCGTGGTGTTCGGCGATTCGGGCATAGAGGTCGTCGCCGTCGCGGAACATCCCGGCGCCCGCCTCGAGCCCGATGCGCGACGAAATGTAGCCCGTGTCGCCCTTGCGGTAGTGGCCGGCCACGAACAGCATCGTGTTCATGCCGCGCTCGCGGTAATTGTAGGACGCCTGCAGGAGCATGGTCGTCTTGCCGGCGTTCATGGTCGCGTAGTGGAAGTAGAGCTTGGCCATGACGTCCTTCTATGCCGAACCTTCCCGACGCGGGGAGGGAAGACTTTCTCCGTCCACCGCAAAAAACCGGATTCATGTCGCGGATGGCACAGCCGGCGGCGTCTGTCGTTGGGTCATGTCACTTGAATCCAAAGAAAAATGGTGTTTGGCTCGCGACCAAGACCAACAACCATACGCGTCGCCAACTATAATACCGATTGGGAGATTCTACATGTTGCGCATCAAATCACTCGCCGCCGCCATTGGCGTGTCGGCGGTTCTTGTTTCGGGTGTCGCCTTCGCCGGCGATGCGGAAAGCTGCAAGGTCGTGCGTCTGTCGGACGTCGGCTGGACCGACATCCAGGCCACGACGGGCGTCGCCTCGGTGCTGCTCACCGCGCTCGGCTACGAGCCGCAGGTGATCCAGCTGTCCGTGCCCGTCACCTACGCCTCGCTCAAGAATAACGATCTCGACGTCTTCCTCGGCAACTGGATGCCGTCGATGACCAACGACATCAAGGACTACACCGCCGAAGGCTCGGTCGAGACCATCAGCCAGAACCTCGAAGGCGCCGGCTACGGCCTGGTCGTGCCGACCTACGTCGCCGAAGGCGGCGTCAAGACGCTCACCGACCTCGGCAAGTTCAAGGACAAGTTCGACGGCAAGATCTACGGCATCGAGGCCGGCAACGACGGCAACCGCATCATCCTCGACATGATCTCGAAGCCCGAGAACAACCTCGCCGGCTTCGAACTGGTCGAATCCTCCGAGGCCGGCATGCTCACCCAGGCCGAACAGGCGATGAAGGACAACCAGTGGATCGTCTTCCTCGGCTGGACGCCGCATCCCGTCATGGGCGAGATGAAGATCAGCTATCTCGACGGCATGGGCGACAGCGGCTTCGGCGCGGCCACCGTGCACACCAACGTGCGCAAGGGCTATCTGCAGGAGTGCCCGAACGTCGGCAAGTTCATCTCCAACCTGAAGTTCGACCTGTCCATGGAAAACACCATGATGGATGCGATCCTCAAGGGCGGGAATGCCAACGACGTCGCCAAGGACTGGCTGAAGGCCAATCCGGACGCAGCGGCCAAATGGCTGGACGGCGTCACCACCTTCGACGGCGGCGACGCCGCGGCCGCGGTGAAGACGGCTCTGGGAAGCTGAACCGGCATCTTGCCGACCAAGTGAAGCGATTGAGGGCAGCAATGCGAGGAATGGCTGCCCTTTTTCGTATCTTTTGATCGACGGGTGAGCGCCGGCATCGACCGGCGTCCGAAAGGGAGAGGGGAGAGATGGATCCTGTTTCGCAATTTCTGGCCGCCTACAAGATCCCGATCGGGGCCTGGGGCAAGGCCTTCTTCACCTTTCTGACGGACAACTTCAACGCCATCCTGCGTGGCTTCTCCAACGGCCTCAACTTCCTGCTCGACGGGCTGGTCGACACGTTGCTCCTGCTCCCGCCGGTACTTGTCGCCGTGCTCATCGCCGGGCTGGCATGGTACCTGCAGCGCTCGCGCGCGCTTGCCGTCGGCGTGCTGCTCGGCCTGCTCTTCATCATCAACCAAGGCCTGTGGAAGCAGACCGTCGAGACTTTGGTGCTCGTCGTCGCCGCCTCCGCCGCGTCGATGGCCATCGGCGTCCCGCTCGGCATCTGGGCCGCGCACAACCCCAAGGTCTACCGCTTTCTCTTGCCGGTGCTCGACCTGATGCAGACGCTGCCGACCTTCGTCTACCTCATTCCGGTGCTCACCCTGTTCGGCCTCGGCAACGCGCCGGGCCTCATCGTCACCATCATCTTCGTCATCCCTACCGCGGTACGCCTCACCCATCTCGGCGTCGTCTCGGTGCCGACATCGATCATCGAGGCCGGCCAGGCCTTCGGCGCCACCAAGCGGCAGCTTTTGTGGAAGGTCGAGCTGCCGGCCGCGCTCCCCACCATCATGGCCGGGCTCACCCAGTGCATCATGCTGTCGCTGTCGATGGTGGTGTTCGCCGCCCTCATCGGCGCCGGCGGCCTCGGCACCGAAATCAACCGCGCGCTCGGATCGCGCAGGATCGACCTCGGGCTCGAGGCGGGCCTGGCCATCGTGGTGCTCGCCATCGTGCTCGACCGCATGACCCGCATCGGCGTGGGAGGCAAGAAATGACCGTTGCCGTCGATTTCAAGGATGTCGACATCGTCTTCGGCTCCGATGCCGCCGCCTCGCTCGCCATGATCGATGCCGGCGCCAGCCGCGCCGAAATCCTCGAGAAGACCGGCAACGTGCTCGGCTGCGCCGGCGCCAACCTCACCGTCAACGAGGGCGAGATCTCGGTGCTGATGGGCCTGTCGGGCTCGGGCAAGTCCACGCTGCTCAGGGCGGTCAACCGCCTCAACATCGTCTCGCGCGGCCAGGTCATGGTCAAGGACGGCGACAAGATGGTCGACGTGGTCAGCTGCAGCGAGGCGACGCTGCGCCGGCTGCGCCAGCACCAGGTCGCCATGGTGTTCCAGCAGTTCGGGCTGCTGCCCTGGCGCACGGTCGAGGAGAATGTCGGCTTCGGCCTCGAACTCGCCGGCATGCCGGAGGCCGAGCGCAAGGCGCGCGTCGGCAAGCAGCTCGATCTGGTCAACCTGACGCCTTGGGCGAAGAAATATGCGCATGAGCTTTCGGGCGGCATGCAGCAGCGCGTCGGCCTCGCCCGCGCCTTCGCCACCGAGGCGCCGATCCTGCTCATGGACGAGCCGTTCTCGGCGCTCGACCCGCTGATCCGCACCAAGCTGCAGGACGAGCTGCTGCTGCTGCAGAAGAAGCTCAAGAAGACCATCATCTTCGTCAGCCACGACCTCGAGGAAGCGCTCAAGATCGGCAGCCACATCACCATCATGGAGGGCGGCCGCATCGTCCAGACCGGCGCGCCCGAGGATATCGTGCTGCGTCCGGCCAACGACTATGTCCGCGACTTCATCGCCAACGTGAACCCGCTGTCGGTGCTGACCGCCTGGAACGTCATGCGCGACCGCCGCGACCTCGAGGATGCCGGCGAGGGCTGGCTGTGGCTCGACCGTCGCAAGACGACGCGCTTCAAGATCGACGGGCAGGGGATGGTGACTGCGGCGGAACGCAACGGCAAGCCGGCCATCTGGGTGTCCTGCGACGAGATCGACGGCCAGCCCGAGGACGTGGCGCAGGTGTTCTGGGCCAAGCCCGGCACCTCGCTCAAGCTGGTCATGCTCGCCATGCACCGCTCGCAGACCTCGCCGGTGGCACTCTTCGACGACCAGTCGCGCTTCGTCGGCGCCATCGGCGTCCGCGACGTGCTGAGCGCGGTGCTGAGGCGCTAGCGTGCCGACCGACCGGCCGCCCGGGCGGCCGGTCAAATCGTCGTGACCTCGCCGCATCGCGCATGATTCCGACATGCCGCAGGGCTAGATCCGGCGGCATGAACCGCCGTCATTTCCTCGCCCTTGCGGGCCTGTTCCCCGTCGTGCCCCCGGCCTTCTCCCAGCAGCAGGCACCGACATCCGCGCCACGGCCGCTGCCGACGCTGCTCGACGAGGCGGCAAGGCTGGAAAACCTCAAGGCGGTCATCGTCGCCCGCGGCGGCGACGTGCTGGCCGAACGCGGCTATCGCGGCAATTCGCCGGACACGCCCACCAACATCAAGTCGGCATCCAAAACGGTGGTGGCGCTGCTGGTCGGCATCGCCATCGACAAGAAGGTCCTCGACGGCGTCGACGAGAAGATTGCGCCGATCCTCGCCCGCGACCTGCCGGAGAAGCCCGATCCGCGGCTCGACCGGATCACCATCGGCAACCTTTTGTCGATGCAGGCCGGGCTCGACCGCACGTCCGGTCCCAATTACGGCCGCTGGGTGTCCAGCCACAACTGGGTCCGCTTCGTGCTGGCCCAGCCCTTCGTCGACGAGCCTGGCGGCGGCATGCTCTATTCGACCGGCTCATCGCACCTGCTCTCGGCCATCCTCACCCGCAAGACCGGCCGCCCGATGCTCGAACTCGCCCGCGACTGGCTGGCGCCGGTCAAGGATTTCCGCATCGGCGGCTGGGACCGCGACCCGCAGGGCATCTATCTCGGCGGCAACCAGATGGCCATGAGCACCCGCTCGCTGCTGGCCTTCGGCGAACTCTACCGCAATGGCGGCACCACACCGGAGGGCGAGCGTGTCGTCTCTCCCGAATGGATCGAGGCATCCTGGGTGCCGCGCACCACCTCGGTCTTCAACGGCGACGGCTATGGCTACGGATGGTTCCTGCGCCGCATCGGCGGCGAGGACGTGCGTTATGCCTGGGGCTACGGCGGACAGATGCTCTACATCGTGCCGTCGCTCGGCCTCACCGTCGCCATGACCTCCGACGACGGCAATCCGTCGGCGCAGTCCGGCTATCGCGACCAGCTGCACGACCTCCTGGCCAGCGTGGTCGCCTCCGTCCGGGATGGCGGCGGCGTGCCGCCCGCCGCGCGCGAAGGTTGACGGGAAGCGCCTGGCGCCTCCCTTTCTTGCCCCGTCAGGGCGATGGCTCGCCGAGCGCCGCATCCAGGAGATCGGCATAGGGCCGGATGATATCGAGATACTGTCGGCCTTCGGCGCGCAGCGCTCGCGTCTTGGCCCGTTCTTCCTCGAACATTTCCCGCATCGCCGCCTTCTGCTCGGCCGTCAGCGTCGAGCTGGCCTCGAGCCTTGCCTCGATGTTGGCAAAGCGGCCCTCGAACTCGGCCTCCGGGATGGTCGCCAGATAGCCTCGGAATGTGGCGTCCAGCGCCTCTTTCCAGCCCTCGCGGCTGAAGCCGGCCTTCTCGATGCGGCCCTCGCTTTCCTGGTCGCGGTCGAACCAGTCGTCGGCCGCCTCTTCGTCATAGGCGAGGCTGCCCAGCTCCGGCTGCAGCTCGCCGAGCAGCCGGGTCACCTTGCCGGCCTCTTCCTCGGTCAGCGCCGCCGCCGGCGAAACCAGGGCACAGAAGCCCAGGACTGCCGCAAATAGTCCGGCTGCGAGCCGGCATCGTGCCGCGACCGTCATCCCATGCACTCCGCCTGCATCGCCTTGTCGGCGTCGCCCTGCGCCTTGGCCTGCACCAGCGAACCGCCGACCGACGCGGCCTGCGCGGCGATCGCGCCGCCACGGCCGCCGAAGCCCCCGAAGCCGCCGACCATCGACAGGGCGCCGCCAAGCATCGCGGCATTCGTCTGTGCCTGGGTCGCCTTGCGCATGGCTTCCTCGCAGTTCGCGGCGGCTGCCTGCCGTGTCGTCGCCTTCGCGCTCGTCCTTGCCGACGCCTTGGCCGCCGGACCGGGGCTGGAAGTCGTCGCGGTCTGGCTGCACGCGGCGGCGAGGCCGCAAAGGATCAATAGGATTGCCCGTTTCATGCTTCGCTCTCGATTTGAATGAAGGTTGGCCGCGCCGGACAGGAACGCGTGGACCGCCGGCTCTGCCCAGCCGGCGGTCCGTTCGTGGCAATCGGTCATCGTCTTGCGGGAGCCCCCCGTCGATCCCATGCACCGGTCCGCCACGCCGCCGCTCTACGACAGGCCGCCGGGGCTGGTCTTGGCGCTGGACGAACGGATGCGGGCTGGAGCGAACCTGCGGCGAAATTTACTGCCGGCCGAGCGCAGCCGCCCTGATGTCCCTGGGGGTGGCGCCGAAGCGCTGGCGGAAGACGCGGTTGAAATGGGACAGGTCGCCGAAGCCGGCGTCGAAGGCGATCGCCGAGATGGTCGCCGTCCGGGGGGCGGAGCGTTGCAGCGCCTTCAGCGCGAGGTCGAGGCGCGCATCGCGCAGGAATTCGGAGAAAGTCAGCCCCTCCTGGCCGAACAGGCGCTGGACGTAGCGCGGGGTCACCCCCTGGCGCCGGGCAACGCCGGCAATCCCGAGCGCCGGGTCGGTCAAATGGCGCAGGATATCGGCCTTGACCAGCGCGAGCCGGGCCGCGCCCAGGCTTGGCCCTGCCTGCTCGGCGGCGGTGCTGCCGCCCTGGATGGCCAGCGCCGCGAGGTCGTAGAGATGGTTGCCCGCGAGCCGGCGCCCGGCCTCGCCGTCCGGGGCGGCCGCGCGCAACAGATCGGCGTAGCCCGACAGCAGGGCTGCGCCCGCCGCACCCGAGGCGATGTGGTGAAAAGCCTGCGTGCGTACGCGCGGGGCCAGTGTCGCAAGCCGTGCCTCGTCGAGCGAGACGACCTTGAGCAGCGTCGCGGGCAGGGCGAAGGCCATGGGCGTGGCCTCGTTGACGAGGGTGATGTCGCCGGCCCGGATGACGAGCGGGCTCTTGCCCTCGATCGCCACCTCGTAGTCCGAGGTGTGGATGGTCATGAGATAGTCCTGCCGGCCGTCGACAGCCAGCAGGTCCCTGGGGCGCTCGCCGGCAACCGCCGAATAGCAGGCGGTGCCCACCGTCGTGCGCGAATCGAGGAAATAGGCCGCGAGGTCGAAGGTGAAGGTCTCGCTGTCCATCGGCCTGAAGCGCAGTCCGGCGACATGGCGGGCGACGAAGTCGTGCAGATAGGACAAGCGGTCGCGTGCCGGAACGTCGCGTGTCGACAGGCGCTGCATCGGAGCCGATCCATTTGAAGCCGGTCGCCCCGCCTGCGACCTATGCGGGAATTATTGCAACCATGCACGACATGCGGGTTGTTGCCCTTATCCGCGCAAACGGCCTTTTGGTCAACCGGGGCTGTGGAGGGGAACGGCAACCTCTAAGGAAGCATGCAGCGTGAGCGAACATCAAATGAAGCGTCGCCAGTCATGGGCGCGGCATGTGCATCCTTCCTGCTTTGGTAGAGTTCAATTGTACCTAGACCTTGCAAAGCCATGCACGGCTGGGGATGCAAGGTCGGTAAACGGAAATGCACGGGGCGGGGACTTCGTCGTCTCGCCAAATATTACCGTGGTTCAGAACCCAGGCATGCAGGTCGGCTACGCTTGTGTGAACCCTTACGGCCAGCCGATGTGTACGGGATCGGCAACCCCGATAAACACGCCATGCTACTGTGCAACGCCGATGGGGGCGGTGTGGGGCGTGGTTCGCTGAACCCGGGCAACGGATACAGCTCCGCGGGCACACCCGGTGGCGTGCCCGCGGGCGGGTCGTCAGTTGGCGGCAAGCGCCGTGGCGATGGCGTCCTTGAGCACCAACCGGCGCTTGCGCAGCGATGCCTCATGATCCTCGCTGACCGGTTCGATCCTGGTCTCGGCCCGGTGGATCCGGTCGTTCACCTCGTCATATTCCGCGAGCGCGCGTGCGAAGGTCTCGTCCTGCGCCTTGAGCGCGTGGATGGCTTCGAGCTTGCCGGGGAATTCCTCGCCGAGGGTGTGGGGCGTGTTCGACATTCGTCGTCTCCTTGCGTTATGTCGAATCAAGCCTAGACGGTCCGATCGGCCCCGGACTTGACCGAGGTCAAGGTTCGAGAGACTGGCAGTTGGGCGCCGTCGCAATCGAACAGGCTACAGCTTGAGGAACGCCTCGAAACCGCCATAGATCATGCGCCTGCCGTCGAAGGGCCACGAGGCAGGATCACTCTTCAGGCGCGGGTCGGCCATCACCTTTTTCATGATCTCGTCGCGCTCCTCGCGCGAGCGATAGGCGGCCCAGGAAAAGACCACGATCTCGTCCTCCTTGGCCTGTACCGCGCGCGGGAACGACGTCACCTCGCCATAGGGTACGTCGTCGGCAAGGCATTCGACATAGTCGATCGCGCCGTGTTCCTTCCACACCTCGCCGGCCGTCTTGGCCATGGCCTTGTAGGCCTCGATGTTGCTCTTCGGCACTGCGAGCACGAATCCGTCGACATAGGTCATCTTGTTCTCCTCGTGGTTTGGACTTGGCTTCCCAAGGACGAACGGCCGGGCGGGAATCCGACAATGGTCCCTCGAATTTTTCGCCGCGCGCCCCGGCGGCTGTTCAATGAACGAGCGGCGAAGCGGTTCCCATGCGTTGCGCGCGGCGCTCGCCGATCCCATAATATCGGCATGAGCGCATGAGGCACGAGCGCCATGCCCGCAACGATCACCGTTCCGCGCACGCAGACCCGCCCCAGGACCGAGCGGCCGCGGCTGCACAAGGTCATTCTCGTCAACGACGACTATACGCCGCGCGAGTTCGTCGTCACGGTGCTGAAGGGCGAGTTCAGGATGAGCGAGGACCAGGCCTATCGGGTGATGATCACCGCCCACCGGCGAGGCGTCTGCGTGGTCGCGGTGTTCACAAGGGACGTCGCCGAGACCAAGGCCACCCGCGCCACCGAGGCCGGTCGCGCCAAGGGCTATCCGCTGCAGTTCACAACCGAGCCGGAGGAGTAGGGGGACGCTGTACCATCGGCGCACACCTCGTGTTGGGCGCATCGATAGGTACCCCCGCCCCTAACCCCTCCCCACTGTTTGGACCGGGGACATCGCGAACAGGTGTGCGAGGACATCGCGAACAGGTCTGCGCCTATGGCGCGAGGGGGTACGGGCTTGTGCTGGCGGCCGGAAGATTCCCCTCCCCCTTGTAGGGAGGGGTTAGGGGTGGGGGTATGAAACTGGCGTCGTTGGAAAAATCCGGGCGCAAAGCGCGAAGCTGGCGCAGGCCAGCTAACGTCCCTCGCGGTACCACATGGCTCCGAGCGCCAGAAGCAGCAGGCCGAGGCCGAGGAAGCCGCCGAACAGGGGCACCCGCGATACCGATTTCAGCACGCTGTCGTCGGTGGTGCGGAAGCCGATCCAGTCACGCCCCGAGGCATCGGCCGAGCCGCGCACCGGCACCACGTTGGGCAGCGAAATGCCGCCGCCCACGCCGGCGATGCCGCTCGCTGCGAGCCTCCGCACGTCGCCGCCGGTCGCCTCCGCTGCCGGGCGCAGCACGTTTTCGGTGGAAACCACGTCGGCGAATTCCGGCGCGTTGACCGGGCCGACATGGGCGAGCGCGGTGAGATCGCCGTTGCCGACCTGGTAGAGCCCGATCTCGCTGGTCTCGACGCTGCCGGAGAAGATCCCCGGCTCGCTCTGCTTGAGCGGCACGTCGAGCGTCTTGCCGGAAGGGGTGATGACACGGGCCGAGCCGGCCTCGTCGCGCATCGTCTGGCGGCGGATGTCGAGCACCATGCCGCGGCCCTCCGCCGTCAGCCGCTCTTCCTCGAGCTCGGGCTCCTTCATCAGCCAGTGGGCGATGCGGCGGTAGAGCGCCACGTGCGGGCCGCCGCCCTCGAAGCCGCGTGCCCAGAGCCAGCCCTGGTCGGACAGGAACATGCCGACGCGGCCTTCGCCCTTGCGGTCGAGCAGGAGCAGCGGCTTGTCGTCGGCGCCCTTCATCACCACCTCGCCCTCCGGCTGCTCGATGCCGATCTGGCGGAACCAGCGGCTCCAGCGCGGCGGCTCCTGCGCCGAGCCTTCCAGGCCGCGGGTCACCGGGTGGCGCTTTCCGAGCTCGGTCAGGCGCGGGTAGAACGCCTTTTCGATCACCTCGCCGTTCGGCATGGCGGGCAGGGCGGAAATCAGCGGGGTGCGCGCGATCGACTGGTCGCCGGCATATTCGGGACCTGCCGCGATCAGCAGCGCGCCGCCCTTTTCGACATATTCGGCGATGTAGTCGTAGTAGAGGATCGGCAGCACGTCGCGGTGCTGGTAGCGGTCGAAGATGATCAGGTCGAAGTCGTTGATGCGCTCGACGAACAGCTCGCGCGTCGGAAACGCGATCAGCGACAGCTCGTTGATCGGCGTGCCGTCCTGCTTTTCCGGCGGCCGCAGGATGGTGAAGTGCACGAGGTCGACCGAGGCGTCCGACTTGAGCAGGTTTCGCCAGGTGCGCTCGCCCGCATGCGGTTCGCCCGAGACGAGCAGCACGCGCAGGTTCTCGCGGATGCCGTCGACCAGCGCGATCGCCCGGTTGTTGGTGTCGGTCAGCTCGCCCTCGACGGGGTCGATGGCAAGCTCGACGATGTTGCGGCCGGCACTCGGCACGGTGATCTGGAGCGGCATCTGCTGGCCGACGAAGGCGCGCTCGACGGAAACCTGCTGTCCGTTGATCGACACCCTGACGTCGACCTCGCCGGCGGCGCCGCCGGTGTCGATCACGCGATAGGTCATGTCGAGCGGCTTGCCGACGATGCCGAAGCGCGGTGCGCTCTCGAAGCGGATGCGGCGGTCGCGCTCGTGCTCCTCACCGGTGATGAGCCCGTGCAGCGGCGCGCCGATGGCGGGGGCGCCCGGAACGTCGTGCACCTGGCCGTCGGTCACCATGACGGCGCCGCCGATGCGCGAGGGCGGCACGTCGCGGAAGGCGCTTTCGAGCGCCGCGAACAGCCGCGTCTGGGTCCTGTCGTCGCCGGCCGAGGCGCGCCCGGCCTCCACCACCCGCACCTCGAACTGGCGGAAGCGCGCCAGCCGTTCCTTCAGCCCCTCGACGGCCGCATTGGTCTGCGCGGTTCGTTCGCCGATGTCCTGGCTCTGGCTGCGGTCGACGACGATCGCCACCACGCTCTTCAGCGGCTCGCGCTCCTCGTCGAGGATGACGGGGTTGGCGAGCGCGAGCGCAAGTGCGGCCAGTGCGGCAAGGCGCAGCCAGGCGCCGCGCTGGCGGAAATAGAGCCCGGCAAGGGCCGCGATCAGGACGGGCGCCAGGATTGTCGCCAGCACCGGCCAGGAGAGCAGGGGTTCGAATGTCGCCGACCAGTTCATCTCACTGCCCCAGCCGTTCGAGCAGCGCCGGCACGTGCACCTGGTCGGATTTGTAGTTGCCGGTCAGCATGTACATCATGATGTTGACGCCGGCGCGCAGCGCCAGCACGCGCTGCATCTGATCCGACGGCACGGTCGGCAGCAGCGGTGCGCCGGTGGCATCGACGGCCCATGCGCCGGCAAAGTCGTTGGCGGTGATCATGATGGGGCTCACGCCGTCGCCGGTCCGCACCGGTCGCCTCTCGGTATTCTCCGCGTCCAAAGACGCTTCCACCCACAGCGGGCTGCCGTTGAAGCGGCCGGGAAACTCCGGAAGGATGAAGAAGGCCTTGGTCAGCACATGGTCCTGCGGCACAGGCTCGAGCGGCGGCACGTTGAGGTTGGCGAGGATGTCGCGCAGGCGTTGCGTTGCCGGGCTGGCGGAATCGGCGCCGAGGCCGCTCGCGAACTGGTCGCGCGTGTCGAACAGCACCGTCCCGCCTTCCTTCATGTACTGGTCGATGCGGGCGATCGCCTGTTCGCTCGGCATCTGCGCACCTGGATCGATGGGCCAGTAGATCAGCGGGTAAAAGGCAAGCTCGTCCTTGCCGATGTCGACGCCGGCGGGCTCGCCGGGCTCCAGCGCCGTCTTCTCGATCAGGAACTGGGTGAGGCCGGTCAGGCCGGCCCGGCTGACGGAATCGGTATTGGCGACGCCCGTCAGCACATAGGCGATGCGGGTCTTGGAGATCGCCTCGACCGCCTGAACGTCGCCGGGCTTGGAATCCTGGGCGCGGGCATCCGGTACGGAGGTCGCGAATGCACCCGCAAGCACGAACAGCATCAGCACTGCGCTCGCGACCTGGGCGGTGCGCGGGCGGCGGCGGAACATGCCGCCCAACCACAGCACGATCAGGCTGTCGGCCAGAAGCAATGCCGCGGCAGTGGCGAGCAGAGGTGCCTTCATGTCGCGCGATTCGTCGAGCGCATAACGTTCGTCTGTTACGGGAACGGACATCGCCGGGCGCTCGATCGGCGCCAGCGTGGCGTCGGCGGCAAGCAGGTTGTGGGCGAAGATGCCGTCTTGCGAGCCATACATGCCGGGTGGATTGTCGAGCGTCACCGGCGGGGCCTTGCCGCCGCCGACCTGCAGCGGCTTCGTTTCGCCTGAGGGCGGGGTCAGCGCGCTGTCGGCGCCGATCATGCGATAGGGAGCAAGTGAGGCCACCGGCACATCGGGGCGTGCGCCGGCAGCCCCCTGGTTGCGCGACAGTTGCACGATGCGGCGCAGCATCTCGACGAAGCTGCCCGAGATCGGCAGGTTCGACCATGTCGCCTGCGGCGCGATGTGGAACAGCACGACCATGCCCTTGCCGCGGCGGTCGGCGGTCACCAGCGGCGTGCCGTCGGCCAGCACCGCCCAGGTCTTGTCGACGAGGTCGGGCGTCGGTTCGGCCAGCACCTGGCGGTTGACGGTCACATCGGACGGCGGCGCGAGGTCGGCGAAGGGACCGGTCGAGGGGAACTGCGCCACTGGCTGCGGTTCGGTCCAGGATAACGATCCGCCGAGCGAGCGCTCGCCGAGCCTCAGGCTTACCGGCAGCAGCTCGGCGTCGTTGCCGGCGGTGATCAGACGGGAGCTGGCGAAGCGCACCAGCGTGCCGCCATTGTCCATCCAATCGATCAACTGGCCGCGCACGCTCTCGGGCACGGTGCCGACGTCGCCCATGACGATGACGGCCGGCTTCTGCGCCAGAAGCTGCGGGATCGCCTCGATCAGGTCGGGGCTCGGCGGCTCGACCAGGTCGGCGAATGGCTCAAGCGCCCTGCGGATATAGTAGAGCGGTGACAGTAGCAGGCGCGACTGGTCGACCGGTGTCTGCGACAGAAGCCCGACACGTCGGCGCTTGGCGTTTTCGTCGAGCACGCGCACCGCGCCTGCCTGCGGTTGGCCATCGAGTGCGATCCAGGAAAAGTCGTTGCGCAGCTCGAAGGGCACGACGATGTCGCCCGTCGCCTGGCTCTCGCCGGGGCGGAAGGTCATTGCCGCGTCGCCGATCCGGCGGGCCTTGTCGTCATAGACGCCCGCCGTCACCTGCGCCGGCGCCGGGTTGCCGGGCGCGCGGATGGCGGTGATGGAGAAGCGGTCGACCTGGTTGTCTGCAGCGGTCATGGCGACCGTGTCGATGCGGTCGGGCTGCGCCCAGATGATGTTGCCGGTCTGCTCGCCGAAGAGGTTGGCAAAGGATTTCTGGTCGTCTGGCGTGGCAAGGCCGTCACCCAGCACGGCAACCGTCGCACCCGGCAGGTCCTTCAGCGCCGTGCCGACGCGGGCATAGACGGCGGGCCGGTCGGTCGGCACCGGGCGCGGCATCGCCGCGTTCAGCCGGTCGCGCGCCTCACGGGCGCTGTAGGGGCCGATCTGGGCATTGGCCTTCTCGGCGGTGAAGGCGAGGATAATCGGCGCGTCCTTGGCCTCGGCGGTCTTGATCAGCCGTTCAGCGGTCGCCATGCGCAGCTTCCAGTCGGGCGCGCTCGACCAGCCATTGTCGATCACCAGCGCCAGCGCGCTCGAACTCGTCGTCACCGGCTGGCGCGGGTTGAAGATCGGTTCGGCCAGCGCCAGCACCACCAGCGCCGCCATCAGCAGGCGCAGCAGCGTCAGCCACCACGGGCTGCGGTGCGGTGTCTCTTCCTTCCTGAACACCCTCGCCAGGATCTTCAGCGGCGGGAATATCTCCGCCTGCGGCTTGGGCGGGGTCAGCCTGAGCAGCCACCAGATGACGGGCAGCGCGAGCAGGCCCCACAGCACCGCCGGTGCTGCGAAGGAAAGCGGCAGCCAGCTCATCGGCGGCCTCCCGGCCCGTGGCCCTCTGCGGTCATCGCCATGTGCACATGCACCAGCGCCTCCGAGGCCAGCCGGTCGGTGTGGTTGACCGTGTAGCTCCAGCCGAGCCGCTTGCACCAGGCACCAAGCTCGTGCCGGCGCGCCTGGTAGAGGTTGCGGTAGTCGGTGGCGAGCTGCTCGGCCCGCCCGGCGGTCAGCTTGTCGCCGGTCTCGGGGTCGGTGAACTCGGTGCGCCCGGAATAGGGGAAGGTCTCCTCGGCCGGATCGGCCACCTCGACCAGATGCACGCGCGCGCCATGGCGCGCCAGCGTGTCGAGCCAGGCCATCGTCTCCTCGACCGGGTCGAGGAAGTCGCCGACGAGGATGACGTCGGAGAAGCGGCGGATGCCGGCGAGGTCCGGCCGCGCCGGCATGCCGATCGCCTGCGACAGCTGCGAGGCGAGCCGCTCGGCGCCGTTGCGCGCCGAGAACGGGTCGGTCAGGCCGGGCCAGGCGATGCGTTCGCCGCTGCGCGACAAAAGCTCGGCCAGCGCCAGGATCAGCACCAGCGCGCGCGATTCCTTCGACACCGAGGCTGTCTTCGACCTGTACAGCATCGACGGCGAGAGGTCCGCCCACAGCCAGACGGTGTGGGCCGCCTCCCATTCGCGGTCGCGCACATAGGTGTGGTCGTCGCGGGCCGAGCGGCGCCAGTCGATGCGGGCCATGGATTCGCCCTGCACATAGGGGCGGAACTGCCAGAAATTCTCGCCGATGCCGCGCTTCTTGCGGCCGTGCCAGCCGGCGATGACGGTGTTGACGATGCGGCGGGCCTCGACCAGGAGGTCGGGCACCAGCGAGGCGCGCAGCCGCCCGCGCGCGAGCGCATCGCTCGTCGCGACAGGTGCGGATGCCTCGCCGATACGTGCCATCACACGTCCTTGGCCAGCCTTGCGATCACGTCGCGCACGCTCATGCCCTCGGCGCGGGCGGCAAAGGTCAGCGCCATGCGATGCTGCAGCACGGGCTCCGCCAGCGCCTTGACGTCGTCGATCGACGGCGCCAGCCGCCCGTCATAGAGGGCGCGGGCGCGGGCGCACAGCGTCAGCGCCTGGCTGGCGCGGGGGCCCGGCCCCCACGTCACGTGCTTGTCGGTGTCGGCATTGCCCTGGCCGGGACGGGCCGAGCGCACCAGCTTCAGGATCGCCTCGACCACGCTTTCGGGCACCGGCATGCGGCGGATAAGCCTCTGGATGTCCTTGAGACGTTCCGGATCGAGCACGTTCTGCGCCCTGGCGTCCTCGATGCCCGTGGTTTCGAGCAGGATGCGCCGCTCGGCCTCGATGTCGGGGTAGAGGATGTCGATCTGCATGAGGAAGCGGTCGAGCTGCGCCTCGGGCAGGGGATAGGTGCCTTCCTGCTCGAGCGGGTTCTGCGTCGCCAGCACGTGGAACGGGGCGGGCAGGTCGTGGCGCTCGCCGGCGACCGTGACGTGATATTCCTGCATCGCCTGCAGCAGCGCCGACTGGGTGCGCGGGCTGGCGCGGTTGATCTCGTCGGCCATCAGGAGCTGGGCGAAGATCGGGCCGGAAATGAAGCGGAAGGAGCGCTTGCCCTGCTCGTCCTGCTCCATCACCTCGGAGCCGAGGATGTCGGACGGCATCAGGTCAGGCGTGAACTGGATGCGGCGGGCGTCGAGCCCGAGCACCACGCCCAGCGTCTCGACCAGCTTGGTCTTGGCGAGACCGGGCACGCCCACCAGCAGCGCATGGCCGCCGGCGAGCAGCGCCACCAGCGCGCGCTCGACCACGCTTTCCTGGCCGAAGATGACGCGGCCGACGCCTTGGCGCACCTTGGATATGTCGGCCAGAGCGCGCTCGGCCGCGGCGATCATGTCGCGTTCGCTGACAGCTGTTTCCTTGATCATCACGCTCATGCGGGCCCGATCCTTCTACTCGCGCATCGATCCCAGAATCGCTTCCGACAGCGGAAGAAGCATGCGCCAACTCAAACTATCGAAGTGCCAGCCCCAAGACCATCCGCCCCTTCGGTCTACCGCGCCGTCCGTTCGGACGTGGCGCCTGCCGCCCAGTCCCCGAAGGTCAAACGTTCCTGGGCGTCGCAACTCCCGACTCGCACCTTGGCGAGGTCTTCATGTTCAACTTAAATCACTCGCCTATGCTGACAAGCGCAACAACAGTGACTATTTCGTGACCATGACCGCCGACCTGGACCATAGCCGCGAGGCCATCGTTGAGACCGGGCTGACCCGGGCCGGCGACACTGCCGGGCTCGCGGCGCTGATTTCGCGCGCCGCCCGCGTCGGCAAGGGCCTGCCGCCGGTCGAGCGCTGGAATCCTGTTTTCTGCGGCGATCTCGACATGGAGATCCGCGCCGACGGCACCTGGTTCTATCTCGGCACGCCGATCGGCCGGGCGCCGCTGGTGCAGCTCTTTTCCACCGTCCTGCGCAAGGACGCCGACGGCAAGACCTATCTGGTCACCCCGGTCGAGCGGGTCGGCATCCGCGTCGTCGACGCGCCCTTCGTCGCCGTCGAGATGAACGTCGCAGGCGAGGGCACAGACCAGGTGCTCACCTTCCGCACCAATGTCGGCGACGTGGTCGAGGCAGGCCCCGGCCATCCGCTGCGCTTCGTCGACGAGCCCGAGACCGGCGGGCTCAAGCCCTATCTCTTGGTGCGCGGCCGGCTCGAGGCGCTGGTGGCGCGGCCGGTGATGTACGAGATGGCGGGCATCGGCGAACGCATCGACATCGGCGGCGAGGCGATGTTTGCGGTCCGCTCGAAGGGCGAGGTCTATCCGGTCATGCCCTGGGACCGGCTGGAGCGGTTGAGCGCGTGATGGTCCATGCCCCCGCAGCGCATTATTCGGCGCAGGATTTCCGCCAGCGCGCCGCCCAGGAGCATCTCAACGACGCTGCCGCCGACTATGGCGACCACACGCTCAATCCCGGCCTGCGCGAGGTCTTCGTCCACGACCGGCTGCGCGACGCCGCGGTGCTCATTCCCGTCGTCGACCATGGCGATGCCTCGACCGTCATCCTCACCAAGCGCGCCGACAAGCTGAAGAGCCATTCCGGCCAGATCGCCTTTCCCGGCGGCCGCATCGATCCGGGCGACGTGTCGCCCGAAGCCGCCGCCCTGCGCGAAACGGTCGAGGAGATCGGGCTGACGTCCGAATTCATCGACGTGATCGGCCGGCTTCCCGACTATGTCACCGGCTCGGGCTACCGCATCGCGCCTGTGCTCGGGATCGTCCGTCCCGGCTTCGAACTCGCCCTCAACGCCGACGAGGTCGACGATGCCTTCGAGGTGCCGCTCGGCTTCCTGATGGACCCGCTCAACCACAACCGCGCCAGCCGCGTCTGGCAGGACCAGGAACGCTTCTTCTACGCCATGCCCTACGAGGAGCGCTACATCTGGGGTGTCACCGCCGGTATCATCAGGGCGCTTTATGAAAGGCTCTACGCGTGAGCGCTTCGATCGCCGGCAAGGCCGGCTGGCTGGCCGATCCACATCTGCAGACGCTGCTTGCGGCGCTCGAGGCCGACGGCGAGGAGGCGCGCATCGCCGGCGGCGCGGTGCGCAACGCGCTGCTCGGCGAAGCGGTCGCCGACGTCGACATCGCGACCACCAATCTGCCCGCGCAAACGGTGCTCCGCGCCGAGGCGGCGGGTTTCAGGACGGTGCCGACTGGGGCCGAGCACGGCACCATCACGGTGATTGCCGGCGGCCGGCCCTTCGAGGTCACCACCCTGCGCGCCGACGTCGAGACCGACGGCCGCCGCGCCAAGGTCGTCTTCGGCCGCGACTGGAGGCTCGACGCCGAGCGGCGCGACTTCACCATCAACGCGCTCTATGCCCGGGCCGACGGCACGGTGGTCGATCTCGTGGGCGGCCTCGCCGACCTCGAAAGCCGCACCCTGCGCTTCATCGGCGACGCCGAGACGCGCATCCGCGAGGACTATCTGCGCATCCTGCGCTTCTTCCGCTTCTTTGCCTGGTACGGCTCGGGACGGCCCGATGCGGAGGGGCTCAAGGCCTGCGCCCGCCTCAAGGACGGGCTTTCCCGGCTTTCGGCCGAGCGCGTCTGGTCGGAGCTGAAGAAGATGCTCTCGGCACCCGACCCGTCGCGCGCGCTCCTCTGGATGCGCCAGGTCGGCGTGCTGACGGCGGTGCTTGCCGAAACCGAGAAATGGGGCATCGACGCCATCCACGCGCTGGTCCGCGCCGAGGCCGATCTCGGCTGGCCGGCCGATCCGCTCCTCAGGCTGGCGGCGATCGTTCCACCCGATGCGGCGCGGATGAAGGCGCTGGGCGAGAGGCTCAGGCTGTCCAACGCCGAAACGGAGAGGTTGGTACATTGGGCGTCTACGTCCAAGGTCGAGCCGACCGTCACCGAGGGCGGGCTCGCCAAGCGGCTCTACCGCGGCGACTTCCAGGGCCATGTCGATCGGCTGCGCCTCGACCTGGCTTCGGCGCGCGGGCGCGCCGTGCAGGACGACAAGGCGATGGTCGAGGCCGGCGGCTATTTTCGCCTGCTCACATTTGCCGGTAAGTGGCGGAAGCCGCAGTTCCCGTTGCGCGGCGGCGACGTCGCGCCGCTCGGGGTCGAGGGCGCGCGTCTTGGCGCGCTGCTCAAGGCGCTGGAGGCAGAATGGGTCGAGGGCGGGCTCGTTTTGGAGCGCGACGCGCTGCTCGAACGCGCCGCGGAATTGGCCAAGGCCTGAGGTCAGGCCGCGTCAGGCACTTTCTCGATGCGCGAGCGGATGGCTTCGATCATCGTCTCGCGGATGACGGTTTCGCCATGCGTCTCGCGCATATGCTCGGCCACGCGGCGCATGATCTCGGCTTCGTCCTCGTGGCGGGTATGCCATTGGCAGCCGGGGACCAGCGACCCGCATTGAAATTCCTTCATCGGAGGTCTCCTTTCCTCGCGTCCTCGCTCTGTTCGGCGCGAACTATAACACGCGAGGCGGCGATTGGTTGCCCGGCTCGCCGGAACGGCGACAATTCGCCGTGAAGAGGCTGGTAGTCATGGCAAAAGCAAAGTGTTTTCAAATGCTTGCGCCAAAGCGCCGACAATGTGAATCCACTTGCTCGGGCGCTGCGCGAAAAAGGGGGCGGAACAAGCCGTTCCGCCCCCTTTGGCATGCTTTCGCCGCAGCAGCGCTACTTGAGGATCTTGACGACCTCTGCAACCTTGTCCTTGCCGCTCGTGTCCCAGGTCACCGCGACCTTCTCGCCGGCCTTCAGCCCGGGGTCCTTGAACTTCTTGGACAGGACATAAGTCGAGCCGTCGTCCAGCACCAGGCTCATGGCCTTCATGTCGAAGGTCTTGATTGTTCCGTTGGTGTGCTGGGCCGAGGCTGCGAAGGCGAGGGCGGAGGAGGCGAGGACGGCAGCTGCTACTGCCGGGACAAAAAGCTTGCGCATGGCAATGCTCTCCGGAGGTGCGGGCACCATTTGGGCCTGGTGCCCGCCTGGGTGTTGGGCCGTCAGGTCACGTCGGGTCGCGGCTCCGGGGTGTAGGAAACCGCCGGCGTTTCCCGGCCCGGCAATAGACATAAACCTGCCCCCGGCTGCGAATATTAGACGAAAAAGATATTTATTCGCAGTCGGTTAGCCACAATCTTCGCCGAAATTGCACATTGTGGCGTCGATTGTGGCGGCGGGGGGATGCAGCCAAAAGTCGCATCCACCGGCATGTCCTACCGGTCGAATTTCGCAGGCTTCTTCTTCGGCTTGAACTTCTTCGCCGGCCCGTCGCCCTTCGGCTTGTCGCCCCAGGACTTCTCGCCGCGCGGCTTGTCGAAGCCCGACCTCTCGCCCTTGGGCTTGTCGTGGGGCGCCTTGTCGAAGGCCTTCTTCTTGAACGGCGGCTTGGCCGAAGGATCGTACTGGCCCTTGCGGTGCTGCTTTTTCGGCTTGGCGCCGGCGTCCCGGCCACCAGGCGCGCCATCGAGGCGGCTGATGACGACGCCCTTTTCCAGCGTGCCCTGTTCCTCGACCGCCCGCGCGAAGGCGTCGGCGCGTTCGGTGATGACCTCGAAATGCGAATCCGTGTCGAAGATGCGGATCGAGCCGATCTCGCGCTTGGTCACCCGGCCGGCCTTGCAGATCAGCGGCAAGAGCCAGCGCGGTTCGGCGCGATGCTTGCGGCCGACCGACACCGAGAACCAGACGCCGCTCTCGAAGCGGTTGTCGGGGCGCTCTGCCTTGGCCGCGTCGAAGGCGGGGGCGGGGCCGTCGGACAGTTCTTCGGCGGCCGGGCGCAAGGTCGCCTGCTGGCGCAGCCAGGCGAGCGCCAGCGTCTCGGGCGAATGCGCGGCGAGCAGTTCGGCCACCTGTGCGGCCTCGTCCTCGGCTGCGGCTTCGATGCCGGCAAGCTCGGCCAGCATGCGCTCATGGTTACGCGCGTCGATCTCGGCCGGGCCGGGCGCGGCTTGCGTCTCCGCCTGCAGCTTGGCGATCTTCAGGAGGCGTGCTGCGCTGCCGCGGCGGTGGAACGGCACGATCAGGGCGCAGACGCCCTTGCGTCCCGCGCGGCCGGTGCGGCCCGAGCGGTGCAGCAGCGTCTCGGGGTTCGACGGCAGGTCGGCATGGATGACGAGGTCGAGATTGGGCAGGTCGATGCCGCGGGCGGCGACGTCGGTCGCGACGCAGACCCGCGCCCGTCCGTCGCGCATCGCCTGCAGGGCGTTGTTGCGTTCGGCCTGGCTCAACTCGCCCGACAGCGCCACCACGTGGAAGCCGCGGTTGGCGAGGCGCGCCGCAAGATGCTTCACCGCCTCGCGGGTCGAGCAGAACACCATGGTGCTCGGCGCGTCGAAATAGAGCAGCGAGTTGATGATGGCGTTCTCGCGGTCGGCGGGCGCCACCAGGATGGTGCGGTATTCGATGTCGTCGTGCTGGCGGCTCTCGCCGGCGGCGGTGATGCGCAGCGCGTCGCGCTGGAAGCGTTTTGCCAATTGCGCGATCTGCGGGGGGACGGTCGCCGAGAACAAAAGCGTGCGGCGCTCTTGGGGGGCGGCCGCCAGGATGAATTCGAGGTCCTCGCGGAAGCCGAGGTCGAGCATCTCGTCGGCCTCGTCCAGCACCACGGCGCGGAGCGAGGCGATGTCGAGCGAGCCGCGGGTGATGTGGTCGCGCAGGCGGCCCGGCGTGCCGACGACGATGTCCGCGCCGTCATCCAGCGCCCGGCGTTCCTTGCGCATGTCCATGCCGCCGACGCAGGAGGCGATGCGCGCGCCGGTGCCGGCATAGAGCCATTCGAACTCGCGGCGCACCTGGATGGCAAGCTCGCGCGTCGGCGCGATGATGACGGCACTTGGCGCCGCCCCCGGCACGAAGCGTTCGCGGCCCGCAAGCAGCGTCGGCGCGATCGCGATGCCGAAGGCCACCGTCTTGCCCGAGCCGGTCTGGGCCGAGACCAGCAGGTCGACGTCGGCTGCCTCCGGGGCCAGTACCGCCGTCTGCACCGCGGTCAGCGTTTCGTAGCCACGCGCGGCGAGTGCCCCGGCCAGCGCCGGAACCATGTTGTCGAAAATCGTCACCGAATTCTTCCAATGAGAGCAAGGCCCGTCTCATGGGGAGGGCCAAGGAAAGGGCGCTCTCTAAAGGCTCGCCGCCGCCGCGTCAATGCGAAGCGCACCTATGCAGCGTTGCGCCGCAGCATTCGTGCCCGCATCTCCTTGGGGTCGTCATAGATCAGGTCGATCAGCGTCCGCGCCACCGCATCCGGTTCAGTGCGGCGCTGTTCCCAGTTCTGCAGGGTAGCGACAGGGATGCCGAGCAGGGTGGAGAAATCGCCCTGGCTCATCTCCAGCAGCCCGCGCACGAGCTTCAGCTTGGCGGCCGCATCCAGTGCGCGCGTCGCTTCTTCGGTCCAGTCGTGGCTGTCGGCATCATCGACCATATCTTGCTATCTCCCGGTCGTTGGCCTTCCGCAGCGAGATGATGTGAAAGACCGTATCGCGCATCGTGAACACGCAGACGTAGAGCCGCGCCTCGACATAGCCGAAGGTGACGAAGCGGTCCTCGCCATAGTCTTGCCGGTCGTCGAGGAAGGTGGTGACCTTGTTGCGGATCACCTCCGCCCCGAGTGCCAGCGAGAAGCCTCGCTCGGCCCAGGTCCATTCGTCCTTGCCTGGGTCGAAGGAAATCTTCATGCGGCATCCATCGGCTACCGCATTTATACGCTATCAGCGTAGTAAGCGCAACAGGCCGCTTATGGCCACCTGACCTCCGGCGGCAGGCTCGACAGGATCGAGGCGATGTTGCCGCCGGTCTTGAGCCCGAAGATCGTGCCCCGGTCGTAGAGCAGGTTGAACTCGACATAGCGGCCGCGGCGCACCAGCTGCTCGTCGCGGTCGGCGTCGGTCCAGTTCGAGTTGAAGTTCTGGCGGACCAGGTGCTGGTAGGCGACGAGGAAGGCGCGGCCGACATCCTGCACGAAGCGGAAGTCGGCGTCCCAGCCGCCCTTTTCCTCGGGCGAATGCTGCCAGTCGAAGAAGATGCCGCCGGTGCCGCGCGGCTCGTTGCGGTGCGGCAGGAAGAAATACTCGTCGCACCAGTCCTTGTACTTCTGGTAGTCGGCGACGCCGGCGTGTTTGCCGCAGGCGAATTGCATGGCCTTGTGGAACGCCACCGTGTCGGTGTCCTCCTGGGTGCGCCGGCGGTCGAGCACCGGGGTGAGGTCGGCGCCGCCGCCGAACCACCAGCGCGAGGTCGCGACCATGCGCGTGTTCATGTGCACGGCCGGCACGTTGGGGTTCTGCGGATGGGCGATCAGCGAGATGCCGGAGGCCCAGAAGCGCGGGTCTTCCTCGGCGCCGGGCATCTGCTTGCGGAACTCGGGCGAGAACTCGCCATGCACGGTCGAAGTGTGCACGCCCACCTTCTCGAACACGCGGCCGTGCATCATCGACATGACGCCGCCGCCGCCCTTGCCTTCGTCGCGCTGCCACGGCGTGCGCTCGAAGCGGCCGGGCGCCCAGCTCGCCAGCGGTCCCTGCACCTCGTCTTCCAGCGTCTCGAAGGTCTGGCAGATGCGATCGCGAAGTTCCTCGAACCAGGCGCGGGCGCGCAGTTTGCGGTCTTCTATGTCGGCCGGAAGTCCAACCGGTATTTCTGGGCGCTGCAATTTGGGCTCCGCACAAATGACTCGTAATTTTCCGGCGCGATCCCTAATCTCCTTCTCGACAGGGTCAAGGAGTTCTTTATGGGCACCCCGACCAGACCGCCGCTGGACGACCTCAGGAAGCGGCTGCAGCGCAGCCGCGCCGAACGTGCCGGCAAGCCGCGCGACGGGTTCCTGCGCGAGACGTTCGTGCTGCCGCGCAACGACGCGCGGGCCAAGGCGCAGGAGTGGTTCACCCGCTGGCCGAAGCAGGCCTACTGGACCGAGATCGAAAGCTGGTTCGAGCGCCCCGGCGACGTCATCGAATTCACCATCCGCCGTCTGCCGACGTCTGACTGATCCTTCCGCCGGACTAATCCTTCACGATCAGCCTTCGCGGTCCAGGGCCCTGGCGCGCCAGCCTGTCCTCGCGGTTGCGCAACGGGCACCTGTCGATCGACATGCAGCCGCAGCCGATGCAGTCGGTCAGCCCGTCGCGCAGCTTCTTCAGCTGTTCGATGCGGTGGTCGAGGTCGTGGCGCCAAGCCGTTGAAAGCAGACTCCAATCCTCGCGCGTCGGCGTGCGCCCGTCGGGCAGGGTGGCAAGGGTCGCGGCAATGTCGGCGAGCGAAATGCCGACCTCCTGCGCGATCCTGATCACCGCCACGCGACGCAGCACGTCGCGTGAATAGCGGCGCTGGTTGCCCGCCGTGCGATGGCTCTGGATCAGCCCGCGCGTCTCATAGAAATGCAGCGCCGAAACCGCCACGCCGCTGCGCCGCGCCACCTCGCCGACTGTCAGTTCCTGGCCCATGAAAATTCCCGCTTGACCTCAAGTTTAGTTGAGGTTGTACGGAACAGGCCATGACCTTGCAAGAGAAGGAAAGAGAGCATGGCGACACACTGGAACCGGAGTTCATGCGGCGCGGCGCCGGGCGATCTTGCCGCGCTGGCCGCCAGGCTGGCGGCGCTGGTCTCAGCCGATCTGGCGCAGTGCTTCGCCTGCGACCATGGCGGCAGCCAGCGCGACATTGAGGCTGCGGCCGCCGCCGGGCATGGGGATGATCAGCTGCTGGTCGGCGAGATCGTGGACGTGGTCCGGCACGCCGGCCGATTCGCGGCCGAGCATGACGATATCGCCGGCTTCGAAGCGGAAATCCGTATAGGGCAGGGCGGCTTTGGTCGACATCAGTATCAGGCGGCGGCCTTCGCCCTGGCGCCAGTGCTCGAAGCGGTCGAAGTCGACGTGCCGGGTCAGGGCCGCCATTTCGAGATAGTCCATGCCGGCGCGTTTGAGCGCCCGGTCGGAGATGTCGAAGCCGGCGGGCTCGATCAGGTCGACGCCGAGCCCTAGGCAGGCGGCCATGCGGAGAATGGTGCCGGTGTTTCCGGCGATGTCCGGCTGGTAGAGGGCGATGCGCAGCTTCTCGTTCATTTGGCCTTCCTAATCTGTGGCTGCAGGGCAACAGCAAGTTCCGCCAAAGAAGAAAGTGAACGGGCTCATGTGGCGTTCTGTCGCGAATGGGAGTATACGGCCGCCATTGTCAACTCGAACCGAAGGAGGAGGGCATGGGACACATGATGGCCATAGACATTCACCGCCCCCTCTGTGGGCGACGAACTGCCTGAGCGGCGGCCCGGTACGACGACATTCCTGACATATACAGGCATCCTCGCATCGCGATCCGCCGAACTCCTGTTCCGGTTTTCGAAGGACAATTCCGATGTTTGCCAACATCTTCAACGGGCAGGTTGCCCGTAGCCAACACGACTCTGTAAACCCGGTCCGGTCGAACGCACTCGCCGAAGCGAGGCATGCGGCCTGGGCGCTGTCGATGGGCGAAAGCCCGCAAGCGTGGGCTGCGCCGCGGCGCCCGCATCGGGGCATGCTGCCCGACGTCGACATGTCGCTGGTGGTGCCCGACCCCAACCACCGGCCGCTGTTCAAGCGGCTGGCAAGACTGATCGGCCGGCTCGCCGGCCGGTCGGAGGCAGCCCGGCCTGCTGCCAGAACGATGTCAGGAGGCACGCGCTAGGGGTTCGCCGAACCCTTAGCCGTCACCTACATTTCTAGTGCTGTCCCGCGCCGCTGGCGCGAGGCGCCGCAGGGCCGGACGATTGGCGCTCGAACAATGCATCACGCGTCCCTGTGCCGCGTTGAAACTACCGATACTGCGCGGGGTGCCGCGCCAGAACTTCGAATTGAGAGACAAGATGTTCCGCTGGTTTGAAAACAGACTGAATCCGTTTCCGCCCGAGGAGCCGGTCGAGCCGCCGAAGACGCTTGTCGCCTTCTGCCTGCACTATACCAGGGGCGCGTGGCCCTACATCGTCATTGCGGCGCTGCTGACCTCGCTGATCGCGCTCGCCGAAGTGTGGATGTTCGGCTTCCTCGGCAACATCGTCGACTGGCTGTCGGCCCAGAACCGCGAGACGTTCCTCGAGAACGAAGGCTGGAAGCTCGCCGGCATGGCCTTCATCGTCATGGTCATCCTGCCGGGCATGGTGGTGCTGCAGTCGCTGGTCAACCAGCAGACGCTGATGGGCAACTATCCGATGCGCATCCGCTGGCAGGTGCACCGCTACCTGCTCAAGCAGTCGATGAGCTTCTACCAGGACGAGTTCGCCGGCCGCATCGCCACCAAGCTGATGCAGACCGCGCTCGCCGTGCGCGAGTGCGTGGTCAAGCTGATCGACGTGCTCAACTACGTCATCGTCTATTTCATAGGCGTGCTGATCATCGTCGGCTCGGCGGACCTGCGCCTCGCGGCGCCGCTGGTGGCCTGGCTCGTCAGCTACGTGCTTCTGCTGCGCTATTTCGTGCCGCGGCTCGGCAGGCTCGCCGAAGAGCAGGCCGATGCGCGCTCGACCATGACCGGCCGCGTCGTCGACAGCTACACCAACATCCAGACGGTCAAGCTGTTCTCGCATTCGCGCCGCGAGGCGTCCTTCGCCAAGGAGGGCATGTCGCTGTTCATGGGCACCGTCTACCGGTCGATGCGGCTGGTGACCTCGCTCTACGGCGCGCTCTACCTGCTCAACTCGACGCTGCTCCTGTCGGTCGGCATCCTGTCGATCTGGCTGTGGCTCGACGAGGTCGTCACCATCGGCGCCGTCGCCGTGGTGCTCGGCCTCGTCCTGCGCCTGTGGGGCATGTCGCAGTGGATCATGTGGGAGGTCTCGGGCCTGTTCGAGAGCATCGGCACCGTCCAGGACGGCATCACCTCGATCTCGATGCCGCGCCTGGTCGAGGACCAGCCCGGCGCCAAGACCATCGCCGTCGAGAAGGGGGCGATCTCGTTCGACGGCATCGGCTTCCACTATGGCAAGCAGAAGGGCGTGATCGACAAGCTCACGCTCGACGTGAAGCCGGGCGAGAAGGTCGGCATCGTCGGCCGCTCGGGCGCCGGCAAGTCGACGCTGGTCAACCTTTTGCTGCGCTTCTACGACCTCGAGAAGGGTCGCATCCTGATCGACGGGCAGGACATCGCCAAGGTCACGCAGGACAGCCTGCGCGCCCAGATCGGCATGGTCACGCAGGACACCTCGCTGCTGCACCGCTCGGTGGCCGACAACATCCTCTATGGCCGTCCCGATGCGTCGGAAGCGATGATGATCGAGGCGGCGCGCCGCGCCGAAGCGCTCGACTTCATCGCCACGCTCGCCGACCCCAAGGGGCGCAAGGGCTTCGAGGCGCATGTCGGCGAACGCGGCGTCAAGCTGTCGGGCGGTCAGCGCCAGCGCATCGCGATCGCGCGCGTCATGCTCAAGGACGCGCCGATCCTGATCCTCGATGAGGCGACCTCGGCGCTCGATTCCGAGGTCGAGGCGGCGATCCAGGAAAACCTCTATCGCCTGATGGAGGGCAAGACCGTCATCGCCATCGCCCACCGCCTCTCCACCATCGCGGCGATGGACCGCCTCGTCGTCATGGACAAGGGCCGCATCGTCGAGCAGGGCAGCCATGACGAGCTGGTCGCCAAAGGCGGGCTCTATGCCTCGCTGTGGCAGCGCCAGTCGGGCGGCTTCCTGCTCGAAGAGGCCGATGGCGTCGAGGCCCAGGCGGCGGAGTAGGGAGCGAAACGCCGAGGTCTCCCTCCCTCTTGTGGGGAGGGGGACTTTGCCGCGCGGCTGCCCAACGCCGAACACCAACGGTCTTGGTATCGCCCGTCGGTGAAGTCGCCTCCCTCCCCCTTGTGGGGAGGGATTGAGGGTGGGGGTGCGGGCGTGGGGTACGACGACAGGACAGGATGGGCCGCAACCGGTTGCCTTCGAATTGCTTCGATCCCAAAATACCGAGTCTTTACCGGTGGATGGCCCAGCGTGCTCATGAACAGAATCTACGACTGGTTCGAGAACTGGGTCTATCCGTTCCGGGAGCCGAAGCACCTCCGCCCGCCGTCCACCGTACGCGGCTTCCTCTGGCACTATGTCGGCCAGGCCCGGCTCGCCTTCTTCGCCATGCTGGTCATCGGCGGCATCGCCCCGCTGGTCGAGGCGGGGCTGTTCTATTTCGTCGGCCGGCTCGTCGACATCCTCGACCAGATGCCCGCCGACCGCAGCTGGGCCTCGCTCTGGGCCCATGCCGGCCCTGAGCTCCTGTTCATGGCGGCGACCGTGCTGGTCATCCGCACCGTCATCGTCGGGCTCTCGGCACTGGTCGACGAGCAGACGATCACCCCCGGCTTCTACAATCTCGTGCGCTGGCAGGCCCACCGCCACGTCTCGCGTCAGTCCTATTCCTTCTTCCAGAACGACTTCGCCGGCCGCATCGCGACAAAAGTCTGGCAGGCGGGGCAGGCGACCGGCGACCTGATGGAGAGCTTCATCGAGGTCGTCTGGTTCATGATCGTCTACACCGTCACCACGCTTCTGGTGGTCGCGGGCCTCGACTGGCGGCTGGCTGCACTGGTGGTCGTCTGGATCGTCGCGTTCGGCTTCCTTGCGCGGCGCTACCTGCCCACCATCCGCAAGCATGCGGAGGCCACCGCCGAGGCCGGCTCGATGATCAACGGCCGCATCGTCGACAGCTACTCCAACGTCCAGACGCTGAAGCTCTTCGCCTCCGACGGCGACGACCGCTACATCCGCTCCGGCTTCGACATCTATCTCGGCGCGCTCCGGCCCTTCACCCGTAGGCTCACCGGGGTGCGCATGGCGCTGACTGCGCTGTCGGGCGTCATGATCACGCTGATCGCCTGGTATTCGATCCAGCTCTGGGTCGAGGGCGCGATCTCGGTCGGCGCTGTCGCCTTCACGCTCTCGCTGGTGCTGCGCCTCAACATGCTGCTCGGCCGGCTGATGATGCAGCTCAACGGCATACTCAGGAACCTCGGCGTGCTCGAAAATTCCAAGGCGCTGATCTCCCAGCCGCTCGGCCTGACAGACCGCCCCGGTGCCGCTGAGCTTGTAGTCAAGGGCGGCGAGATCAAGGTCGACCGCGTCGTCTTCCACTACGGCAAGGGCGGCGGTGTGCTCGACGGCATCGAGCTCGCCGTCAAGCCGGGCGAGAAGGTCGGCATCGTCGGTCCCTCGGGCGCCGGCAAGACCACGCTCGCCAACCTCATCCTGCGCCTCTACGACCTCGAGGGCGGCCGCATCCTCATCGACGGGCAGAACATCGCCGCGGTCAGTCAGGACTCGCTGCGCGGCGAGATCGGCGTGGTCAGCCAGGACACGGCGCTGTTCCACCGCTCGCTGCGCGACAACATCAAGCTCGGCAAGCCCGACGCCTCCGACGCCGAGGTCTTCGCCGCCGCCCGCAAGGCGGAGGCGCACGAGTTCATCGCCGAGCTGCGCGACAGCCGCGGCCGCGCCGGCTACGACGCCTATGTCGGCGAGCGCGGCGTCAAGCTGTCGGGCGGCCAGCGCCAGCGCATCGCCATCGCCCGCGTCTTCCTCAAGGACGCGCCGATCCTGATCCTCGACGAGGCGACCTCGGCGCTCGACAGCGACATCGAGGCGGCGATCCAGGAAAACCTGACCGCGCTGATGGCCGGCAAGACCGTGCTCGCCATCGCCCACCGGCTCTCCACCATCGCCGCCCTCGACCGGCTCGTCGTGCTCGATCGCGGCCGCATCGTGGAACAAGGAACGCATGAGGAGCTTCTTGCTCTCGACGGGCTTTATGCGCGGCTGTGGAAGCGCCAGTCGGGCGGTTTCCTGTTCCACGAGGAAAGCCCCCTCGAAGAGACGAGGCCGGCGTGATGAGGGCAGTAATGATGCTACGTACCTCCCTTTGTCGCGCGGGCCATCGATCCCGCGGGGGCAGGGCAGGTGCTCATGGGTGCTTTGACGGGCTTGAGCGGTCCTGTACCCCCACCCCTGACCCCTCCCCACAGGGGGGAGGGGGACCATTTCGTCGCCGTTTCCACCAAAATCGTCGAATATTGGTGCTGGGCGGCCGTGCCGCCAGGTCTCCCTCCCCCTTGTGGGGAAGGGGCAGGGGTGGGGGTAATTTCATAAGCAGTTGGCCTGCCCTCAGGGAAGGAGCTCGGCGGTTGCGGCTTCGACACCAAACGGGGCCATCCCGATGACCCCCGATCCCTTCCAGGAACGCCTGTGGCGCCGCTTCGAGGGCGCCATCGACCCGTTCCAGGACACCGACCGCGAGGTGCTGCCGGAAAGCGCCTGGGCCTTCATCCTCTATTTCGCCCGGCAGGCGAAGGGGCCGTTCATCCTGTTGCTGATCACCGGCTTCCTCGCGGGCGCGGTCGACGCCGCGCTCTACTGGTCGGTGGGCTGGCTTATCGACCTGCTCGATTCCAGCTCGCCGCAGCGGCTGTTCACCGACCATTGGCCGGCGCTCGCCGGCCTGCTCATGCTCATCCTGGTGGTTCGCACCGTCGTGATCGTCGGCTCGGCGGTGGTCGAGCAGCAGATCGTGGTGCCTGGCTTCTTCTCCATGGTGCGCTGGCAGGCGTTCCGGCGCGTCATCGAACAGCCCTACGATTTCTACCAGAACGACTTCGCCGGCCGCATCGCCACCAAGATCATGCAGGGCGGCGAGGCCGTCGGCGACTTCATGGTCAGCGTGCTGCAGACGATGTGGGGCTTCCTCACCTTCGTGTTCCTGTCGGTGACCATTCTGGTGTCGCTCGATCCGCTTCTGGGGGCGGTGGTGGGGCTGTGGTTCGCGGGCTATGCCTCGATCATCTATTACCTGTTGCCGCGCATGCGCCAGGCCGGCCGCGCCACCGCCGACCAGCGCTCGATCTTCAACGGCCGCCTCGTCGACGCCTTCACCAACATCATGGCGGTCAAGCTGTTCGACAGCGGCCGGCACGAACACGCCTATGTCCGCGACGGGCTCGAAAGCTACCTCGGCGCCGTCGTCCGGCTGACGCGCTCGATCACCACGGTGCGTTCGACGGTCGCCCTGCTCAACGGCTTCATGATGGCGGCGGTGGCCGCCATCTGCCTCGTCAACTGGAGCCAGGGCCAGATCTCCACCGGCGCCATCGCCGCGGCGCTGGGCCTGGTCTTCCGCCTCAACCAGATGTCGGGCTGGATGATGTTCAACATCAACGGGCTGGTGCGCAACTACGCCACCGTGCAGGACGCCACCCGCACCATCTCCGTCCGCCCGGCGATCCGCGACGCGGCCGACGCCCGGCTGCTGCCGCGGGCCATGGGCGACATCGTGTTCGACAACGTCTCCTTCCACTACGGCAAGGGCGGCGGGGTGATCGACAATCTCGACCTGCACATCCGCCCCGGCGAGCGCGTCGCGCTGGTCGGGCCGTCGGGCGCCGGCAAGACCACCATCGTCAACCTCGCGCTGCGGCTGTTCGACGTCGAGGCCGGCCGCATCCTGATCGACGGCCAGGACGTGCGCTCGGTCACCCAGGCGTCGCTGCGCGCCCAATTCGGGGTCGTCAGCCAGGAGGCGATGCTGATGCACCGCTCGATCTCGGACAATATCGGCTATGGCCGGGCAGGGGCCTCGCAGGCCGAGATCGTCGAGGCGGCGAAACGCGCCGCCGCCCACGATTTCATCGTCGGCGTGGCCGATCCGCGCGGCCGCCGCGGCTACGAGGCCCATGTCGGCGAACGCGGCGTCAAGCTTTCGGGCGGCCAGCGCCAGCGCGTGGCGATCGCGCGCATGATGCTCAAGGACGCGCCGATCCTGATCCTCGACGAGGCGACCTCGGCGCTCGACAGCGAGGTCGAGGCGGCGATCCAGGACAATCTCTACAAGCTGATGGAGGGCAAGACCGTGATCGCCATCGCCCACAGGCTGTCGACCATCGCCGCACTCGACCGGCTGATCGTGCTCGACGAGGGCCGCATCGTCGAGGAGGGCACCCACGACGCGCTCATCGCCAAGGGAGGGCTCTATTCGCAATTGTGGAAGCGCCAGTCGGGCGGGTTCCTCGCCGATCGCCTCGCTGCGGAGTAGGATCGCCTCATGTCCGTGCGCCCGCCCAGCCTCTTCTCCAGCCGCCAGGAGCAGAGCCTCAACATCCTCGACTACGAACTCCTGGCCGAGAAGGCGGCCGCCCTCGGCCGGGCCGGCGAACGGGTCGGCGAGGCGCTCGCCAGGCTCGGCGCCCATTCGGGCGATGCCGAGGCGCGCCGCGTCCTGGTCAAGGCCGCCGCCGACGCCGTCTACGGCTATTTCGTCCAGCGCGAACTCTGCGGCTACCGGCGCCACGACGACGCCATCCGCCACTACGGCATCCCGCGCGAGGTGCTGGCGCGACTCGGCGCGGCCTGAACGTGGCAGGGGATAACCTTGCTGCCGCTGGAGGGGGCGGCGGCCGATGCCGTCGCGCAGCTGTGGCCAAGGCCTCGCAAAGATAGGCAAAAAGGCCCGAAACCGCCTGATTGCCGGGGGTTTTCCACGGATATCGCCATCCCCGCGACAATCTGCCCACGTCTCCTGTCTTGTCTGGACAAAAACGGGCTTCACGCATAAACCGAACTCCAAATGCCGGAGGAATTTCGCTAGCCTGGTTGCCACGCGCCGTCGGGCTGGCATTGTTGAGCGGGGACACGTGCTCGGCCTCCGGTGGAATTGAGGCAGAAGGATCAGGTCCCGTGAGCGCAACCGATACGAGCGAGCCCAATCGCCGCGATTTTCTCTATGTGGCCACCGGTATGGCTGGCGTGGTCGGCGCTGGCGCCGTGGCGTGGCCCTTCATCGACCAGATGCGCCCCGACGCTTCGACCCTGGCCGCTTCCTCGATCGAGGTTGACGTCTCGTCGGTCACGCCGGGCATGTCGCTGACGGTCAAGTGGCGCGGCAAGCCGGTCTTCATCCGCAACCGTACGCCCGAAGAGATCAAGGCTGCGCAGGAAGTCTCGCTCGACGATCTCAAGGATCCGGTCGCGCGCAACGCCAACATCGCGCCGGACGCCCAGGCGACCGATCTCGACCGTTCCGCCGGCAAGGACAAGGAAAACTGGCTGGTCATGGTCGGCGTGTGCACCCATCTGGGCTGCGTGCCGCTCGGCCAGCAGGGCGATTTCGGCGGCTGGTTCTGCCCGTGCCACGGCTCGCACTACGATACGGCCGGCCGCATCCGCAAAGGGCCGGCGCCGGAAAATCTCGCAATTCCGACATTCCAGTTCATTTCCGACTCCATGGTCCGGATAGGCTGAGGCAGGGGGACTTATTTCCATGAGCGGACACTCGACCTATTCGCCCAAGACCGGCATCGGCCGCTGGTTCGATGCGCGCATGCCGCTGCCGCGGCTGGTGCACGATTCCTTCGTGTCGTACCCGGTCCCGCGCAATCTGAACTACGCCTACACCTTCGGCGGCATCCTTTCGATCATGCTGGGCGTGCAGATCCTGACCGGCATCGTGCTCGCCATGCACTACGCCTCGGACACCTCGCTCGCCTTCCAGTCGGTCGAGAAGATCGTGCGCGACGTCAATTCCGGCTGGCTGCTGCGCTACCTGCACTCCAACGGCGCGTCATTCTTCTTCATCGCCGTCTACGTCCACATCATGCGCGGCCTCTACTACGGCTCCTACAAGGCGCCGCGTGAGCTGCTCTGGATCCTCGGCTGCATCATCTATCTGCTGATGATGGCCACCGGCTTCATGGGCTACGTGCTGCCCTGGGGTCAGATGTCCTTCTGGGGTGCGACCGTCATCACCGGCTTCTTCACCGCCATCCCGTTGGTCGGCGACTGGATCCAGCAGCTGCTGCTCGGCGGCTTCGCCGTCGACAACCCGACGCTGAACCGCTTCTTTGCGCTGCACTACCTGCTGCCGTTCATGATCGCGGGCGTCGTCGTCCTGCACGTCTGGGCGCTGCACGTGACCGGCCAGACCAACCCGACCGGCATCGAGGTCAAGTCGAAGACCGACACCGTCGCCTTCACGCCCTACGCGACCATCAAGGACGCGTTCGCGATGATCGTGTTCCTCGCCGCCTTCGCCTACTTCGTGTTCTACATCCCGAACTACCTCGGCCATCCCGACAACTACATCATGGCCGACTCGCTGAAGACGCCGGCGCATATCGTTCCGGAATGGTACTTCCTGCCGTTCTACGCGATCCTGCGCGCCATCACCTTCAACATCGGGCCGATCGACTCGAAGCTCGGCGGTGTGCTCGCCATGTTCGGCGCCATCGCGGTGCTGTTCGTGGTGCCGTGGCTCGACACCTCGAAGGTGCGCTCAGCCGTCTACCGCCCGTGGTACAAGCTGTTCTTCTGGCTCTTCGTCGCCAATGCCATCTTCCTCGGCTGGCTCGGCTCGAAGCCCGCGGAAGGCATCTACATCCCGCTGATGCAGATCTCGACGCTGTACTACTTCGCCTTCTTCCTGATCGTCATGCCGGTGCTCGGCCTCATCGAGACGCCGCGCCGCCTGCCGAACTCGATCACCGAAGCGGTGCTCGAGAAGAACAAGGGCGGTTCGGCCCACCCGGCCGGTGCCACCGCTGCGCCCGAAACCCGCGGCTGAGCCAACGAGAATCTGAGAGGGATTTTTCGAATGAACAAGATTCTCAACGGCCTGGCTGCCATCGGCCTGCTGCTCGCCGCAACCGCCGGCGCAGCGCTGGCTCAGGAGAACGCGCCCGCGACCCAGCCGCACGACATGTCCAAGATGGGCGCCGGCAGCACGGGCGGCATGGCCGGCATGGCCGGCATGGAGGCCCCGTCGGAGCACAACCTTGCGGAGCCGACGCACTTCCCCATCAACGCGCCCAAGGAGATGGACTGGTCGTTCGCGGGGCCGTTCGGCACCTACGACAAGGCCCAGCTGCAGCGCGGCCTCAAGATCTACAAGGAAGTCTGCGCGGCCTGCCACTCGATGAACCTGGTGGCCTTCCGCACGCTCGAGGACCTCGGCTACACCGAGGCGCAGGTCAAGGCCTTCGCCGCCGAGTACGAGGTCCAGGACGGTCCGAACTCCGACGGCGAGATGTTCACCCGCAAGGCACTGCCGGGCGACCGCTTCCCGGCGCCGTTCCCGAACAGCGCCGCTGCGGCCGCCGCCAACAACGGCGCGGTGCCGCCGGACTTCTCGCTGATCGCCAAGGCGCGCGGCGTCATCCGCGGCTTCCCGACCTTCGTCTTCGACATCTTCACCCAGTATGCCGAAGGCGGTCCGGACTACATCCACGCGCTGCTGACCAGCTACGACCAGCAGCCGCCGGCCGGCATGGAGATTCCGGAAGGCACGCACTACAATCCGGCCTTCATCGCCGGCAAGTCGCTGGCCATGGCCAAGCCGATCTCGGACGGCCAGGTGACCTACGAGGACGGCACGCCCGAGACGGTCGACCAGTATGCCAAGGACGTTGCGGCGTTCCTGATGTGGGCGGCCGAGCCGCATCTGCCGGAGCGCAAGCAGACCGGCTTCCAGGTCCTGCTGTTCCTGGCGCTGTTCGGCGGCCTGCTCTATGCGACCAAGCGCAAGGTGTGGGCGAACGTCGCGCACTGAGCGGGTGTGATTTGCCAAGAAATGAAAGGGCGCTGCGAGGCGCCCTTTTCTTTTTATGCGCTGATCATCTTGCCGATCGCTTCCGTCAGCCGGCCCTGATCGCCGCCTGACAATGTTCCGAGGCGGCCGATGATGAGGTCGTCTGCGACGGTGAACAGCTTCATTCGGGCAACGCACTGGGTTCGCAATCCGGCGTCGGCGAAGTCGATGATCGGCAGGTCGCTCGGCCATTTCGTGTTGCTGGCCGTCGTGACCATCGTGGTCAGTGAATGGCCATGCGCACGATTGAAGGAGCCGTTGCTTAGGATGATTGCCGGACGCTGCTTCTGGCCGCGCTTTTCGGTGAAGGGGAAGTTGACCAGGATGATGTCAAATCGGTCGTAGGTCACCGAAGGCCTCTTCGTCCTCAGCTGAGTACCATTCATCGAAGGTCATGTCGGCGAGACGCAGCAAGGCATCCGTGTCATCGTCGGGCCAGGTCAGTTGAACCTTCTGGCCACGCCGTTCCTGCAGGCGCTTCCATACCGTGGCCATGGCGCCGACCGGCTTCAGCCCGAGTGTCGGGCGTCCGTCCGCACCACTTCTCATCCTGGCCCATTTGCCGACGATGCCGTCGACCGAAAGGCTGATCGTCTCTTCGGGAGCAAGGCTGACTACGGTTTCGTACAGGGCCGGGCTTGCCTTCAAGTGCTTTGCCCAGATCACATCGTCCTTGATCTCGATAAGCATGGCTGCCTCCAGATATCGCGGAATGCCGAGGTGAGGATAGGGGTGGGGTGGGGGTGGCGTCAACCATTCGTCTCCGGGACGACTTTTCATCCCGTGAGCGAGCATCTAGAAGAAGGGAACTCTTCACAAGGCGCCCCATGAACACCTCTCTCGAACAGACGTTGCTTTCGTCGATCCGCACCATCCCGGACTATCCTCGTCCCGGCGTCATGTTCCGCGACATCACCACCCTGCTCGGCGATGCGCGCGCCTTCCGCCGCGCCATCGACGAACTCGTCCACCCGCATGCGGGATCGAAGATCGACAAGATCGCCGGCATCGAGGCGCGCGGCTTCATCCTTGGTGGCGCCATCGCCCACCAGATGTCCGCCGGCTTCGTGCCGATCCGCAAGAAGGGCAAGCTGCCGCACGAGACCGTGCGCATCGCCTACAGCCTGGAATACGGCCTGGACGAGATGGAGATGCACAAGGACGCGGTGACGCCCGGCGAAAGAGTCATTCTGGTCGACGACCTGATCGCCACCGGCGGCACCGCGGAGGCGGCGGTCAAGCTCCTGCGCCAGATGGGTGCCGACATCGTCGCCGCCTGCTTCGTCATCGATCTTCCCGACCTCGGCGGCCGCAGGAAGCTCGAGGCCCTCGGCGTCGAGGTCCGCACGCTCATCGCCTACGAGGGGCACTGAAGGGCTGCGGCCGAAGCTGCCAATCTCCCCCCTTGTGGGGGAGATGCCCGGCAGGGCAGAGGGGGGTGGGAAGGAATGAGACGGACCTTCCTGAAAGAGAAGGCGCGCGCCGCTACCCCGCCTTCACCAGCACCACGCTGTCGAACTCGATGACCTTGTCGCCGCTGCCGTCGAAGCCTTCCGAGTGCAGCGTGAGGATCCGCCAGCCGGGGCGCGAGGCCAGCGGACGGAGATCCTGCGCCATGCGCGTGAAGGTCACGGTTTCGCCGGCATAGACCGGCTTCAGCCATTTGAGGTTCTTGAAGCCGGGCGAGGGACCGAATTCGGGTGCCGGGCCCTGACCCGCCCAGGGCTCGCCGCGATGCGCCAGATTGAGCTTCATCCACACCGCGGTGGTGTGCCAGCCCGAGGCGCAGAGGCGGCCGAAGACGCTGTTGCGGGCGGCCTCCTCGTCGACATGGAAGGGCTGCGGGTCGTATTTGCGGGCGAACGCCTTGATCGCCTCGGCCTCGAAGAGGTAGCTGCCGAGGGTGATCGTCCTGCCGATGCCGAGATAGTTCTCGAGGGTCATGCCGCTGCCGCCTCGCGGGTCAGGAACATGCAGGTGTTCTGGAATTCGAACACCAGTTCGTCTTTCTGGTTCTTGAGTTCCGCCCGCCAGGTGACGAAGCCGATGCCCGGCCGCGTTTTGGACAACCGCCTGGAAAGGACCGTCAGCCGGCCGGCGAGCATGTCGCCGGCGAGCACCGGCTTCTTCCACTTCACGAAGTCGACGCCCGGTGCGCCCTGCGAGGTCGAATTGAGCAGGAAGGCGTCGCACAGCATGCGCATGAACATGGCGCAGGTGTGCCAGCCCGACGCCGAGAGCCCGCCGAGGATGCTCGCCTTGCCGGCCGCCTCGTCGAGGTGGAAGGGCTGGGCGTCGAACTCGCTGGCGAATTCGACGATTTCGCCAGCCTCGACGGTCTTGGTGCCGAGGTCGATTTCGACGCCCTCGGCGAAATCCTCGAAAGCCCATTTTCTGGCGGTCATCGGCATTCCTGTTCAAGCTTGTACGATCCACCATGGACCGGCCCGGCATGCTGCACAAGGCCCGGCAGGGGCCTGCCAGGGGAGATCGATTGGCTCAGAGCCAGCCGCGGCTGCAAAGCCCGCAGAACGGCAGTATCGCCGGGACCGCTAGCGGCCCGAGCGCCATCGGGCAGCCGGGCATCCACTTCAGCTCCGGCATGGGCCGGGCAGCGGCCAAACGAAAACGCGCGGCAGGTCGAGCCCGCCGCGCGCTGATGGACCGCTTTCCGATGCGTCGCCGCATCGGGACCGGGATCAATAGTTGCCGTTGTAGTAGCGGTCGTCGCAGCGGTCGACATAGATGCTGCCGTCCGGCGCGCGGTAGCGGCACATCTCTTCGCCGCGCCGCACCTCGCCGCCTTGCCGGGGTGCCGCCGACGAGCCGACGACCGCGCCGAGCAGGGCGCCGCTGGCGGCGCCGATCACGGTGCTCTTGGTGTTGCCGCCTATGGCCTGGCCAACCAGCGCTCCGCCGGCCGCACCCACCAGAGCGCCCGTCCCGGCACCCTGCTGTTGCGGCGTCTGCGCGCAGGCTGCCAGCGTCACGAGCAGCGCGGTAGCGAGAGCTATTCCATTGAATTTCACGATCAAATCCTCTCCTTGAGCCCCTATGGCTCAAATGCCGGCGCATTGCGGCGGAACATGGGCGGTCCCAGCCAACAAAAAAGGCCGGGCTAACCCGACCTTTCTCTACATCTCGACATCCAGTGCCAGTACATCCGTGGTCAAAGGAGGAGACGATCTGCAATCTCCATGACGGTGTATATGGGGATGGTTAACGAATGTTTAAAGGGCGCCAGCCTGTCCAAGGCTGTTGCGACGGCCGGCGGCAGAACTCGCCGGCTCCTGCCTCGCGTTGGGGACGCGTCCCGCAGCCCCGAGTCCGGTCTCGTGGCACGCAGCCTGCGCCACCAGCCTGCCGAGGCCTCAGGTGTTGAACCTTAAATACATCGTTTCCGGCGCTTTCTGTCTATTGCATCAATTTGCATAAGTGACGGAATTCACTTGCATAATCGTCGTAACGCTTCCTAATCCTTCGCCAGTAATCTCCGCCATTTGCCACTTACGTCGCGCCTCTGTCGCGACACGGTGGCGAGACGGCACTAACTGGACCGGAGGCAAGGATGGCAAAAATACGCATTTCAAAGCGGTCCGTCGACACGCTGCTTGGTGCTGAGGCTGGCACCGTCATTCGCGATGATAAGCTCGTTGGATTTCAGGCCAGGAAGAATGCCAATGGTACCGTAAGCTATGCGTTCGAGTATCGCTCATCGAAGGGTAGGGGTGGCATCACGCGACGCGTAACTATCGGCCGCGATCGTGAGGGAGGTGGTGTTCTGACCCCTGACCGAGCTCGAAGCCTGGCGGAGCAGCTTGCATCCGATGTTGTCGCCGGCGGCGATCCTGCTGCCAGTCGCGCCAAGGCGCGGCAGGTGCCCACGCTGAATGACTTCGCCAAGGAGTTTTACGAGGAGGCAGCGAAGATCGCGACGGAGCAACCGCTCACAGCAAAGCTGCGTATCGGGACGATTAGGAATTACCAATCGATCATTCGAAAGCATGTCGGCCCGGCGTTCGGAAACCGGAAGATGGACACCGTCGCGAAGTCTGATGTGGCCAAGCTCCACACCAAAATGGCATCGACGCCAGTCGGTGCAAACACCATGCTGGAATGTTTGCGGAACCTCTACGCGGCTGCGGCCGAGGCCGAGCTCTTAGCCGAGCAGACATGCCCCGCGATCGGTATCAAACAGTACAAAAAGAACAAGCGGGAGCGCTTTCTCTCCATGGCCGAGGTCGAGCGGCTCGGGGCTGCGATGTCCGAAGCTGAGACGATCGGCCTACTCTGGGAGCTGAAATCCAAAGATGGCGCAAAGTTTGTTCCGCATGGTGGCGATCGCAGAACGGTGGTCGACCCTGACGCGCTTGCCGCCTTGCGCATACTGATATTCACGGGATGCCGGCTCCGCGAAATTCTCCACCTCAAATGGGATCAGGTCGACCTTGAACGTGGCGTTCTGACCATTCACGGCAAAACCGGCCGCCGAGCAGTCTTGTTGCCGGCGCCGGCCGCGCTCGTCTTGGCTGGTGTGCCTCGGCGCGGCGTCTACGTATTTCCAGGCCGATCATCAACGGCAAAGAAGCCGGTTCCCCGCAGCAATCTGGATAGTGCCTGGATACCGCTCCGCCGCCAGGCCGGTCTCGCTGGTCTTCGGCTCCATGATCTACGGCATAGCTTTGCGAGCTTCGCCGCTAGCGGCGGCGCTAGCCTGCCGATGATTGGGAAGCTGCTCGGCCATTCGACGCCGGCGATGACAGCCCGATACGCCCATCTCGCCGATGACCCGGTTCGTGCTGTAGCGGAAAAGACTGCCGCCACCGTGGCCGCAGCGATGGGGGTGGCGGCCGGTGGCGAGGTCATAGAATTCAGGAAAGCAACGCGAACGAAATAGGCGGTTTTTCGCTGCTATTTCTGGAAATGATCCTGCTGTATATTGAAATAACCATTTGATTTTACTCAATTGTTGGAAATAGATATTTTGCATAAATGCGAGTGAGTATGTATTGTTGCGCCTGTTCTTCTGCTGTTAGAAAGGATTGCCGCAGTGAGCACAGATCGCATCTATATGATGGACAACGAACTCATATCCGCCACCGAATTCCGAGGCATGTTCAGTCGTTCAACCTTGCAAAAGTACCGTGTTACGGGCGCCGGCCCGAAGTACATCAAGGTAGGCATCAAGTGCTTCTACACGGTCGAATGGACCCGCGAGTGGTTGTCCGCAAAGGTCGTCAACTCGACCTCGGATAGAGCCGCCTGATGCTGGCCCATCTTTCGTTCGCGGCGGCGATCCTGACGGTCGCCGTCTTCGTCGCGGGAGGTGTCCGATGACCTCCCAAAAAAGAAGCCGGCCGGACGCTCGAACGTCCGGGCCGGCAGATCATCAAAATGAACAGGTGAAAGCCTACGGCCAGGTCGCCGGTAAGGCAAGCGGCCAGCAGGATGACGGTTTCACCGTCTTCAAATGGGAGTGGCTCGATCAGGTTGCCACCGACCCGGCTCAGCCACCGGCCGCGATCCGGGTCGCTGTCGTCGTCGCCGGCCGATACCTCAATCGGAAAACCGGCTCGGCATGGCCATCGATCGAGACGCTAGCGAGCGATCTGTCGATCAAGTCGTTGAACACGGTCAGAGCCGCATTGAAGGCGCTGGAAATCGGCGGACACATGGCGGTGAATTGGTCTGCAGGCGGGCCGAAAAAGACCCACAAGTTCATACCTCTTGTGAACGGGATACCCTTCAAGAATTTGAAGGGTATGGAATGCGGCAACCCTTCAAAATTGAGAAGCGCATCCCTTCAAAATCCGGACCAACAACCCTGCAAGAAATTGAAGGGGAACCCTTTGATGGAACCCTTTGATGAACCCAGGCAGACGCCTCAAGCGTCTGCCAATGGTGACACAACAAATCATAGTAGAGACGCGCACCCTGCGGGCGCGTCTCCTGATCCAGTCATGTTCGAACTCGGTCATGGGATCGATGTCGACGGCTTTGGCCAATGCTCGATCACTGGCAAGGGCATAATGACCAAGACCATCGCTGGAGAAGAAAGGACCTTCGGGATTGTCCGGATGATCTCATGCCGAGAAATTGATCTCCTGTGTGGTGCGGCTGTCATCAATGGGCGCGAGGCGCTGCTCCCAAACTCGACCAAACGGTACGACGAAGTTTCGCCGGAACAGTTGAAGCGCATCCGTTGGAATGCCCCATCGTCGCAATCGAGCAAAGGGGCGAGAGATGAGGCAGCTTGATTTGTTCGATTGGAAGCCATCGGCCAAGATCGTCATGTTTCCGCTCGCTAGCAGACGCGCGCTGGTTCGGCAGGCTGTTACTCGAATGGCGAGCATGACGGACAGCGATGTCCTCCAATATTGGGAAACGCTGGCAAGAGAGATCGCCGGGCCCCTGCTTGCGGCCGGCGTTCCACGCGAAGCTGTGCGCCTACAGGTGGGGCACCTATTCGACAAAATCGTCATGGAAACATTTTGGGGTAGTGACGAAGACGAGCCTCGTGGAGGCATAGCATGACGGCGCCTGCCGATCTCGAAGCCGCGCTCGTCGCCATCCTAACCGCGCCGGATGATGCCAGGCGCGCGCTGGTCGCGCGCTTAGGCGGGTATGATGGGACGGCAGAGGTGCCGATACGTCTTACCGTTCCAAAATTCGCTGGCCTGTATGGCGTAGATGAGCGCACGGTTTGGCGTTGGATCGCCAAAGGCCAGGTCGATGTTCATAGAGACCCTGGCGGGCGGACTTTTGTCGAAGTCAGTAGAACTGCGCCGACCGCACGATGTCGCAACATGTCGTAGTGAGTGTCACGACTTGTCAGTCGTCGGGCGTTCAGCGCCCGGCATATCGTCTCCCCCACAGAGAAGGAGACGAATGTGGCCCACTGGACGGAAGACCTGATTTCACGACTGCCAGTCGAGAGCGCCGACAAGGTTCGTGACCTGCTTGAAACACAGCAAGCGGCCCTCGGCGCACTGCGGTTGGCGTCTGCCGATGTGGAAGATGCTCGCCAGCGGTGGGAAAGCGCCGAGGCGCAGGCGCAACGTCAAATCTCGGGTATGTCGCAGACGCGCGACCCTGAGACCGTCGAGCGCATGCTTGCGCCCGTTGCCCGTCGCAAGGCCGAACTCGACCGGGCGGTCGGCGCAGAGGCTCGTGCCAGCGAAGCATGGGAAAAGTTCGCCTTCATCGAGAACCTCCGCGACTGGGTTGCCACCTATTTTGGTCGCGACGGCAAGCTGCGTCACGAAAGCTTGCCAAAAATCGGGCCCCGGAAAGGCGAGACCCTTCGCCAGGCTATCGACCGCGTTCGCACCGAGATCGAGCGGGTTGAGACTGAATGGCGAGCGGTGGAGCAGGCGCCCATGCCGCTAGCCGAAGTTAAGGCAGAAATTGCCAGCAGCGTTGATGCGATTGCTGCGAAAGGCGCTCCGGAGATTAATGCCCGGGCACGGGAGGGCGACCCGGCTGGCATCGGCAGACGAATTCGTCTCGACATCGTGGGCGGCAACAAGATCGGCGATGGCGGCGCAAGCTTCTTTGTTTGGCTGATGAGGGATGCGTTGGTCGATCGCCTGTGTTGCATGGTCGACAATCTCGACATGGCCGCAGCAATGACCGACGCGGAACGCGACGCGCGTTTCACAGTACTCGCGGATCGACGCCTCAGCTTGGAGCGCCAGGAAGAAGCGCTCGTCACCGCCGCCGCCGAGGATGGGCTGCGCATCGATCGACGGGACGATGCCGATCCCCGCGCGGTGCTTGAGGTCGCCGAGGAATTTGAGGACGAGCCGCTCGCAACCCTCGATGACGATCCCGATCCCGATCCCGATGGCGATGATGATGATGTTGCAGACGAGCGTAGGCGCCATCGGCGAAGAGATGCTTCACCCAAGGCCAGCGTTTGCGGATGCCATCGAGGATCGTTTGCGCACCTGCGCTATCAGAGATGTCGGC
>NZ_JBNPXB010000024.1:0-55094 GCF_050433525.1 Aminobacter sp. BE322 | reverse complement strand
GTCCTCGAACGGCATCCCGAACCCCCTCGCGCCATAGGCGCAAACCTGTTCGCGATGTCTTCGCACACCTGTTCGCGATGTCCCCGGTCCAAACACCCACAAGGGGGAGGGGGACTTGGTCGAGGCCCGGCTAATGACTATCGCGATCCCTGCCGGCGGAGGGAGGGTCCCCCTCCCCCTTGTGGAGAGGGGTTAGGGGTGGGGGTCCCCTTCTCAAAGCAGCCCGCCAGTTCACCCCTGCCGTCTGGCCATGAAAGCCAGCCGTTCGAACAGGTGCACGTCCTGCTCGTTCTTGAGCAGGGCGCCGTGCATCTTGGGCAGGGCGTTCCTGGGGTCGCCGCGCAGGTCCTCGGGCGCCACGTCGTCGGCGACGAGCAGGCGGATCCAGTCGAGCGCCTCCGACGTCGAGGGCTTCTTCTTGAGGCCCGCGGTCTCGCGGATCTCGTAGAACTGGGTGAGTGCGGCCCGCACGAGATTCTGTTTGATCCCGGGATAATGGACCTCGACGATCCGGTGCAGCGTCTCGACGTCGGGGAAGCGGATGTAGTGGAAGAAGCAGCGGCGCAGGAAGGCGTCCGGCAGCTCCTTCTCGTTGTTCGAGGTGATGATGACGATGGGGCGAACCTTGGCGCGCACCGTCTCGCCGGTCTCGTAGACGAAGAACTCCATGCGGTCGAGTTCCTGCAGAAGGTCGTTGGGGAACTCGATGTCGGCCTTGTCGATCTCGTCGATCAGGAGCACGACCTTCTTCTCCGCGGCGAAGGCGTCCCACAGCTTGCCGCGCTTGATGTAGTTGCCGATGTCGTTGAAGCGGTCGTCGCCGAGCTGGCTGTCGCGCAGCCGCGACACGGCGTCATATTCGTAGAGCCCCTGCTGCGCCCTGGTGGTGGACTTGACGTTCCACTCGATCATCTCGAGGCCGAGGCCGGCGGCGACCTGGCGGGCGAGCTCGGTCTTGCCGGTGCCGGGCTCGCCCTTGACCAGCAGCGGCCGCTCCAGCGCGATCGCCGCGTTGACCGCCACCATCAGATCCTTGTCGGCGACATAGGCCGCCGTTCCTTCGAAGCGCATGCGAAACTCCAGATTTCTTGCCGGCGACACTAGGGAGGTGCGGGCGGTGGGGCAAGGTGAACTGCAACCGGCGATCAACGTCGCGATCCTTCGCACCCCCCTCTGCCCTGCCGGGCAGAGGGGGGTGGGGGGGGGTGGGAGGGATCGCGCCCGGCGCCGCAAATATCGTTGCACGGCAAGCCGCATCGCCATGGCGCATCGCGAGGAGAGCGCCTATATTGGCATCGACGGTCTGCGCCTCGCGGCAGGAGAGCATTTTCCCCGGGGCCTTAACGATCCTTAGGGAGCTGTCCCTGGGAGGACCCGTGGGTTCTTCCATACGGCGCCCACCTACTTTGTAGGTCTCCGGGATCGACTTCTCCACCGGTCGTGTGGATCGTCACTTCCCCATCCGGATAAAACCTGCCCACCCACGCCCGATTCGCGGCGCCTTCGACGTTGCCGTTGCGGTAGCCGGTGTGCCAAACACTGGCGACGACAGAGAACGGGGCACACCGGCATGACCTCACATCGCGACATCAAGAAGAACCTGCGCAAGCAAGCGCTCGCGCGCCGCGACGCGCTAGACGAGTTCTGGCGCATCGAGGCCTCGCTCGAAATGGCCGAGATGGCCCGCGACAACATATCGATCGAACCCGGCACGGTCGTTTCCGGGTTCTGGCCGATGCGCTCGGAGGTCGACGTGCGGCCGATGATGTTTGCGCTGCGCGAGCACGGCGCGCGGCTGTGCCTGCCGGCGATCCTCGACAAGACCACCATCGTCTTCCGCGAACTCGTGCACGGCGCACCGATGGTCGACATGGGCTTCGGCACCGTCGGGCCGCACGAGGAGGCCCAGGTGCTCGACCCCGACGTCATGCTGGTACCGCTGGCCGCCTTCGACGCCCGCGGCCATCGCATCGGCTACGGCGCCGGCTATTACGACCGGGCGATCGCCAAGCTGCAGGACAAGGGCAAGGAGCCGCGGCTCGTCGGCATCGCCTTCGACTGCCAGGAGGTCGAGCGGGTACCGGACGAAAACCATGACGTCATCATCCCCGAAATCCTGACCGAAAGCGGGTTGCGTCGCTTCGCCCCTGAATTGTAGATGAGGTCATGCGACTTCTTTTTCTCGGCGACATGGTGGGCAAGTCGGGCCGCACGGCGGTCTGGGAGCAATTGCCCGGCCTGATTTCGGATTTCCGGCTCGATTTCGTCATCGTCAACGGCGAGAACGCCGCCGGCGGCTTCGGCATCACCGAGGAGATCTTCCGCGAGACGATCAATGCCGGCGCAGACGTGGTGACCACCGGCAACCACGTCTGGGACCAGCGCGAGGCGCTGACGTTCGCGCCGCGCGAGGAGCGCTTCCTGCGTCCGGCGAATTTTCCCAAGGGCACGCCGGGCCGTGGCTCGGGCGTCTACATCGCCAGGAACGGCGCGCGCGTGCTGGTTTCCAACATCATGGGCCGGGTGTTCATGCATCCCGAACTCGACGACCCGTTCCAGGCCGGCGAGCGCGAACTGGCCGCCTGCCCGCTGGGCGAGCAGGCCGACGCGGTGGTCATCGACTTCCACGCCGAGGCGACGAGCGAGAAGATGTGCTTCGCCCATTTCGTCGACGGCCGCGCCAGCCTGGTCGTCGGAACCCACACCCACCAGCCGACCGCCGACCACCAGATCCTCAACGGCGGCACCGCCTACCTGACCGACGCCGGCATGTGCGGCGACTATGATTCCTCGCTCGGCATGGACAAGGAGGAGCCGCTGAACCGCTTCCTGTCGAAGGTGCCGAAGGGCCGCTTCGAGGCCGCCCATGGCCCGGCCACCATCTGCGGCGTCGGCGTCGACATCTCCGACCGGACGGGCCTCGCCGAGCGCATCGCGCCATTGCGCCGCGGGCCGCGGCTCGAAGAAACCGTCCCGTTTTTCTGGTCCTGACATTGACGCGCGGCCGGTGGATGCCTACTTGCCCGCCCATCGTCAGCAGATGTTAGAGCGGCCGCAACGCCGCTCGTTTGCCATTCTGACCACTTCATAAGGACTGGGGACACTTAGATGATGGAATTTTTGACACCGTATATCGGCTTCATCAACGATCCCACCGCCTGGGTGGCGCTGCTGACCCTGGTGGTGCTCGAGGTCGTGCTCGGCATCGACAACCTGATCTTCATCTCGATCCTGACCAACAAGCTGCCCGAACAGCAAAGGGCTTCGGCGCGGCGGCTGGGCATCGGCGCCGCGCTGATCATGCGACTGGTGCTGCTTGCCACGATCTCCTTCATCGTCGCTCTGACGGCGCCGGTCTTCACCGCATTCGGCAACGATTTCTCCTGGCGCGACCTCATCCTCATCGCCGGCGGCCTGTTCCTCGTCTGGAAGGCGACCAAGGAGATCCACCATTCGGTCGACCCCGAGGACCACAAGGACGACATGGTCTCGCGCACGCTGCAGCTGTCGCTGGGCGGCGCCATCTTCCAGATCCTGGTGCTCGACCTGGTGTTCTCGATCGATTCGATCATCACCGCCGTCGGCATGACCGACGAGATCGGCATCATGTACATCGCCGTCATCGTCGCGGTTTCGGTGATGCTCTTGGCCGCGACCCCGCTCGCCAAGTTCATCGAGAAGAACCCGACCATCGTGATGCTGGCGCTGGGCTTCCTGCTGATGATCGGCATGACGCTGATCGCCGACGGCTTCGGCTTCCACGTGCCGAAGGGCTACATCTACGCGGCCATGGGTTTCTCGGCGCTGGTCGAGGGCCTGAACATGCTGCAGCGGAACCGGGCGCGGAAGCGCCAGGGCACCGGCGGCCACTGACGACACACGGAGCGGCGGGCGAAATGCCCGCCGTTCTCCGTTTCAGGTGGCGGCAAGCCCTGCGGCATGGGCCGCGAGATTGTCGAGGTGATGCCGCCAGCCGGCGGCGTGGTCGGCCATGAGCGGCGCGCGACGGCCGGCCGGGTGGACCTGCCAGCCGTCATGGACCAGCCCGACGCGGGCGCCCGCGGGCGCTTCGGAGACGGCGAAGGCGACGGTGGTCGCGCCCGGCCAGTCGTCGTCGGCCCAGCTCAGCAGGAGGCGCGCCGGCGGCTCGAAGGCGAGCACGCGGCCCGAGGTCACCACCTCGCGGCTGCCGTTGCTCCAGGTTTCGCGGAAGCTGCCGCCCAGGACGGGCTCCAGCGTCGCGTAGGCGCCCCACCAGCGGGCGATATGGGCGTTGTCGGTGATCAGCGACCAGGCGATTTCGGCCGGCACCGGCAGGTCGACCGACAGCCTTATGCCTTTTGCCGGGTCTTCGGCTCCCGCACCAGGCGATCATTTGCGTTCGCTGGTGGTCGGCAGTTCGCCGCGCATCTCGCTCGGATAAAAACCCTCGCGCAGGTTGATGCCGTATTCGAGCCAGGCCTTCATCGCCGACAGCATCTCGGCCCAGCCCTCGCAATTGCCGTAGGACGCCTTGCGGCCGACCTCGTCCTCGACCCAGCCGGATTCCGAGATGGTGACGAAGGTCGAACCGTCCTCGAGCACCTCGAAGCCCATCTCGATCCTGGTCTTGTAGGCCGGCTGGCCTTGGGCCACTTCGGCATCCCAGCGCAGCACGATGCGCTTGTCCCGTTCTACCGCCTCGACCTCGACCGGCACCGAGCCCCACCAGGTGACGGTGGTGCTGGTGACAAGCGGCGCGCTGGCGCCGCGGATGGTGGTGAAATAGGCGCTGAGCTTCTTCGGATTGACGACGGCGTCGAACACCTCGTGGACGGGCTTGGCGATGCGGCCCGAGACCTTGAACCCCAGGGACATTGGAACCTCCTTCTGCTTGCACCCGGGAACAATATGTTATAAAAACATAACATGTCAACCGAATCGAAAGACGACAATGTTTTCAAGGCCCTGGCTCATCCGCGCCGGCGCCTGATGCTCGATTGCCTGAAGGATGGCCCGCTGACGACGGGGGCCCTGTGCGAGCGCTTCGACGACATGGACCGCTGCACCGTGATGCAGCATCTGAAGGTTCTGGAAGATGCCGAGCTGGTGGTGGCGAGACGCGAGGGGCGAGAGCGCTGGAACCACCTCAACTCGATGCCGATCAAGGAGATCCACGACCGCTGGATCGGCGAATACGCCAGCCACGCCATGTCGATACTGGACCGGCTGAAGCGCGACCTGGAGGGCTGAGGGCGCGGGCTCCCTCAGCGGGCATAGGCAGAGCCCTGGCCGGTGGCGCCGTCAGGTCCGCAGCGGCAGGACGCGGTCCGGCGGCCGGTGCCCGTCGACATGGGCGCGGATGTTGATGATGACCTTCTCGCCCATGTCGATGCGGCCTTCGATGGTGGCCGAGCCCATGTGCGGCAACAGCACCACCTTGCCCTTGGCGGCGAGCTTGAGCAGCTTCGGGTTGACCGCCGGCTCGTGCTCGAACACGTCGAGCGCAGCGCCCGCGAGCTTGCCGTCCTGCAGCATCTTGACCAGCGCTTCCTCGTCGATGATGTCGCCGCGGGCGATGTTGACGAGATAGGCGTGCGGCTGCATCAGGGCCAGCCTGCGGCCCGAAAGCAGGTGGAAGGTTGCCGGCGTCGACGGACAGTTGATCGAGATGATGTCCATGCGGGCAAGCATCTGGTCGAGGCTTTCCCAATAGGTCGCCTCCAGCTCGTCCTCCACCGACTGCAGCACGCGGTGGCGGTTATGGTAGTGGATAGAGAGCCCGAAGGCCTTGGCGCGGCGGGCGACGGCCGTACCGATGCGTCCCATGCCGACGATGCCCAGGCGCTTGCCCCAGATGCGGCGGCCAAGCATCCAGGTGGGCGACCAGCCGGCCCATTTCTTCTCGCTGGTGAGGATGTTGGCACCCTCCGTCAGCCGGCGCGGCGCCGCCAGCATCAGCGCCATGGTCATGTCGGCCGTATCTTCGGTGAGCACGTTCGGCGTGTTGGTGACGGTGATGCCGCGCTTGGCGGCGGCGGTGACGTCGATCTTGTCGACGCCGTTGCCGAAATTGGCGATCAGCTTGAGGTTGGGACCGGCCTGTTCGATCAGCGCCGCGTCGATCGTGTCGGTGACGGTCGGCACCAGCACGTCGGCTTCCCTCACCGCCGCGACAAGCTCCGGCTGCGTCATGGGCCGGTCGTCGACGTTGAGCCGAGCGTCGAACAGCTCGCGCATGCGCGTCTCCACCGGGTCCGGCAGCTTGCGCGTGATGACGACGAGAGGCTTTTTCCGGCCGGTCATGCTTTCCTCGACGAAGATCCCGTTGAGACCTCTTTAACCAAGAGCGGTGAAACTGGAAACCAGTCACCGGACGGGAATCTGTGTAACAAGCAGCGCCGCCGAAGACAAAGAAAAAGGGGCGCCCGTTGGCCGCAGAGCCAAGGGCGCGGAGATCAAATAGAGGTTACACAGGTGTCTGGTTTCGCGTCGCTTCGTTTGGCCGTCTGCGCAGCACTGGTCGGTCTGGCCCTGGTTTCGCCGAATGCCGGTTTCATCGCCGAGGCGGGTGCGGCGCAGGACAGCCGGATCGGCCCGAGCGGCCTGCCGCTGCCGCGATTCGTCAGCCTCAAGGCCGCCAAGGTCAATTCGCGTGTCGGCCCCGGCGTCACCTACGCGGTGGACTGGATGTACCTCAAGTCCGGCCTGCCGATGGAGATCATCCAGGAATACGACAACTGGCGTCGCGTCCGCGACGCAGACGGTGCCGAGAGCTGGATCAACCAGTCGATGCTGTCGGGCCATCGCACCGCGATCGCCGCCCCCTGGCAGCGCGGCAAGGACGCCCAGATCACCCTGCTCTCCGAGCCCGAGAAGAACGCACGTACCGTCGCCCTCATCGAGCCCGGCGTCGTCGGCTCGATCAAGCGCTGCAACGGCGAATGGTGCGAGATGACCTTCTCCGGCAAGGATGGCTGGCTCGCCCAGTCGCAGCTCTGGGGCGCCTATCCCGGCGAGACGATCGACAACTGAGGGATTGCCCGGAAGCGGGCTGCCCGGGCCTGTCGGTACGATCAGGCGGAGCGCTTGGAGCGCAGCCTCACCACGATGTCGACATTGGCGATCTCCATGCCTTCCGGCGGTTCCGGCAGGTTGGAGACGGTGACCGCGCTCGACTCGATGTCGAACACCCGGTTCTCGCCCTCGACGTAGAAGTGGTGGTGGTCCGAGGTGTTGGTGTCGAAGTAGGTCTTCGCCCCCTCGACGGCCAGGATGCGCAGCAGGCCGGCCTCGGTGAACTGGTGCAGCGAATTGTAGACGGTGGCGAGCGACACCGGCACGCCGGCGTTCAGAGCTTCCTCGTGCAGCTCCTCGGCCGACAGATGACGGTCACCCTTGGCGAACAGAAGTTCAGCCAGCGCGATGCGCTGCCGCGTGGGCCTCAGCCCCGCGTCGCGGACGCGCGTTTCCACAGCCATGCATGCCTTGCGGGAGTCCACCTGTCGCCTCGCCGAAGTTCGCCTTTTTCACCCATACCAAGCCCGCCGAGCCCGGATATCCTGCCGGCTAGCCATTTTCGACATATATTCGGTAGCTCACATGCGATCAATAGCGCGCATTGACCGGGGCAGATGGTCGCGCTAAGCGCAAACGCCGGTTTCCGGCTGGAGACAGTCTGTGCTAGTGAGAGCACACAAGAAGGGCGTGACGCCGCCCGAAATCTTTGCGACGGGGAAGGTATTCATGGCCGATCAGAAATCCAGCTACGGCTACGAGGAACTGCTGGCCTGTGCCCGCGGCGAACTGTTCGGACCCGGCAATGCCCAGCTGCCTGCTCCGCCGATGCTGATGTTCGATCGCATCACCGAAATCAGCGAGACCGGCGGCGAATTCGACAAGGGCTTCGTCCGTGCCGAGTTCGACATCAGGCCGGACCTCTGGTTCTTCCCCTGCCATTTCATCGGCAATCCCATCATGCCGGGCTGCCTCGGCCTCGACGCCATGTGGCAGCTGACCGGCTTCTACCTCGGCTGGCTCGGCGAGCAGGGCAAGGGCATGGCGCTCTCCACCGGCGAGGTGAAGTTCAAGGGCATGGTCACGCCTTCGGTCAAGAAGGTCGAATACGGCATCGACTTCAAGCGCGTCATGCGCGGCCGCCTGGTGCTGGGCATCGCCGATGGCTGGTTGAAGGCCGACGGCGAACCTATCTACAAGGCCATAGACCTCAAGGTCGGGCTCTCGAAGCAGGAAACTGCGGCCGCCTGATTGGCCCCATACACTGGACCGGAGATTTTCATGAGACGTGTCGTCGTAACGGGCCTTGGCATCGTATCGTCCATCGGCAACAACGCCGACGAGGTGACAGCTTCACTGCGTGACGCCAAGTCCGGCATCAGCTTCTCCGAATCCTTCGCCGAGCACGGCTTCAAGTGCCAGGTCTGGGGTGCGCCCAACCTCGACACGACCGACCTGGTCGACCGCCGTGCCGCGCGCTTCCTGTCACAGGGCGGCATGTGGAACCATGTCGCGATGAAGCAAGCGATCGCCGACAGCGGCCTCGAGGAAAGCGTCATCTCCGGCAACCCGCGCACCGGCATCATCATGGGCTCTGGCGGTCCGTCGACCCGCACCATCGTCGAGGCCGCCGAGATCACGCAGAAGAACAACAGCCCGAAGCGCATCGGGCCGTTCGCCGTGCCGAAGGCGATGTCCTCGACAGCCTCGGCGACGCTCGCCACCTGGTTCAAGATCCACGGCGTCAACTACTCGATCTCGTCGGCCTGCTCGACCTCGGCGCATTGCATCGGCAACGCCGCCGAGATGATCCAGTGGGGCAAGCAGGACGTCATGTTCGCCGGCGGCCACGAAGACCTCGACTGGACGATGTCGAACCTGTTCGACGCCATGGGCGCCATGGCGTCCAAGTACAACGACCGCGCCTCGGTCGCCTCGCGCGCCTATGACGTCAACCGCGACGGCTTCGTCATTGCCGGCGGCGCCGGCGTGCTGGTGCTCGAGGAGCTCGAACACGCCAAGGCGCGCGGCGCCAAGATCTATTGCGAGCTGGTCGGCTACGGCGCGACCTCCGACGGCTACGACATGGTCGCCCCCTCGGGCGAAGGCGCCATGCGCTGCATGCGCCAGGCGCTGTCGACGGTGAAGGGCCCGGTCGACTACATCAACACCCACGGCACCTCGACGCCGGTGGGCGATTCGAAGGAAATGGGCGCGATCCGCGAGGTGTTCGGCGACAAGATGCCGAACATCACCTCCACCAAGTCGCTGACCGGCCACTCGCTGGGCGCCGCCGGCGTGCAGGAATCGATCTACTCGATCCTGATGATGCAGGGCGGCTTCATCGGCGAAAGCGCCCATATCGAAGAGCTGGATCCGGAATTCGAAGGCATGCCGATCGTGCGCAAGCGCATCGACAACGCCAAGATCGACACCGTTCTGTCCAATTCCTTCGGCTTCGGCGGCACCAACGCCACGCTCGTTTTCCAGCGCCTCTCCGCATAGGGACACCAATATGGACGGACTGATGAAGGGCAAGCGCGGGCTCATCATGGGCGTCGCGAATGACCACTCCATTGCCTGGGGCATTGCCCAGAAGCTCGCCGAGCACGGCGCCGAGTTGGCCTTCACCTATCAGGGCGAAGCCTTCGGCCGCCGCGTCAAGCCGCTGGCCGAGAAGGTTGGCGCCGAGATCCTGGTGCCCTGCGACGTCGAGGACAGCGCATTGGTGGCGGCTGCCTTCGAGACGCTGAAGGAAAAGTGGGGCGGCATCGACTTCCTGGTGCACGCCATCGGCTTCTCCGACAAGAACGAGCTCAAGGGCCTCTACGCCGACACCACGCGCGAGAACTTCGTCCGCACCATGGTGATCTCCTGCTTCTCCTTCACCGAAGTGGCGAAGCACGCGGCAGCCCTGATGAACGAGGGCGGCTCGATGATCACGCTGACCTATGCCGGCTCGGTGCGCGTCATGCCCAACTACAACGTCATGGGCGTGGCCAAGGCCGGCCTCGAGGCCAGCGTACGCTATCTCGCCAACGACTACGGCCCGCGTGGCATCCGCATCAACGGCATCTCCGCCGGTCCGGTGCGCACGCTTGCCGGCGCCGGCATCTCGGATGCGCGCCACATGTTCTCCTACCAGCAGCGCAATTCGCCGCTGCGCCGCACCGTCACCATCGACGAGGTCGGCGGCTCGGCGCTCTACCTTTTGTCGGACCTGTCTTCGGGCGTCACCGGCGAGATCCACTATGTCGATTCGGGCTACCACATCGTCTCGATGCCGACGCTGGACGAACTCAAGCAGATGGACGGCGGCCGCGACTGAGAAATCGGCCGTTCGCTAAAATTGTAGACATTCGCAGCAAGCGACCTTAACTCGCGAGTCGGTAGAAAAACCGCGCAAGTTGGGAAACGCTACGCATGCCTGCCGCCAGGAACCCCAGCCGGAGCAAGTTGTTTCGGCTCGTGACGATCGCCAGTTCGGGGCTGGGCGCCTTCGTATTATCGGTATGGGGCATGCGCTACGTGTTCGGCGGCCAGGTTGCCGGCCTGCAGGGCGAGACGGTCGCCGCCATCATCGCCGCGCTATGCGCACTGGCCGCCTCGATCGCCTCCATGTCGTTCTTCGCCGGCGTCGACGAATCCGCCGACTACGTCTTCAACGAAACCAATTTCGACAAGCTGACCGGGCTGTTGGCCCGCACCGCCATGGTCGGCAAGATCGCCGAGGCCGCCTCGGCCACCGCGCGCACCGGCAGGCCGGTGTTCCTGATCGACGTCGACATCGACCGCTTCAAGCAGATCAACGATGCCATCGGCTATTGCAACGGCGACGCGCTGATCCGCGCCTTCACCGAGCGGCTGACGGCCGCCTTGCCACGCGACGTGGTGGTGGGACGCATCGGCGCCGGCGAGTTCGCCATCCTCTGCCCCGACAGCCAGGTCGACGGATCGCTGGAAGCCACCATCGAGCGGGTCATCGAAGACCTGATGCGGCCCTATCCGCTGCCCTCCCACGTCCAGTCGGTGAACGTCTCGATCGGCGTGGTGGCGATGCCCAAGGATGGCTACGACCCCGTCCAGCTGCTGCGCCGCTCGAACCTCGCGCTGCAGAACGCCCGTGCCAGCGGCATCGGCAGCTGGGCCGTGTTCCAGCCGGACATGGGCAAGGTCGCCGAACAGCGCCAGTGGGTGGAATCGGAGCTGCACGTCGCGCTGGAGCGCGGCGACTTCGACCTGCACTACCAGCCGCAGCTGGACCTCGCGGCGGGCCGCATCGTCGGCTACGAGGCGCTGATCCGCTGGCACCACCCCGAGCGCGGCATGATCCCCCCGTCCGATTTCATCTCCGTCGCCGAGGAGACAGGCATGATCGCGCCGATCGGCGAGTGGGTGCTGCGCAAGGCCTGCACCGACGCCCGGCTGTTGCCGGACGATTGCTTCGTGGCCGTCAACATCTCGCCGGTGCAGTTCATGACCCGCGATTTCGTCGGCCTGGTCGCCAAGACCATCACCGACACGGGCATCGAGCCCAGGCGCCTGGAACTCGAGCTGACCGAATCGGCGATGATGCAGGATCGCGACCGGGCGGCGGAAATCCTCAAGCAGCTGACCGCCATGGGCATTTCGGTGGCCGTCGACGATTTCGGCACCGGCTATTCGAACCTCGCCTATCTGATCGACTTCAACTTCCACAAGCTCAAGATCGACCGCGCCTTCGTCAGCCGCATGGAGACGGACACGAATTCGGGCGCCGTGGTGTCGACCATCGTCGGGCTTTCGCGCGCGCTTGGCGTGCGCACCATCGCCGAAGGCGTGGAAACCGAGACCCAGGCGACGCTGCTGCGCGCGGCAGGCTGCCAGGTCGTGCAGGGCTATCTGTTCGGCCGCCCCGCCCCGCTGGTGCTCAACCAGGTGCCGGCCGCCCAGACGGCGAGCCTGCACTGATCGCCCTCAGCGACGCGCCGTCCAGACCCTGAAGCCGTTCTCCACCGCCAGCTCCTGATGCCAGGCGAAGGCCCCCGCCAGCACCGGCTGGTAGGGCAGATGCCGGTTGGCGACCATGAACAGCCGCCCGCCCGGCTTGAGCGCGGCTGATGCCGCGCGGATCATGCGCTGGCCGATCTCGGGATCGGCGTCGCGGTCCTGGTGGAAAGGCGGGTTCATCACCACCACGTCATAGCGGCGCTCGACCGGCTCCCTGGCGAGGTCGCGCCAGAAGAAGCCCGGCTCGACCGAGCCGGCGGGCACGTTAGCCCTGGCCGCCTCCAGCGCCTCGTAGTCGGCCTCGAAGAGGTCGAGCGCCTTGAGCTCCTTCGTGCGCGCGAAAACCTCGGCCGCGACATAACCCCAGCCGGCGCAGAAGTCGGCGACGGCACCCTTGATGTCGGCCGGCAGATGCTCGACCAGGAGCCTGGAACCGGTGTCGACGCGGTCGAACGAGAACATGCCGGGCGCGGCGCGGAACCGGCCATCGACCAGGGTTTCGGGATTGTCCGCGCGGAGTGCTGCCGCAGCGGCGACTGCTGCCTCGTCACGGCGGAACCAGAACGCCGCGCCGTGATATTTGGGCAGGTGGTCGACGATGTCGACGAGGCCGCCGATCCGTTTGCGCAGGCTGGCGATGCCGTCGTCCTTGCCGCCGGCGACGGCGATCAGCCCACCCTCGCCCGTGCGCTCGATTGCGTCGGCGATGCGCAGCTCGTTGAGGCCGCGATGACGGCCGGCAAGCACCAGGGCAAGGTCATAGCCTTCGCCCTCGGCGCGCGGGGCGACGTCGTGCCCGGAGCCCTGCAGCGACAGGAACTGGGGGCGAAAGCCCTGGACGAGCTTGAGCCCGGCGCCAAAACCGTCCGGCAGCCTGAACCCCGGCTCGGCGCCAAGAAACAGCGCGCGTGAACCCTTCGCCGGCAACGGCAGCGCCTCGGCCTCGAACGGATAGAACAGGGTTTTCAGTGCATCGCGCATTTGAGTTCCTAGGCTTCGTCCTCGATGCGCTGGCTCTCGCCCCTCCCCCAACGGGAGAGGGTGGCCGAGCGAAGCGGAGGTGAGTGACGGCCATATATTGCAGACCTACCCGCAAAGCAAAACGGGCGCGACCTTACGGCCGCGCCCGCCTCATATCGGCTGTCGAGGCAATCAGGCGGCGGTTTCTTCGCCTTCGGCCTTCTTTTCCTTGACGATTTCCTTGCCGGTGGCCTGGTCGACGACCTTCATGGACAGGCGGACCTTGCCGCGCTCGTCGAAGCCCATCAGCTTGACCCAGACCTTGTCGCCTTCCTTGACCACGTCGGAGGTCTTGGCAACGCGGTCGTTGGCCAGCTGCGAGATGTGGACCAGGCCGTCACGCGGGCCGAAGAAGTTGACGAAGGCGCCGAAGTCGGCGGTCTTGACGACCGTGCCCTCGTAGATCTCGCCGACTTCCGGCTCGGCCACGATGGTGTGGATCCACTTCTTGGCCGCCTCGATCTCCTTGGCGTTCGACGAAGCGATCTTGACCGTGCCGTCGTCCTCGATGTTGATCTTGGCGCCGGTCTTCTCGACGATCTCGCGGATGACCTTGCCGCCCGAGCCGATCACTTCGCGGATCTTGTCGGTCGGGATCTGCATGACCTCGATGCGCGGCGCGAACTCGCCCAGTTCCTTGCGGCCCTCGGAGATGGCATGGGCCATCTCGCCGAGGATGTGGATGCGGCCGTCCTTGGCCTGGTCGAGGGCGATCTTCATGATCTCCTCGGTGATGCCGCTGATCTTGATGTCCATCTGCAGCGAGGTGATGCCGCCGGCGGTGCCGGCCACCTTGAAGTCCATGTCGCCGAGGTGATCCTCGTCGCCCAGGATGTCGGAGAGGACCGCGAAGCGCTCGCCTTCCTTGATCAGGCCCATGGCGATGCCGGCAACCGGCTTCTGCAGCGGAACGCCCGCGTCCATCAGGGCCAGCGAGGTGCCGCAGACGGTGGCCATCGACGACGAGCCGTTCGACTCGGTGATCTCCGAGACGACGCGCAGCGTGTAGGGGAACTGCTCGGCGGCCGGCAGCATCGGGCGGACGGCGCGCCAGGCGAGCTTGCCGTGGCCGATTTCGCGGCGGCCGGGCGAACCCATGCGGCCGGTCTCGCCGACCGAGTACGGCGGGAAGTTGTAGTGCAGGAGGAACTTCTCCTTGTACATGCCGGTGAGCGCGTCGACGTACTGTTCGTCCTCGCCGGTGCCCAGCGTGGCGACGACCAGCGCCTGGGTCTCGCCGCGGGTGAACAGCGCCGAACCGTGGGTGCGCGGCAGGACGCCGACTTCGGAAACGATCGTGCGGACCGTCTTGAGGTCGCGGCCGTCGATGCGCGAGCCGGTGTCGAGGATGTTCCAGCGCACGATCTTGGCCTGGAGTTCCTTGAACACGGTGGCGACCTGCTCGGCCGACCACTTCGGAGCCTCTTCGCCCTCGGCGGTGAAGGCAGCCTTCACCTTGGCCTTGGCGGCGTCGACGGCGGCGTAGCGGGCCTGCTTGTCGATGATCTTGTAGGCGGCGCGGAGATCGGCCTCGGCGATGGCCAGCATCTCGGTCTCGAGCTCGGAATAGCTCGGCGCGGTGAAGTCGCGCGGGTCCTTGGCGGCCACTTCGGCGAGCTTGATGATGGCGTCGATGACCGGCTGGAAGCCGCTGTGGCCGAACATGACGGCGCCGAGCATGACGTCTTCCGGCAGTTCCTGGGCTTCCGACTCGACCATCAGAACGGCTTCGCCGGTACCGGCGACGACCAGATCGAGCTTCGATTCCTGCATCTCGTCGATGTGCGGGTTGAGCACGAATTCGCCGTTGATGTAGCCGACGCGGGCGCCGCCGATCGGGCCCATGAAGGGCACGCCCGAAAGCGTCAGCGCGGCCGAGGTGGCGACGATCGACAGGATGTCCGGATCGTTCTCGAGGTCGTGCTGGACGACGGTGACGACGATCTGGGTGTCGTTCTTGTAGCCATCGGCGAAGAGCGGGCGGATCGGACGGTCGATCAGGCGGGAGACCAGAGTCTCCTTCTCGCTCGGACGGCCTTCACGCTTGAAGTAGCCGCCCGGGATCTTGCCGGCGGCGTAGGTCTTTTCCTGGTAGTTGACGGTCAGCGGGAAAAAATCGAAGCCCGGCTTCGGCTCCTTGGCCGAGACGACCGTGGCGAGCACGATGGTCTCGCCATAGGTGGCGAGAACCGCGGCGTCGGCCTGACGCGCGATCTTGCCGGTCTCGAGGATGAGCGGACGGCCGCCCCATTCGATTTCGACTTTGTGTTGGTTGAACATGTCCTGTCCTTCGTAGCGGGAACGGCGGAAGCCACCATGCGGCGCGCCCGATCCCTGTTTGGCGCCAGCCCGGAAACCGCATGGCTTCGACTGAGGGCTGCGCGCCTGGCTTCGGTTTGGCCAGCCACGGGCAAGACAACAAGAGGCTCGGCGAAGATGCTGGCCGCGCAGAAGCGGCCGACCGAACGTCCTGCAATCCTGCCCCATGACCGTCCATGGGCGGTTCGGGCGCGTCAGCTTGGCGCTCCGGAACCCGTTTTCGGTGCGACCCTGCCCCTGTGGCGGGATCGGACCGATGGACCGCCGGATCGGCAGCCCGAATGCACGACCGGCGGGTTCCCTTCGCGGAGAACCCGCCGGTCAATTCATCAGCGGCGGAGACCGAGCTTGTCGATCAGCGTCTGATAACGGGCGTCGTCCTTGCGCTTGAGGTAGTCAAGCAGGCTGCGACGCTGGGAGACGAGCGCCAGAAGACCACGACGGGAGTGGTTGTCCTTCTTGTGGTCCTTGAAGTGCTCGGTCAGGTTCTTGATGCGCTCGGAGAGGATGGCAACCTGGACTTCCGGCGAACCGGTGTCGCCCTTGACGGTCGCGAATTCTGCCATCAGTTCCGACTTGCGCTCGGCAGTGATCGACATCGTGTTTTTCCTTTCGATCTTGAGGAAACGGGTCGCCCACGGCCGGGATGTCGTCCAGCTGGGGCCGGTGAACAAGGCACCCGAAAGCGCAATGTTGCGGCGCATATAGTGGAATTCGGCGGCAAAAGCCAGCTATTTTGCGAGCCGGCTTGCGAGGCCGTCAAATCCACTTGCGTAGGCGGAATATCACCAAGAGCACGATCGCCACCAACGCCATGAAGCCGAGGGCGGCCGGATAGCCGTAGTAGGACAGCAGCTCCGGCATGTTCCAGGGCGAGGATGCCGGGTCGAAGTTCATCCCCCAGATGCCGGCGAGGAAGGTCAGCGGGATGAAGATCGCCGATACGATGGTCAGCACGCCGATGATCTCGTTGGTGCGCGCCTGCGCCAGCGACAGGTGCATCTCGATGAGGCCTATCATGGTCTCGCGCTGGGATTCGACCGTTTCGGTCAACCGGATCGAATGGTCGAGCGTGTCGTTGAAATAGACCTTGGTCTCCGGCGAGATGAAGGCGGCGTCCGAGCGGATCAGGGCGGTCAGCGCGTCGCGCAGCGGCCAGATCGTGCGCTTGAGCAGGCTTGTCGCCCGGCGCAGGCCGTGCAGCTGGCTGATGTGGTGCTTCTGCGGTGCGGCCAGCAATTCGTCCTCGATGGCGTCGAGCTTGTCGCTGGTGGCGTCGACGATCGGGAAGTAGCTGTCGACGACCGCGTCGATCAGCGCGTAGGCGAGGTAGTCGGCCTTGCTGTTGCGCAGCCGGCTCGGGTTGGACGTGCGGATGCGCTGGCGTACGGGCCCGAACGGGTCGCCCTCGCGCTCCTGGAAGGTGACGACGAAGTTTTCGCCGAAGAAGAAGGAGATCTGCTCGTAGCGACCAGTCTTCACGTCATCGATCATGCTGAGGATGAAGAAGGCGTAGTCGTCGAAGAAGTCGGCCTTGGGCCGCTGGCCGGCGTTGACCACGTCCTCCAGCGCCAGCGTGTGCAGGCCGAAGATCCGGCCGATCTCCTCGATGAGCCCGATATTGGCGAGGCCGACGCAATCGAGCCAGATCAGCGGCCACTGCTCGCACGCGGCCTCGACATCGCCGAGGCTGGCGTTGTCGATGAATTCGCAGGCGGCGGGGGAAATGAGCGTGAGATTGAGGGCCGACTGGCGCGCCGAAGGATCGGCAATCAGCGTGCCCGGCGAGGCACCGACCGGTACCCGCCTTGCATGTCGAGGTTCGCGCTTCAGGGTCGTATCTGCGTCGGTCATCGCGCTTCGCTCACGGAATCATCGCCGTGATCCAAGCGGAAACCGCGGCCGCAAACAAGCATCAGGCGGTGAACACGCGCTTCGGCTTGAACATGCCCTGCTCGATGGCGCCGATGGCGACCAGCCGGCCGCGCGCGGTGGCACAGGCTTCCTCGGCCTCGACCGGCGCGTCGCGGCCGCGCACGATGACCGGATTGCCGAGCCTGATCTTGTTGGCGGCCTCGTCGGTGACGGCGACCTGCGGCAGGCAGTCGAGCGCGGCCGAGGTGTCGACCACGAACTCGTCGATCGCCTGGAAGTCCCAGCGGCCCTCCTCGCCCTCCGGCTGGCCGGCGGCGCGCGCCGCTTCCAGCTCGGCAATGGTGACGAAATCGTCGGCGGTGAAGGGTTCGACCTCGGTGCGGCGCAGCTCCGCGATGTGGCCATAGCAGCCGAGGTCGCGGCCCATGTCGCGGGCCAGCGAGCGCACGTAGGTGCCCTTGCCGCATTCGACCTCGAAGACGGTGCGGTCGGCGCTGTTCTCGACGATGTCGAGGCGGCCGATCTCGATCTCGCGCGCCGGGATGTCGACGGTCTCGCCCTCGCGGGCGAGGTCGTAGGCGCGCTCGCCGGCGATCTTGATCGCCGAGAACTGCGGCGGCGTCTGCATGATGACGCCGGTATATTTCGGCAGCAGCGCGCGGATCTCGGCCTCGCCCGGACGCTTGTCCGAGCTCCTGGTCACCGGACCTTCGAGGTCGTCGGTCGACCGCTCCTCGCCCCATGCGACGGTGAAGCGATAGATCTTGGCACCGTCCATGACGTAGGGAACGGTCTTGGTGGCCTCGCCGAGCGCGATCGGCAGCATGCCCGAGGCGAGCGGGTCGAGGGTTCCGGCGTGGCCGGCCTTCTCGGCGTTGAACAGCCACTTCACCTTGGACACGGCCTCGGTCGAGCCCATGCCCACCGGTTTGTCCAGCACCAGCCAGCCGGAGACGGGCCGGCCTTTCTTCTTGCCGCGACGCGACATGTCAGTCTTCCTTGTCTTCCTCGCCGTCCAGGTCGCGCGCCACTTCGGGCGAGCGCAGCAGATCGTTGATCTTGGCGAAATTGTCGTAACTGGTGTCCAGCCGGAAACGGAATTCCGGCATGTATTTCATCTGCCTGAGGGCAAATGAAACGCGGCCACGGATGAATTTGGCATGCTTGTTGAGCGCCTCGATGACAGCCGCCGGCTCCTTGGCGCCGAGCGGCGACACGAAGGCGGTGGCGATCTTGAGGTCGGGCGACATGCGCACCTCGGAGATCGAAATCACCGTCGTCTCGATCAGCGGATCGAGGATTTCGCCGCGCTGCAGCATTTCGGACAGCGCATGGCGCACCTGCTCGCCGACGCGAAGCTGGCGCTGGGAGGGGCCTGAATTCGTAAAACGGGACATGGTCCTGAATATCCATATGTCGCAGGGAGCGGACTGGGACCGCGTTCACTGCTGCACGAAAACGGACGGCGGCCGAACGGCCACCGTCCAAACGGTTAGACTAATTCCAGAGGCTCAGAGCCTCCGGGTCACCATCTCGACGCGGAAGCACTCGATGATATCGCCCTGGCGGATGTCTTCGTAGTTCTGGAAGGCCATGCCGCACTCCTGGCCGACCGGCACTTCGGAGACTTCGTCCTTGAAGCGCTTGAGCGTCTTGAGCGTGCCTTCGTGGATGACCACGTTGTCGCGGATGAGGCGGACGCCCGCACCGCGTTCGACCTTGCCTTCGGTGACGCGGCAACCAGCGACCTTACCGACCTTGGTGATGTGGAACACCTCGAGGATCTCGGCATTGCCGATGAAGGTCTCGCGGCGCTCCGGCGACAGCAGGCCGGACATCGCATCCTTGATGTCATCCACGAGGCTGTAGATGATGTTGTAGTAGCGGATCTCGACGCCTGCCTGCTCGGCGGCGTGGCGCGCCTGCGCATTGGCGCGGACGTTGAAGCCGATGATCGCGGCACCCGACGTCTCGGCGAGCGTGACGTCGCTTTCGGTGACGGCGCCTGCACCGGCATGGACGATGCGGGCACGGACCTCGTCGGTGCCGAGCTTGTCGAGCGCGGTGACGATCGCTTCGACCGAACCCTGCACGTCGCCCTTGATGATGAGCGGGAACTCCTTGAGGCCCGAGGACTGCAGCTGCGACATCATCTGCTCGAGCGAGCCGCGCTGGGTGGCGTGCCTGGCGACGGCCTTGTCGCGCGCCAGACGCTGGCGGTACTCGGTGATCTCGCGGGCGCGGGCCTCGTTGTTGACCACCGCGAAGCGGTCGCCGGCCTGAGGCGTGCCCTGCAGGCCGAGGATCTCGACCGGCATGGACGGCGGGGCTTCTTCGACATGCGTGCCGCGGTCATCGACCAGGGCGCGGACGCGGCCCCACTGGTTGCCGGCGACGAGGATGTCGCCCGGCAGCAGCGTACCGGTCTGGACGAGCACGGTGGCAACCGGACCGCGACCCTTGTCGAGCTTGGCCTCGATGACCACGCCCTCGGCCGTGCGGTCGGGGTTGGACTTGAGGTCGAGAACTTCGGCCTGCAGCAGGATGGCCTCGAGCAGCTTGTCGAGACCCTTGCCGGTCTTGGCCGAAACCTCGACGTCGAGCGTCTCGCCGCCCATCGATTCCACGAAAACCTCGTGGCGCAGCAGGTCGGTGCGGACCTTCTGGGCATCGGCCGACGGCTTGTCCATCTTGTTGATGGCCACGATGATCGGCACGCCGGCAGCCTTTGCATGGCTGATCGACTCGATGGTCTGCGGCATGACGGCGTCGTCGGCCGCGACCACCAGGATGGCGATGTCGGTCGACTGGGCGCCACGGGCGCGCATCGCGGTGAAAGCGGCGTGGCCAGGCGTGTCGATGAAGGTGATCTTCTGACCGTTCTTCTCGACCTGATAGGCGCCGATGTGCTGGGTGATGCCGCCGGCTTCGCCGGACACGACATTGGCGTTGCGGATGGCGTCGAGCAGCGAGGTCTTGCCGTGGTCGACGTGGCCCATGATGGTGACCACGGGCGGACGCGACACCAGGTCCTCGGTGCGGTCGGCGATGTCGAACAGGCCTTCCTCGATGTCGGACTCGGCGACGCGGCGGACCGTGTGGCCGAATTCGCCGGCCACCAGCTCGGCCGTGTCGGCGTCGATGACGTCGCCCGGCTTCATCATCTGGCCCTGCTTCATGAAGAACTTCACGACATCCACGGCGCGCTCGGACATACGCTGAGCCAGTTCCTGGATGGTGATGGTCTCGGGCAGGACGACCTCGCGCACGATCTTCTCGCGCGGCTCCTGATGCATCGCCCGCTTGAACTTCTCCTGGCGGCGGCGCATCGCGGCCAGCGAACGCGCGCGCGCATCGCCGTCTTCGGACGACAGCGCGGTGTTGAGCGTCAGCTTGCCGCGACGGCGGTCGTCGTCGGTCTTGGTCTTGGCCGGACGGGCAACCTCGGGGGTCGCGATGCGACGGACCGGGCTGGCAGCGCCGGCACCGGCACCTGCCCCTGCCCCTGCCCCACCGCCGTTGCCGCCGGTGCGGCCGCGTGGACGGGCGACTTCTTCCTCTTCGTCGGCGACCTTGGCCTGGACGGCCGCTGGCGCACGACGGCGAGCCTCCTCCTCGGCGCGACGGCGGGATTCGGCTTCCGTCTTCAGACGAGCCTCTTCCTCGGCCTGGCGACGGGCCGACTCATCGCGTTCCTTGCGGCGACGCTCGTCTTCCTCGGCGCGGCGGCGCGCGTCTTCCGCGGCGCGGGCGCGTTCTTCCTGTTCGCGGACGACCGAACCTTCAAGCGCGCGACGACGAGCTTCCATCTCGCCACGCGACAGCTCGTTCAACACCATCCCGGAGCGTTCCGGCTGCGGGCGCGGCGTCTCGCGCACCAGCGGTGTGACGTTGACGGGCGCAGACGGCTGGGGCTTCGGCGCGACGGTCGCCGGCGCGGGCGCCGGCGACGGCGTCGGTGCTGGCTCGTGCCTGTCGCCAGGCATGGAGAATTTGCGCTTCTTGGTCTCGACGACGACCGCCTTGGTGCGGCCGTGCGAGAAATTCTGGCGCACGGTTCCCTGCTCCGCGCCCGGGCGCTTCAGCGTCAAGGTCTTCTTCGGAGTGACGCTCAACGTCTTGTCATCGCCCGATTTGGTGTCGCTCATTCCATATCCTCTGCGGCATCATCTTCGTCGGCAATCGCCGCAATCATTGCCAGATCATCCGGGGATCCGCCCCGATACCGGTCAAGCGCAACCATGCGCTTTGCGACCGTCTTGCCCGCGTCTCCCGCGAGAACGGCAGCATGTATCACATTTGTTGCCCCCAATGCCAAACCCAATTCCGCTTCGGAAAAAAGTTTGTAGGCGGGCGTGGCAGGGCCGCCGAGATGGACTGTCGCCTTGCGGGCCTGGGTGATCTTGCGGACGCCATCCTCGGCGCCCTCGTAGGCGTGGAGCACCAGAAGCGCCTTTCCGGCGCGTACGGCAGTGTCGACCTTGGCGGCGCCGAGCGCAACGAGCCCGGCCTTGCGGGCGAGCCCCAGCGCGCCGAGCGCCGATTTTGCTAGCAGCGCGTCCACCATGGCGCCCAGGTCGGCCGGAACGACGACCGGCTTCTTGAAGGCGCGGGCGAACATGCCCTTGGCCGCCGCCTTGTCGACATGTAGGCGGTCGGCCGTCACCCAGCAACCGCGGCCGGGCAACTTTCTCTTCAGATCGGGAAAAACAGTCGAATCGGGACCGACGACGAAACGGATCAGATCATCCGTTTCGCCGCTCTGGCGCGTAACGATGCAGGTGCGATCGTTCATCTCGTCCAAAGCTATCCCCGGCCCGACCCACGTCACTCACCGGCGACGTCGGTGGCTTCCTCAGCCACTTCGTCTTCGGAAATCCAGCCAGCCATGCGGCGGGCGGCGACGACCATCTGCTCGGCGTCCGCACGCGACACGCCATAGTCGGCCAGAACGCCCGGATAGAACTTGGTCTCGCCGTCCTTGCGTTCCTTCCAGCCGACGAGGTCGTCGGCGGCGTAGCCGGCGAAGTCCTCGATGGTCTTGACGCCGTCCTCGCCGAGCGCCACCAGCATCGCGGTGGTGATGCCGGGAATCTGGCGCAGCTCGTCCTCGACGCCGAGCTTCTTGCGCTTCTCGTCGTGCTCGGCCTCGATCTTCTCGAGATATTCGCGGGCGCGCTGCTGGATTTCGCTGGCGGTGTCCTCGTCGAAGCCGTCGATCGAGGAGATCTCGTCGGAATCGACGTAGGCCACTTCCTCGACCGAGGTGAAGCCTTCCGAGGCGAGCACCTGGCCGACCATCTCGTCGACGTCGAGGGCTTCCATGAACAGCGTCGAACGCTCGACGAATTCCTTCTGGCGGCGCTCGGACTCTTCCTGCTCGGTCAGGATGTCGATGTCCCAGCCGGTCAGCTGCGAAGCGAGGCGCACGTTCTGGCCGCGGCGGCCGATGGCGAGCGACAGCTGGTCGTCAGGCACCACGACCTCGATGCGCTCGGCGTCCTCGTCGAGAACCACCTTGGCGACCTCGGCCGGCTGCAGGGCGTTGACGATGAAGGAAGCTGCCGAAGGCGACCACGGGATGATGTCGATCTTTTCGCCCTGGAGTTCGCCGACGACGGCCTGGACGCGCGAACCGCGCATACCGACGCAGGCGCCGACCGGATCGATCGAGCTGTCGCGCGAGATGACGGCGATCTTGGCGCGCGAACCCGGGTCGCGGGCCACCGACTTGATCTCGATGATGCCGTCGTAGATTTCCGGCACTTCCATGGTGAACAGCTTCGCCATGAACTGCGGATGGGTACGCGACAGGAAGATCTGCGGGCCGCGCTGCTCGCGGCGCACGTCGTAGACATAGGCGCGGACGCGGTCGCCGTATTTGTAGTTCTCGCGGGGGATCAGCTCGTCGCGGCGGATGATCGCCTCGCCGCGGCCGAGGTCGACGATGACGTTGCCGTATTCGACACGCTTGACCGTGCCGTTGACGATCTCGCCGATGCGGTCCTTGTACTCGTCGTACTGGCGGTCACGCTCGGCCTCGCGCACCTTCTGGACGATGACCTGCTTGGCCGACTGGGCGGCGATGCGGCCGAAATCCATCGGCGGCAGCTGCTCCGCGATGAAGTCGCCGAGCTGCGCGTCGGGATTGCGTTCGCGCGCCGAGGTCAGCGCGATCTGGGTCGCGTAATCCTCGACCTTCTCGACCACTTCCATCAGGCGCTGCAGCTTCATCTCGCCCGTGTTCGGGTTGATGTCGGCGCGGATGTTGGTTTCCTGGCCATAGCGCGAGCGTGCCGCCTTCTGGATCGCGTCGGCCATGGCGGCGATGACGATCGACTTGTCGATCGACTTCTCGCGGGCGACCGCATCGGCGATCTGCAGCAGTTCGAGCCTGTTGGCGCTTACAACCATTGTCTTTCTCCCCGAGCTTCAGGCCGGACCCGGTCCGGCTGCACGGCTCTGTCAGTCTTCCGTTTCGGTTTCTTCGTCTTCACCGGCCTCGTCGGCCTCGCCGTGACGCTTCTTTGCTTCCTTGCGGGCCCTGTTGTCCTTGCTCAGGGCATCGCGGATCAGGTCGTCGGTCAGGATCAGCCGCGCTTCGGCGATCGCCTCGAAGGGCACGCGCACGGTCGGCTCCTCGCCATAGGCGGCCTGGTCGCGCTGGATCAGGACGCCCGCTTCGTCGGCCTCGGCGATCTTGCCGCGGAAGCGCTTGCGGTCGGTGACCAGGACCGAGGTCTCCATCTTCACGAGATGGCCGATCCAGTTGGCGAAATCCGACTTGCGCACCAGCGGCCTGTCGATGCCCGGCGACGACACTTCGAGATGATACGCCTTTTCGATCGGATCATCGACATCGAGGGCGGGCGAGACGGCGCGGCTCACCTCTTCGCAATCCTCGACCGTCATGGTCCCGTCTTCGCGCTCGGCCATGATCTGCAGCGTCAGGCCGTTCTGGCCCGACAGCCGCACGCGGACGAGGCGGAAGCCGATCGCCCGAAGGACGGGCTGAACGATCAGGGCGATGCGGGCGTCGATGCCGGTCTCGCGGATGATGCGGTCGTCGCCTGCCTGTTCGACTGCGTTTTCGGTCATTGGTTCTCCAAGCGGCCGGCAGGTAACAAAAAAGAGCGGGACCGGGTGGACCCACTCTTCGTCATACCGACCAAGAATTTGACGCTGATATAACCGAAGGCGCGTCGCCTTTCAAGTGCTGCGGTCCCGAGCGTCCACCGGCGCCTGTTTAGCCGACCATTGCAGCAAACGCATGGCAAGCATGCATCGCCACCCCTACCGCTTCCCTTTGCGTCACCTATATTTGTTGCGTTGCACAAGAAATGATGATGCAGCGCAAAAGGATGACGAAGATGAACGCTCGCAAGCCCCTTGGACGCATTGGCAACTTGGTCCGCACCCTCGGCAGCGCCGTCGCCGCGGCTGCCGCCGTCGAGCGCGGCCACCGTCCGGCCAACCAGGATCTGGTCATGCTGGGCATCGACCCCCGGCATTACGACCGCATCCGCCACTACTGATTTCTTGGCTTCAGGGTAGAGAGCGCCCACGGGATCGGGCTCGTCCTCACGGACGGGCTGCGGATCCGACGTGATGCAATCCCTGCACCGTTGCGGTGCGGCGTTGCAGGTGTCGCTCCGGAGCGGTGGTCCTGGCGGATTCACCGCTCTGTCGCCCTGGATATCCAGCCCGCAGGGCAAAGGAAAAGCCGAAGCCCGGTCACCCGGGCTTCGGCTTTTTTCGTTTCCGGACCTTGCTTCTCAGTCCTCGCTGGCGCCGAGCTGGGCGAGCACCTTGCCCTTGCCGCGCGCCCTGAGATAGAGCGGCAGAAGCACGGCGGTGGCCGCGAGCAGCAATAGCACGACGGCGATCGGCGAGCCGACGAGGATCGTCGGGTCGCCCTGGCTGATGGCGAGCGCGCGGCGCAGCTGCTGCTCGGCCATCGGTCCGAGGATCAGGCCCACCACGACGGGGGCGATCGGATAGTGGAAGCGGCGCAGGCCGTAGCCGAGCAGACCGAAGGCCAAAAGCATGCCGAGCTCGAACGACATCGGCCAGGTGAACAGGCCGGCGACGTTGAGCTGGTAGACGGCCGAGTTGGCGCCGATGGTGCCGAGCGTCGCAAACAGCAGGATGCCGGCGTAGAGCCACGGCGTCGGGATGGTCAGCAGGCGGACCCACAGGCCGATCAGCGGCAGGTTCAGCACCAGAAGCATCAGGTTGGCGACCAGCAGCGAGGCGATCAGGCCCCAGACGAGCTGCGGGTTGGTGGCAAACAGCAGCGGACCGGGCTGCAGGCCGAACTGCTGGAAGCCGGCGAGCATGATCGCGGCCGTCGCCGTGGTCGGCAGGCCGAGCGTCAGTAGCGGCACCAGCGTGCCGGCGGCCGACGCATTGTTGGCGGCTTCCGGACCGGCGACGCCCTCGATGGCGCCGTTGCCGAATTCTTCCGGCTTCTCGGCCAGCTGCTTTTCCATCGAGTAGGACAGGAACGTGCCGATCTCGGCGCCGCCCGCCGGCATTGCGCCGATGGGGAAGCCGACGGCGGTGCCGCGCAGCCAGGGCTTCCACGAGCGCCGCCAATCCTCGCGGGTCATCCACACCGAGCCCTTGATCGCCTGGATGGTGGAATCGCCGCCCTTGCTGGCCGCGACGCTGAGCGCCTCGCCGACCGCGAACAGCGCGACCGCCAGCGTCGTCACCTCGATGCCGTCGAGCAGGTCGGGGATACCGAAGGAAAGCCGCGCCTGGCCGGTCTGCAGGTCGATGCCGACCAGGCCGAGGGCAAGGCCGATGAACAGCGCAGTGAGGCCGCGCAGGCTCGAATCGCCGAAGGCGGCCGACACGGTCATGAAGGCCAGGATCATCAGCGCGAAATATTCGGCCGGGCCGAAGGACAGCGCCATCTTGACCACGGTGGGTGCGATGAAGGCGAGGCCTATGGTGGCGATGAGGCCGGCGACGAAGGAGCCGATGGCCGCCGTTGCCAGCGCGGGGCCGCCGCGTCCGGCGCGCGCCATCTTGTTGCCTTCGAGCGCCGTGACGATCGAAGCGCTTTCGCCCGGCGTGTTGAGCAGGATCGACGTGGTCGAGCCGCCATACATGCCGCCGTAATAGATGCCGGCGAACATGATCAGCGATCCGGCCGGATCGAGCTTGTAGGTGACCGGCAGCAGCAGGGCCACGGTCAGCGCCGGGCCGATGCCGGGCAGGACGCCGACGGCGGTGCCGAGGGTCACGCCGATGAGTGCGTAAAGCAGGTTGATGGGTTCAAGCGCCGTCAAAAGACCCTGCGCCAGCAGACCGAACGTATCCATATCTAGCCGCTCCTAAAATGCCGCTCAGAACAGGCGTTCGAGCGGGCCGGCTGGCAGCGAGAGCTGCAGTCCCTTGGCGAAAATGACCCAGACGACGAAGGCGAGGACGATGCCGAGGGGAATGGTCTTCCACAGCGGACCGCGCCCGAATGCCCGCGCGGTGGCGGCGAAGAGCAGGCCCGTGGCAATGGAGAAGCCGGCCACCTTGAGCAGCAGCATCTGCGCGGCGAGGCCGCCGACGATCCACAGGATCGGGCTGATCTCCTGATGCTCGCGCTCGGGAAAGTCGCCGCGGAACGCTTCGATCGCCGTCCAGATCGACAGGCCGAAGAATGCGACGGCGATCACGTAGGGGAAGGTCGCCGGGCCGACGCGGGCATAGGCGCCGCCGGCGCTGTGGCTGGCCGTGTTCCAGGCGATGACGACGGAAGCCGCCATCAGCAGGGCGGCGATGACAAGCGCCGCCCGGTCCGGGCGGCGCTTTTCTTGTTGCTGGGTGTCCCGGCTCATTTCACCAGGCCGATGTCTTTCAGGATCGCGGCGGTCGCCTCGGTGTCCTTCTTCAGCTGAGCTGAGAAGTCGTCACCGGCGAGGTAGGTGTTGGCCCAGCCCTTGTCGGCGAGAATCTTCTTCCACGAGGCCGAAGTGACCATCTTCTCGACGTCGGCGAGCACGGCTGCCTTCTGGTCGGCAGAGATGCCGGGAGCGGCGGCGACCATGCGCCAGTTCTGGATCGAGACGTCGACGCCGCCGTCCTTGAACGTCGGGGCATCGACGCCTTCGACCTTCTTGTCGGCCGAGATGCCGAGGATGCGCAGCTGGCCCGCCTTGATCTGCTCGGCGAATTCGCCGTAGCCGGAGATGCCGACGGTCACCTGGCCGCCGAGGATGGCGGCGAGCGCCTCGCCACCGCCGGAATAGGCGATGTAGTTGACCTTGGTCGGATCGACGCCGACGGCCTTGGCGACGAGGCCGGCCGTGATGTGGTCGGTGCCGCCGGCCGAACCGCCGCCCCAGGACACCGAGCCCGGATCGGCCTTCAGCTTGGCGACGAGGCCAGCCATGTCCTTGATGTCGGAGCTGGCGGGCACGACGATCGCTTCATATTCGCCGGTCAGGCGGGCGATCGGGGTGACCTGCTCGAGGGTGACCGGCGAGGCGTTGGTCAGGATCGCGCCGACCATGACGTAGCCGCCGACGATCAGCTGGTTGGGGTCGCCGTTGGCCTGGTTGACGAACTGGGCCAGGCCGATGGTGCCGCCAGCGCCCGGAACATTGGTGACCTGCACGCTGCCCGAGATCTTCTCGTCCTGAAGCGCGGTCTGCATCGAGCGCGCGGTCTGGTCCCAGCCGCCGCCCGGCGCCGCCGGAGCCATGATCTTGTATTCGGCCGCAGCGGCCGGCAGGGCGAGTGCGCCTGCGATGATTGATGCCAATACGAACTGCTTCACTGCCGTTCCTCCCTTGCTGCCCGCATGCGCGGGGCAAATGCCTTTTCAGTTTCGTGGCCCGCTCGCGAAGCGGCGACCCGGATCTGACGGCAGGAACTGGCGGGCTGGTTGGCCGGCCGTGATGCAGCGTTTCCGGCCCCTCTTTCGGCGCATTCGACGCCGCCGGGTACCTTTGCGGAAACCTGTTCGAAGTCCTCCCGAACTTTCCGAGCCTCGCCGCCTCCCAACGGACGGGCCAAAACTTCCCTAGCGCAGCAACCTGACATCAGACTGACACCGATGCAACAGCTTGGGTACATCGTCAGGGACTGCGCAGCGCCTCGTTCCAGCGCTGGATGACGCGCGAGCGCTTGACCTGGTCGAGATAGACCATCAGGCCGGGGCTGACCGGCACCGGCCGCAGCTGCCCGCCGAGAACCTGCTGCATGCGGTTGGCGGTGTTGTCGCCGGACACGTCGGGGTTGACGGCGGCGATGTGCAGCTGCCGCGCCATCACCGTCTGGCCCTCGGCCGACATGAAATATTCGAGATAGCGGCGGCCGAGATCGGGCGAGCTTGCCGCCTTGGGCACCAGGCCGATGCGCGACATCACCACAGTGTAATCCTTGGGCAGCACGATGCCGACATTGGGGTCGCGCGCCGCCCAGTCGGCGGCGTAGGAGCCGAGGATGTTGTAGCCGAGCACGAAACGGCCGTCGGCGATGCGCTCGAGGATGGCGCCGCTGGTCGAATAGAGCTTCACGCCGGCGGCGCCCATGCTGCGGATGACCGACCAGATGTCCGGATACTGCTCCTGGTCGCGGGCCATGAACATGAAGCCGACGCCCGAGCGCTCGATGTCGTAGGTGGCGATGCGGCCGTAGACCTTGTCGCCCTGGGCCTTGAGGAAATCGACGAACTGGCCGCGCGTCGCCGGCGGCGGCGCATCGGCGAAGCTCGGCTTGTGGTAGACGAACACCGCCGGCTCGAAAGTCAGCGCATAGGCGGTGTCGCGCCAGTTGGCCCAGCGCGGCCAGCGGCCCGAGAGCGGTAGCCGGCTCTCCTGGGCATAGCCGTCATTGGCGAGCTTGACCTGCAGGTCCATCGCCGACGAGAAGGCAATGTCGGCCGAGCCCTTGCCGGCGTCGGTCTCGGCGACCACGCGATCGTAGATCTCGGTGGTGAGCAGGTCCTCGTAGCGCACGGCGACGTCGGGGTTGGCCTTCTGGAAGCCGTCGATCATCGGCTTGGCGAGCGGCGCGTCGAGCGACGAATAGACCACCAGAGTGCGGGCGTCCGCCACGGCGTTGAGCGCCGGAAACACGGTGACCTCCGCGCGTGCGGGGGCTGCAAGGCTGATGAGAGCGAAGAGAAGGGCCAGGCGCATGACGGCGAGACCATGCAACAGCCCGGCCTTGGACACAACGGCGAAGCACGCTACGCAGCTCTGGACCTTTGCCCAACGAATAGGCATCGTTCGGGCGGCAGCGGCAGGGAGATTTCGGTGCGCATTCTGGTGGTCGAGGACAACGCCACGCTGGCCGGCGGGCTTGCCGCAGTGCTCAGGGGCAGCGGCTACGCCGTCGACGTCGTCGGCGACGGCACTTCGGCGGTTGCCGTGCTTGCCGCCGAGCGCTTCGATCTCGTCATCCTCGACCTCAATCTGCCCGAGATGGACGGGCTCGAAGTGCTGCGCACCATGCGCGGGCGCCAGCACGACGCGGCGGTGCTGATCCTGTCGGCGCGCCACTCGCTCGACGAGCGGGTGAAAGGCCTCGACCTCGGCGCCGACGATTACATGGTCAAGCCCTTCGACGTCGGCGAGCTCGAGGCCAGGGTGCGCACGCTGCTGCGCCGCCGCGCCGGACTCAAGGCCTCCACCGTCACCTTCGGCGAGGTACTGCTCGACCTCAACACCCGCAGCTTCTCCTCGCACGGGGCGGCGATCGACATTCCGGCGCGCGAACTCGCACTGCTCGAGACGCTGTTCATGCGCGCCGGCAAGGTGGTGGCCAAGCAGGCGATCATCGAATCGCTCGCCGGTTTCGACGAGGACCTCAGCGCCAACGCCATCGAGCAATATGTCAGCCGCCTGCGCAAACGGCTCGCGCCCTATGGGCTGACCGTGCGCACGGCGCGCGGCATCGGCTACTATCTCGAAAAACTGCCCAGTCCCTGATGCCACGGACGAAAACCTATTCGCTGCGACGCCGGCTGCTCTTGTGGCTGCTCGTGCCGCTGGTCGCCATCGGCCTGATCGCGCTGGCCGACACCTACAACGAGGCGGTCGACACGGCGAATGCCGTCTCCGACCGGGTGCTGGCCGGCTCGGCGCTGGCGATTGCCGAGCGGGTGGTGGTGGCGGAGAACGGCGCGCTCGAGGTCGACATACCCTATGTCGCTCTCGAAATGCTGACTTCCGCCGCGCAGGACCGGGTGTTCTACCGGGTCGACGGCCCCGACGGCTTCATCACCGGCTACCAGAACTTGCCGGTGATCGAAGGCCTCGGCCAGGAGGAAAGCGGCTATTCGGACGCGACCTTCCGCGGCGAGCCGATCCGGCTGACCTCGCTGGCGCGTGCCGCCTCGACCGGGGCGACGTCGATCCCCTTCGTCGTCACGGTCGCCGAAACGACCATCGCCAGGACCCAGCTGGCGCAGACCATTCTCTTGCGCTCGGCGCTCAGGCTGGCGATCCTGATCGGCAGTGCGGCGGCCATCGTCTGGATGGCCGTCACCTTCTCCCTCAGGCCGCTCTACCGGCTGCGCGACGCGATTGCCGAGCGCAATCCGGACGACCTGCACCCGATCGAGCAGTCGGTGCCCAAGGAGGTGCGCGGGCTGGTCGACACGGTCAATTCCTTCATGGGCCGCCTGGGCTCGGCGCTCGGCGCCATGCGTCACTTCACCGGCAACGCCAGCCATCAGCTGCGCACGCCGCTGACCATCATCCGCACCCAGCTGGCGCTGTCGTCGCGCGCCCATTCCCTGGAAGAGGCACGCCGCGCCGCCCGCATCGGCGACGAGGCCGTCGCTCACGCCGAACGCGTCATCGCCCAGCTGCTGCTGCTCGCCAAGGTCGACCAGGCCGCCTCCGAACGGCTGAAGAGCATGGGCGCGGTGGACATGACCGATCTCGCCCGCACGCTCACCGCCGACCGCATCACCCAGGCCCATGCCGCGGGCATCGACCTCGGCTTCGAGGGCGAGGAAGCTTTCTACATGCGCGGTGAGCCGATGCTGCTCGGCGAGATGATCCGCAACCTGATCGAGAACGCGCTCGCCTATGCCGGCTCGGGCGCCGAGGCGACGGTGAAGGTGCTGCGCGAGGGCGAGGACGTTATGCTCGAAGTCGAGGACACCGGGCCGGGCATCCCCGCATCCGAACTCGAGACCGTGCGCCAGCGCTTCGCCCGCGGCCGCGCCGGCGACCAGCCTGGTGCCGGCCTCGGCCTGCCGATCGTCGAGGAGATCGCCGCGCTGTTCGGCGGCAGGCTGGAGCTGTCCGCGGGTGCGGAAGACCGCGGGCTGCGTGTGCGGATAAGGTTCCCCGAAGCTTCCGCCTAGACGCGCCGCGGGCGGATCGAGACTGCAGCGGCTCGGCCCGATTGCAACCATGCATTGGAAGCCCGTCTGGCCGGGAACACCCTCGCAGCCGAAGCAGATGACGCTACGGCATCCACAGCGTCATTCCGCCGCAACCGCGAGACAACCACAGGGCGAATTCGATGTTGCTTATTAAGCCCAAGTGAACTGTTTTCGACGATAGTCGGGATGAAGGGGCGTTTTGACGCGAACGGAAGGAATATGCTCGCTGCCAGTCAACGCCACCACCCAGCAGATATCAGCATTGCGCAAAGGTCACTGGTCTCCCTGACCGTTGGGGCGGCAGTCCTCGTCGCATCGCTTTTCGGGATATTTACCCGCCCAGTCGGTTTCCTGGCCGCGGTATGGCCGGCGAACGCCATTCTCCTGGGCCTGATGGTGCGCAACCCCGCCTATGCCACGGCTTCCGGATGGCTGGCGGCCTTCGCCGGCTACATCGCCGCGGACTTCATCACCGGCAGCGACCTGCGCACCAATCTCTGGCTGTCCTCCGCCAATATGGCGGGCGCCATGGCCGGCTTTGCGCTGTTCTCTCTGTTGTCCGAAGACATCCGCAGGCTGCGCCGCTCGATCTCGGTGCTCTATCTGTTCGCCGTCTGCTGCGCGGCGGCGGTGGCGGCGGCAATCGTCAGCGCCGCCGGAGCAGCGCTGCTGTTCGGCCGCGACATCACGGACGGCATGGCATTCTGGTTCGTCAGCGAACTGGTCAACAACCTTGTCGTCCTGCCCGTCATCCTGACCTTTCCGGGTACCGGCACGCTGATGCGCCAATGGCGGAATCCGCTGGCGGCGAACCTAGCCACCCTGCTGCACGCCGCGCCCGCCGCAGCTCTTGCCGCCTCGGTCGGCGTGGGCATTGTCGTGGGCGGTCCGGGCGCACTCGCCTTCCCCATCCCGGCCCTGCTGTGGTGCGCGCTGACCTACAGCCTGTTCACCACGACCACGCTGACCATGTTGATGTCGACCTGGCTGCTGATCTCGCTCCCAGCACAGCTGATCCCCTTGTCGAAGCTGCCGAACCCGCTTCGGCTGCTCGACTCGATCCGGCTGGGCGTAGCACTGATGGCGCTCGGCCCGCTGACGGTTGCGAGCACGAACGCGGCGCGCAAGGAACTGATAGACCGGCTGTTCAAGGCCGCGAATTTCGATTCCCTCACCGGGGCGCTGTCGCGCGGCGCGTTCATGGAACGGGCGAAATCCCGCCTCGCGGAACTGTCGCGCGGCCCGCGCGGCGTCGCGCTGCTGACGATCGATCTCGACTACTTCAAGCGCGTCAACGACCGTTTCGGTCATGCCGCGGGCGACGCCGTGCTGACCGAATTCGTCCGCCTGGTTTCCCCCGAACTCCGGGGGACCGACCTGTTCGGCCGGACCGGCGGCGAGGAATTCGCGGTGCTTTTGCCGCAGGCCGACCTGATCGAGGCGACCGGCATGGCCGAGCGCATGCGCCTCGCGGTGGAGCGGGCGGACCTGACGCTGCCGTCGGGCCAGCACCTGCGCATGAGCGTCAGCATCGGGGTCGCGGCCTGCACCGCCGCCGAGGTCAAGGGGCTCGACGAGCTTCTGCTGGTCGCCGACCGGGCGCTCTATGAGGCCAAGACCGCCGGTCGCAACATGGTGCGCGTCGGAGGTTGCGGCGCGGACGGCGGCAGGGAAAGCACGGCCTCGGATGCCGCCGAGGACCATGATGGCCGGCCCGTCCGGAAGCGCGCGCAATGACACCGTGGGCGACGCTCAGTCATCGGCGCGGCGTGGCCCCGTTTTCACGAGGCCTCGAAAGCCCGGAAGTCTGGACGTATTGAGCCGATTTATCTATAACGCCGGCCATTCCAACACTCGCCGAAGCGACAGAACAGGGGTCCCATGGCCGGCCATTCACAATTCAAGAACATCATGCACCGCAAGGGCCGCCAGGACGCGGTGCGCTCGAAGATGTTCTCCAAGCTCGCGCGCGAAATCACCGTGGCAGCAAAGACCGGCGTGCCCGACCCGGCGATGAACCCGCGCCTGCGCCTGGCGGTACAGAATGCCAAGGCCGTGTCGATGCCCAAGGACAACATCGCGCGCGCCATCTCCAAGGCTTCGATGGGCGACGCCGAGAACTACGAGGAAGTGCGCTACGAGGGCTATGGCCCCGGTGGCATAGCCCTCATCGTCGAGGCGCTGACCGACAACCGCAACCGCACCGCTTCCAACGTGCGCGCCGCCTTCACCAAGGCCGGCGGCGCGATGGGCGAAACCGGCTCGGTGTCGTTCATGTGGGACCGCGTCGGCGAGATCGTCTACGCCGCCAAGGCCGGTGACGCCGACAAGGTCATGGACGCGGCGATCGAAGCCGGCGCCGACGACGTGCAGTCGGACGAGGACGGCCACACCATCACCTGCGCTTTCGAAAACCTCGGCGAAGTCTCCAGGGCGCTGGAAGCCTCGCTCGGCGACGCCGAGTCGGTGAAGATCATCTGGAAGCCGCAGAACAACATCCCCGTCGACGAAGAGCGCGCCCAGTCGCTGATGAAGCTGGTCGCCACCCTCGAGGACGACGACGACGTGCAGAACGTCTACGCCAACTTCGAAGTCGATGACGAAACGCTGGCCAAGCTCAGCGCGGCGTAAGCCGGTCTGCATGGACTGAGGTTGATATCATTGGCGCCGGTCGAAAATCCTCGACCGGCGCCAATTGCGTTTTGAGAACAGATGGACGAGCCTCGCCTCAGGCGGGAGATTTCGTTCAAAATGACATTTATCGAAGTGGTTCAGGCCAGGGCTGGATTCTGGCGACGCGTTGGCGCGCTGATGATTGATTGCGTCGTGACGATGTTACTACTGGTGCCAGCGCAACTATTGATTGCTGTACTTTTCCTGCAAACCCATGGTGCCGTGCAAGGCAACCTCGGACCAGCATCACTGAACTGCGCACCTGTGACCGAGCTTCCACAGCGGCTTGAGCCTCCGCCGCCTCCCAGCTTCACGTCGACCATGGATTGCGCGGCGTCCATCTTCGGGTTTCAAACGTCGCGAACCTTGCTGATCGTCAAAGTCGACGGCAACGGGCAAGCACAAACCTTTGCCACGTGGGGCTATTCCCTCGGGCCGGATGGTCAGGCAGTTGACGCCTTTGACGTGAGTTGGCTCGGCAGCGTTGTGTTCTTGGCCTATCTTGTCCTGATGGAAACTTGGCGAGGGGCCACGCTCGGCAAACAGGCAGTCAGTATTCGAGTTGTAGACGGCCGAACGCCATCGAGAGTCGGCCTACCATTGAGGAAAGCAGTTACACGCCAACTGGCTATGATGATCGGCATCGTCCCCGCTTTCGTCGTCATGTACTGGTGGCAAGGCAAATTGTTCGCCGAAGGCGCGGCCCAGGAGTTTTCTACGCTGCTGAGCCCAAGCTACATCGCATCGACGGCAATCACCGGTATGATCCAGGTCGCCTGGCTGATCTGGATCATCGTTTCGGTTTCCAGGAAGCGCGATCCGATCTATGACCGGATTGCAGGAACCAGTGTATTGAGAACTTCATGAGCCTTCCCCAGATCCGCATCACCTACTGCACCCAGTGCATGTGGCTGCTTCGTGCCGGCTGGATGGCGCAGGAACTGCTGTCGACCTTCGGCACCGAGCTTGGCGAGGTGACGCTGGTGCCGGGCACCGGCGGCATCTTCACCATCACCTGCAATGGCGCACTGATCTGGGACCGCAAGCGCGACGGCGGCTTTCCCGACGCGGCCCAGCTCAAGCAGCTGGTGCGCGACGTGATCGACCCCGACCGTGACCTCGGCCATTCCGACCGCAAGGGCCACAAGGCCAAGGGCGAGGCGTGAGAGCGGCGCGTCTCGCGCCACGCGCCACAGATAAGCTGGAATCGCCGGCCACTCGGTAGGCTGCCTATTAAGGCGGTTCGGCGCTTGCGGGAGAAAGCATGACCACGAAACCACGCATCGCAGTGCTGTTCGGCGGGCGCTCCGCCGAGCACGACGTTTCCATCATGTCCGCGAGCAACGTGGTCAAGGCGATCGACCAGGCGCGGCACGAGGTGGTGCCGATCGGCATTTCCCGCGACGGGCGGTGGCTGCTGGCCGAACTCGACCGGAACGGCGCCCTGCCGACTGCCGTGCCCGCCGGCGGCACCGAGGTGGCGCTGGTGCCCGGCGGCAAGGGGCGGCTGGTCGCCCTGCCCCAGGGCCAGGCGCCGTTCGAGCTGCCGAAGGTCGACGTGCTGTTTCCGGTGCTGCACGGCCCGTTCGGCGAGGACGGCTCGGTGCAGGGCCTCGCCGAGGTGGCCGACATTGCCTATGTCGGCTGCGGCGTGCTCGGCTCGGCCAATGCCATGGACAAGGACACGGCAAAGCGGCTGATGAAGGAGGCCGGGCTGCCGGTCGCCCGCGGCATTACAGTGCATGCCGGCGACAAGCCGGGCTTCGAAGCGGTGAAGGCAACGCTCGGTGTGCCCGTCTTCGTCAAGCCGGCGCGGCAGGGATCGTCTGTCGGGGTCGGCAAGGCCGAGACGGAAGAGCAGCTGGACAAGGCGCTGGCCGAGGCCTTCAGGCACGACCGCAAGGTGCTGATCGAGGAGTTCATCGCCGGCCGCGAGGTCGAGTTCGCGGTGCTCGAGGCACCCGACGGCTCCATCTCCGTCTCCGTGCCGGGCGAGATCGTGCCGGCAGCGAGCCACGGCTTCTACACCTACGAGGCCAAGTACATCGACGCCGACGGCGCCGCGCTGCGTATTCCCGCCGAGCTGCCCGACGGCGCCACCGCCAAGCTGCAGCAGATTGCCCGCGGCGCCTTCCTGGCGCTGGGCTGCGAGAGCATGGCGCGGGTGGATTTCTTCGTGAAGGCGGACGGCTCGGCGCTGGTCAACGAGGTCAACACCATCCCCGGCTTCACCAACATCAGCATGTATCCAAAGACGATGGCGGCATCGGGCGTCTCTTATCCCGAGTTGGTCGGCCGGCTGATCGAGCACGCCGTGGCGCGCTGGAAGCGCCAGGGTTGAAGCAAGAAGGCCGGGGCGACCCGGCCTTTTCCTTAGATGGAGCGGGCGAACGCGCCGGCGTGTCGATCGGCTCGCTCTACCAGTACTTCCCCGACAAGGGCGCCATCGTGCGCACGCTGGCCGAGCGCTACAACGCCGAGGGCCGCGCCTGCATCGCCGACGGGCTGACAGGCGTGCGCGACATGGACGGCCTGCTCCAGGCCTTCGCCGGGCTGATCGACACCTATTACGGCATCTTCCTCGCCGAGCCGGTGATGCGCGACATCTGGTCGGGCACGCAGGCCGACAAGGCGCTGCGCGACATCGACCTGCGCGACAGCCGCGCCAACGGGGCGCTGCTGGCGGAGGCCTGGAGCCGCGTCGCGCCGGGCGCCGACGCAGTCGAAGTCGAACGCAAGGCGTTCTTGATCATGTCGCTGGGCGAAGCGACGATGCGGCTGGCGATCTCGGTGGAGAGGGAAGAAGGCGACGCGCTGGTGGCCGACTACAAGGCGATGGCGTTGCGGGAAATCGAGGCGTTCAGCGGCGACGTCCCCCTCCCCCTTGTGGGGAGGGGTTAGGGGTGGGGGTATTCTCCCCTTCCCGGCCCGAGACTGGAGATACCCCCACCCTTTATCCCTCCCCACAAGGGGGAGGGAGGGCGTCCGCGCTGCGAGAGCCTCGGCATCGCCAATGCCACACCTCAACACCCGATCGAGGAGATGTTAGGGTGCACCTCGCCCCCACCACGACGCCTGAGAAGACCATTCTCAGCGGGCCATTTTGCAGTTATTTCAGGTTGCTTTTGCTCTTCAATAAGTACTTCGATAAGAGAGAATCGATGAAAGGAAAAAACCTGGCGCTGTACACCTTTGGTGTACTTCGCACGCCTGCCGCCGATCCCCAGAACCAGGGCTTCCACGATCGCAACGACATCAACTTTGCTGCTGCCGAGGCCAGCCAAGGGTTTGTCGCACGATCCGGCTATGAGGATGAGCCTGGTCCGGCAAGTTGGGGTAAACAGGTTTTTCCTCGGTTCTACCTGGAACGAGGCGATGAATGGTCGCCTTCGACGCTATCGCTCTGGAAAGACCTGGCGTCGCCGATGGCCTATTCCTACGCTGGAATTCATGCCGAAGCCCGCAGACATGGCCGAGAGTGGTTTATCAAGCCCGAGTGGCCGCTGTATGCGCTATGGTGGGCTGACGACGATCACACGCCGACCTGGGCAGAGGCCATCGCAAGGCACGAACATCTGCATGACCATGGCGCTCAGCCATTCGCATTCGATTTCAAGAAGCCGTTTGATCAAGCGGGTCTGCCGACGACGATCGATCGCGAAAGATTCAGGCACTATGTTCAGCTGAACGAAGAAAGGCAGGCCTCGACCTAGCCGCAAGGGCCTCGACCTGCCCTTCACCCCTGACGCGCAACAAAAAAACCCGCCACAAGGGCGGGTTTTCCGTATTCCGTGAAGCAGGGCCGGCTTAGATGAAGGGCGCCTACGCGACATACGCAGCAATACGAGCCTAGATCGCGCCGAATTGGCGTTGGAGCATTTCGGTTCGTTCATCCTCACCACAGAGGGCAAGGCGTCCCAATGACAACTGTTTGCGGTGCAAGGCGACGACGGCCAATGCGCACGTCACGATCGTTGGTTCCGACTCGGTCCTCAAATCACGCAAGGCCAGCTCAAAGAGGTGTTGCCATGCCTCAGCATAGTCACGCTCCAGCCATCCGGGGACCGGAGGATTTCGTCGAAAAAGCAGCCGCGCCTCTTCGATCGTTGCGGCCAGACCGCAAAGCGCCCAATGCGCAGGATGGTGCTGGGCGGAGATCCTGACCAACTCGGGAACAGCGGCATAGGACGCATCACCAACATCCCCTTGATGATGCAGCTCGCTCAAGAGTTCGTCCCATGCGGTGCTGTCGCCGTAGTCCTTCGCAAGCAGGTCGATTGCGTGGCGGGGATCGTAGGCGACCTTGTATCCGCCTGTCAGGCCAGACCATCGCTCGTCACTCAAATCCAGCATGGCTCTCTCACGAAATGGGACATGCAATGATTAGCGCGTCCGACGGCAACAAAAAACCCGCCACGAGGGCGGGTTCCTTGTATTCCGTGAAGCAGGGCCGGCTTAGATGCCGAGGCCTTCGTAGCGCTTCTTGAACTTCGACAGACGGCCACCGCGGTCGAGCAGCGTCTGCTGGCCGCCGGTCCAGGCCGGGTGCGTGGTCGGGTCGATATCGAGGTTCATCGTATCGCCTTCCTTGCCCCAGGTGGAGCGGGTAAAATACTCGGTGCCATTGGTCATGACGACCTTGATGGTGTGGTAGTCGGGATGGATATCGGCCTTCATCGCTCTGTTCCTGCTGTCGCGGCGCGGCTTGCGCAGGTGTCCTGCGGCGATGCGCCTCTTCCTAAACTTCGAAGCCGCAGCTAGATAGGCCACGGCTTCAGAAACGGTCGGCGTGCCTATACATCAGCCGATTTCGAATCACAAGGCCGCGCAGCCGGCAAATGGGCCGCGGCCCGAAGGGAAAATTCATGGCGGATACGACCGAGAGCGCGAACCAGGAGCGCAGGCGTTCGCTGCGTCCGCTCAGCCGCCTGTCCCCCTACCTCGGCCGCTACCCCAAGCTGGTCGTCGGCGCGATCATCTCGCTGGTCCTTGCCGCCGTGACCACGCTGACACTGCCGATCGCCGTCCGCCGCATGATCGACCACGGCTTCTCGTCGTCCGATTCCAGCTTCATCGCCAGGTATTTCGGCATGCTGGTGGCAATCGCCGCCCTGCTCGCGCTCGCCTCGGCCTGCCGCTACTATTTCGTCATCACGCTCGGCGAACGGGTCGTCTCCGACCTGCGCCGCGACGTCTTCGCCCATGTGACCAGGCTCTCCCCGGCCTTCTTCGACACGGCCATGTCGGGCGAGATCGTCTCGCGCCTGACCGCCGACACGACGCAGATCAAATCGGCGGTCGGCGCCACCGCCTCCGTCGCCCTGCGCAACGTCATCCTCGGGCTGGGTGCGCTCGCCATGATGGTGGTGACCAGCCCGAAGCTATCCGGCCTGGTGATCGCCGCGATCCCGCTGATCGTCTTGCCGCTGGTCGCCTTCGGCCGCTCGGTGCGCCGCAAGTCGCGTACGGCACAGGACACGCTTGCCAACGCCACCGCCTTCGCCAGCGAACAGATCGGCGCCATCCGCACCCTGCAGGCCTTCACCAACGAGAAGCTGGTGACCGGACGCTTCGCCGCCGCGGTGGAGACCGCGTTCCAGGCGGCCCGCGCCTCGGTGCTGGCGCGCGCCATCCTGACCTTCTTCGCCATCTTCACCATCTTCGCCTCGGTGGTGGCAGTACTCTGGTTCGGCTCGCGCGACGTGCTCGAAGGCACGATCTCGCCCGGCACGCTCGGCCAGTTCCTGCTCTATTCGGTCTTCGCCGCCGGTGCGCTGGGCGCGCTCTCGGAAGTGTGGGGCGAACTGAGCGCCGCCGCAGGCGCTGCCGAACGGATCACCGAGATCCTGGCCGAGAAGTCGACCGTCGCGGCCCCTGCCTCGCCGCTGCCGCTGCCGGCCAAAAGCCCGGGCGCCATCGAATTCCGCGACGTAACCTTCTCCTATCCGGTGCGGCCGGACCGCGCCGCGGTCCATGGCCTGAGCTTCACGGTCAAGCCGGGCGAGACGGTCGCCATCGTCGGCCCGTCCGGCGCCGGCAAGAGCACCGTGTTCTCACTGCTCCTGCGCTTCTACGATCCGGAGAGCGGTGCGGTGCTGATCGACGGCGTCGACCTCCAGAAGGCCGATCCCGAGGCGGTGCGCGCGCGCATCGCCATCGTGCCGCAGGACGTGACGATCTTCGCAAGCTCGGCCGCCGACAATATCGGTTTCGGCCGCCCCGGCGCGACGCAGAAGGAGATCGAGGCCGCGGCAAGCGCGGCACTCGCGGACGAGTTCATCGACAAGCTGCAGGACGGCTACGGCACCCAGGTCGGCGAGCGCGGCGTGACCCTTTCCGGCGGCCAGCGCCAGCGCATCGCCATTGCCCGCGCCATCCTGCGCAGCGCGCCGATCCTTTTGCTCGATGAGGCGACGTCGGCGCTCGACGCGCAGAGCGAGAAGCAGGTGCAGACCGCGCTCGAACACCTGATGCAGGGCCGCACCACCATCGTCATCGCCCATCGCCTCGCGACCGTGCTCAAGGCCGACCGCATCCTGGTCATGGATGGCGGCCAGGTGGTCGAGGAAGGCACGCACCAGAGCCTGGTCGCCAGGGGCGGCGTCTATGCGCGTCTCGCCAAGCTGCAGTTCGACGCCGGCGCCAGCGCCCTGCAGGGCGCGGCGGAGTAGCCCGTCAGAGGAACGTCGCGATCTCCGACAGCGGCCGCTTTTCCATCGCATGCGCAGGGATGGTGGCGCCGTCCTTCGGATAGCCGACGACCATCAGGATATAGGGCTTGTCGTGCGGGTCGCGGCCGCAAATCTCGTTGAGGAAGCTCATCGGGTTCGGCGTATGCGTGAGCATGGCGAGCCCCGCCCGGTGGAGCGCCGCGATCAGGAAGCCGGTGGCGATGCTGACCGATTCCGGCACGTAGTAGTTCTTGCGCGAAACGCCGTCGGCCGAGCGGCTCTTGCGCTCGCCGAAGATGCAGATGAGCCAAGGCGCCTCCTCGAGGAAGGGTTTCGAGGCATCGGTGCCGAGCGGCGCCAGCGCTTTCAGCCACTCCTCACCGGCGCGGCCCTCGTAGAAGGCACGCTCCTCGACTTCCGCCGCCTCGCGGATCTGCCGCTTGATCTCCGCATCGCCGATGACGGCGAAATGCCAGGGCTGGTGGTTGGCGCCGTTGGGCGCGGTGCCGGCGGCCAGGATGCAGGTCTCGATGATGTCGCGCGGCACCGGCCGGGTGGAGAAATCGCGCACCGTGTGGCGCGTGCGGATCTCGTCATAGAAGGCCTGGGCATCGGCCCGCATCTCCTCGACCGGCTTTTCCACGTAGTCGGGCAGAGGCACGGCACGGTAGGCGTGGGCGGACTGTATGGTCATCGTCTGCTGCTCGTCATGCTGTGCTGGGGCTGCCAGCTTGGGCGGCACGACGGCGTTCGTCAATCGGGCAGATTCTCCAAGTTTTCTGCGACAGCAACCGAAATCTCTCATAGATCAGCAACACTCAGCACTTTCCCTCACAACGATGTTTACCTATTGTTGCATCGACACTTTCCACGACCACCATGTGATCTCCAATTCTGAGCGATGAGAATTGACGGTTTCGACTGGGATGGCGGCAATTGGCCTAAATGTGCCAGGCACGGGCTTTCCAAGGTTCAGATCGAATCGATCTTCGATGGAGAACTGGGCATTTTCGATGACCCTTTCGACGCCGCCGACGAGCATCGGTTCCGCGCGATCGGGCGTGACGGTCAGGGACGACACATATTCATCGTGTTTTGCATCCGTGATCTGCGTGGCTTAAAATTGCTCCGCCCGATCAGCGCCAGATACATGCACGCAAGGGAAATCAGGCACTATGAGCAGCAAAAAGCTTAAGCCTCTTCCTGACTTTGCGACCGACGAGGAAGCCGAGCGCTTTGTCGATGAGGCTGACCTGACCGAATTCGACCTGTCTGGAACCAGATCGGTTGTTGTACGTACCAGCAAGGAGCAGCCGGCACCGAGCAGAACAACGCCGTTCCGCTTCGAGATCTACAAGGACCGCTCCGGCAGCTTCCATTTTCGATTTCTCGCAGCCGGCGGCGAGGTGACCTTCAGTTCCGAGGCGTTCCAGACGAAGGCGGAGGCCCTCATTGCGATCGAGTCCATTCGCGCCAACGCCGTCGGCGCGACAATTGTGGACAGAACCTTAGCTGCCTGAACAACGTCTAAATTAGCCGAGCACTCCTCCCCGCATTCCTGCCCGAGAAGATGCAGCCGCCGAGGAACGTGCCTTCGAGCGCGTTGTAGCCGTGGTAGCCGCCGCCGCCGAAGCCGGCGACCTCGCCGGCCGCATAGAGGCCGGGGACCGGCTCGCCGGCTGCGTCCAGCACCTGGCCGTCGAGATTGGTGTGCAGGCCGCCCAGCGTCTTGCGCGTAAGCACGTTGAGGCGGACGGCGATCAGCGGGCCGTTGGCCGGGTCGAGGATCTTGTGCGGCCTGGCCGTGCGGACCAGCCGGTCGCCGAGATACTTCCGTGCCCCATGGATGGCGGTGACCTGGACGTCCTTGGAGAAGGGATTGTCGATCTCGCGGTCGCGGGCGGCGATCTGGGCGTGCAGGCGGTCATGGTCGATGAGGTCGCTGCCGACAAGCGCGTTCATGCCGGCGACCAGTTCCGGCAGGCTGTCGCGGACGACGAAGTCCTCGCCGTGCTGCTTGAAGGCCTCGACCGAAGGCGGCGCACCCTTGGCGCGGCGGCTCTTCAGCACCTCGATCCAGCGCTTCGAGGTCAGGTCCGGGTTCTGCTCGGAGCCGGACAGCGCGAATTCCTTCCTGATGATCTTCTGGGTCAGCACGAACCAGGAATAGTCGTGGCCGGTGGAGAGGATGCGCCGGAGCGTGCCGAGCGTGTCGAAGCCGGGCAGGAAGGGTGCCTCGAGCCGCTCGCCGAGAGCGTCGAACCACAGCGACGATGGGCCGGGCAGGATCCGGATGCCGTGGTTCGGCCAGATCGGGCTCCAGTTGGTCAGCCCCTCGGTGTAGTGCCACATGCGGTCGCGGTTGATGACGGTGCCGCCCGCAGCTTCCGTGATCGCGATCATGCGGCCGTCGACGTGATGCGGCACGCCGGCGACCATCTTCTTGGGCGGCGGGCCGAGGCGATCGACCGGCCAGGCCTTGCGGACGAGGTCGTGGTTGCCGCCGATACCGCCGGAGGCGACGATGACGGCATCCGCGTGAACCTCGAAATCGCCGATCACGACGCGGCTCGACCGCCGGCCGCGCTCGACGGTCGATGGTTCCAGGATCTCGCCGGCGACGCCCGTTACGGCGCCGTTCGCCTTGATGAGCCGGCTCGCCTGACGGCGGAACCTGAGCGCGATGCGGCCTGCCGCTTCGTGTTCCCGCACCCGGCGCAGGAATGGCTCGAGCACGCCGGGACCGGTGCCCCAGGTGACATGGAAGCGCGGCACGGAGTTGCCGTGGCCATGGGCGAGCGCGCCGCCCCGCTCGGCCCAGCCGACGACCGGGAACCAGCGCATGCCCTGTCCATGGAGCCAGGGCCGCATCTCGCCGGCGGCGAAGTCGACGAAGGCTTCGGCGACCTTGCGCGGCCAGAAATCCTCGGGCCGGTCGAACTGCGCCGAACCCAGCCAGTCCTGCAGGGCAAGTTCGCGGCTGTCCCGGATGCGCATGCGCCGCTGCTCGGGGCTGTCTATGAAGAACAGTCCCCCGAGCGACCAGAAGGCCTGGCCGCCGAGCGAATTCTCACCTTCCTGTTCGAGGACGACGACGCGCCTGCCCCTGTCGGCGAGTTCGGCCGCGGCAACGAGACCGGCGATCCCACCGCCCACGACGATCGCATCCGCCCGTTCCGCCACCTGCCCCTCCCAAGGTCTCGTGGTTTGGACGCGAGTTTCGGGGAATGGTCCGCAAGTTCAAGCGGAAAGTCGGTACGTCGAGATACCGCAGCGGAAAGGCGCCATGCTTGCGGCGCCTTTCCGAAGTCTTGTCGGGTCGCTCAGCGTCCGTAGCGCTTCTTGAGGTGGGCGGTGAAATAGGCCGCGTTCAGCCTTTCGCCCGTGGCGCGTTCGAGCAGTTCCGGCGTCGACCAGCGCGACCCTTGCGACCAGATGTTCTTCCCGCGCCACTCGTTGATCATCCCGAAATGACCCCTGGCGATCTCGTCGTTGACGGCCGGATGCTGCCTGACGATCGCCGCCCATTGCTGTGCCGCCATCATCGCGCCCAGCGTGTAGGAAGGGAAGTAGCCGAAGGCGCCGCCCGGCCAGTGCACGTCCTGCATCGGGCCGTCGGCCGGGTTGTCGATGGTGGACAGGCCGAGATACTCGCGCATCTTGGCGTCCCACGCCTCGGGAAGGTCCGAGACGGCCAGGCGGCCGGCGACCAGTTCCTGCTCCAGCTCGTAGCGCAGGATGACGTGCAGCGGATAGGTGACCTCGTCGGCGTCGACGCGGATCAGCCCGCGCTCGACCTGGTGAACATGCGGCAATATCTCGTCGAGCGACCAGCTTTCGCCGAGATGTTGCTCGACCAGCGGCAGCGCCCAGCGCCAGAAGGCCGGGTTGCGGCCGAGCTGCTTTTCGACGAACAGGCTCTGGCTCTCGTGCACGGCCATGCCGCGCGCCTTGCCGAGCGGCCAGTGCGACCAGGCCTGGGGCAGATTCTGTTCGTAGAGCGCGTGCCCGGTCTCGTGCAGCACGCCCATCAGGGCGGACAGGAAATCGCCGGTCTTGTAGCGCGTGGTGATGCGCACGTCGGTCGGCACCCCGCCGCAGAAGGGGTGGTGCGACACCGACAGGCTGCCGCGGGTGAGGTCGAAGCCGATGGCCGCCATCATCGCCAGCCCGAGTTCGCGCTGGCGCTCGACCGCATAGACGCCGGACAGCGGGCGCACCGGCTGCGTGGCGCGCCGCTCGTCCTGCACCGCAAGCGCCTCGGGAACGAAGTCCTTCAGGAACGCCTTCAGGTCGGCGAAGACCGGCGTGATGTCGGCGGTGCGGTTGCCCGGGTCGTACTGCTCCATCAACGCGTCGTAGGGATCGAGCCCCAGCGCGTCCGAGCGCAACGCCGCCTCCTCACGCACCAGCGCGACCACCCCCTCCAGCGCCGGCTCGAAGCCCGCCCAGTCGTTCTTTGCCCTGAGGTCGCGCCACAGCTGCTCCGAGCGCAGCCGCGCCGCGGTGAAGCGCTCGACGAATTCGGACGGAAGGCAGGTCATGTTGGTGTACTGGCGGCGGAACTCCGCGAGCGCGGCCGCCTGCTCCTCGTTGAGGACCTCCTTCTCCGCCGCGACGATCCAGTCGGCGATCTCGGGCGCGGTGGCCTGACGATGGTGCATGCCGGCCAGCGCCGACATCGCCTCCGCGCGCTTGGCGCCGCCGCCGACCGCCATGTGGGTCGCCTCGTCGGCCCCGAGGATGGCGAGGGCATGTTCCAAGGCTTCGAGCCTGCGGCCGAGTTCGTCGAGCTTGGCAAAGGACATGGCGACTCCTGTGTTGCGGAATTGGCCGAAAGGATACGAAACGCTGCCGCGCCGCAAGCCCGTTCGGCTGGTCCAGGCTTGCCCGGCATTCGTCCGGCATGGTGAGGTGGGCGATCGGCGCAACAAGGCGGGGAAGAATGCTGGCTAAGGCACTGGTCGGGCTTGTGGCCCTCATCCATCTCTACATCGTCTATCTGGAAATGGTGCTGTGGGACACGCCGCGCGGCCACAAGGCCTTCGGCCTCAAGCCCGATTTCGCCAGGGCCTCGCGGGTTCTGGCCGCCAACCAGGGCCTCTACAACGGCTTTCTCGCCGCCGGACTGCTGTGGGGGCTGGCGCTGGGAGAAGCGGGCCGGGCAGTCCAGGTTTTCTTCCTGGTCTGCGTCGCCATCGCCGGGCTGTTCGGCGCGGCGACCGTGAGCCGCAAGATCCTGTTCATCCAGACGCTGCCGGCCGCATTGGCGCTGCTGGCGCTGTGGCTGGGCTGGTAGGCGCCCCCGGATCGCTCCGGGGAGCGCCGCTGCACCAGGAAGGCGTCAGCCCCGCATCGCGTCGCGGCCGACCTGGTCGTCCAGGCCGGTGATCCGGGCCATGAGCTGACGGTATTCGCCGCCGGGGATCATACCGCTAGCGGCATCGGCGACCGCCGCCTTGCGGACCGCCGCGACCTGCGCTTCGAGCGAGCGCGCCTCGGCCGGCGTGATCAGCTTCGCCTTGCGGTCGGAGACGATGCGGGCATTGGCATCGTGCAGGTCGTTGAGCACGGCGCTCAACTGGCCGCCCGGCACATAGGTGGAAAGCGGCGCGGCGTCGGTACCGTGGTCGTCACGCTCGATGGAGCGGAAATGCGGTTCGTGCGGAGAGGCCGCATAGGCCGCAGCCAGCGGCGTGCAGATGAGCAGAGCGGCAAGGGAAGTCCTGAAGGTCAAAGAGCGCATGGTAGCGTCTCCCGAAGATTGTCGGGGAACCGATGCTCCCCGGACCGAGCAGCCCGTCCGGTTCCGTCGCGTCGCGGTGGGAGGCCATCGCCGGCGGTTCCCGGACTGCCGGAGGAGTCTAGGTCCGCGCCCCAAGCCAGGCCTAATTAAGAAAAGATAATGTTTGCGCGCCCGCAGCAGCCGCAATCGGCTCCCGGCTGCCGCAACTCCGCCCCAATTGGGGCATCCCGGCAGCGCACGAAATCTTGATCCGGAGCGGCGGGCACCGTGACGAATGACCGCCGCTCACGCTGCTTCTTGGCCGCATTCGTGCGACGCCAGACCTAGCGCTCGGTGAGCTTGAGCTCGATGCGGCGGTTCTTGGAGCGCGCCTCGGGCGTGTCGGCGGTGTCGAGCGGCTGGAATTCGCCGAAGCCGGCAGCCACCAGACGATTGGCGGGCACCCCGTTCTCGATCAGGAACTTGACCACCGAAGTCGAGCGCGCCGACGAAAGCTCCCAGTTGTCGCGGTATCGCCCGGTGCCCGAGAGCGGGATGTTGTCGGTGTGGCCATCGACGCGCAGCACCCAGCTGATCTCCGGCGGGATTTCCTTCTGCAGCTCGATGATCGCGTCGGCGAGCTTCTTCATCTCGACCTTGCCGGCGTCGTTGATCTGCTCCGAGCCGGTCGGGAACAAGACCTCCGACTGGAAGACGAAACGGTCGCCGACGATGCGGATGTTCTCGCGGTCGGAGAGGATCTCGCGCAGCCGGCCGAAGAAGTCGGAGCGATAGCGGTTCAGCTCCTGCACGCGCTGGGCCAGCGCCACGTTGAGACGGCGGCCGAGGTCGGCGATCTTGGTGTTGGATTCCTTGTCGCGCGCCTCGGAGGCATTGAGCGCCTCCTCGAGCGCCGCGATCTGCTTGCGCAGCGCCGAAATCTGCTGGTTGAGCAGTTCGACCTGGCTGAGCGCCCGCTGGCTGATCTGGCGCTCGCTGTCGAGCTGGCCGGAAAGCTCGCCGATGCGCACGTTGGCCGCATCGCCGGCGCCCGCGCCTTGCGCCAGGAGCTGCTCGAGCCGGCTCTTCTCCGCTTCGGCGGAGGACAGCGACGCCTGCAGATTGGCGAGCGCATCCTCGGCGTCCTGCGAGTTCGATTTCTCCAGCGCCAGAAGCTGGGTCAGCTCGTTGATCTGGGAATTCAGCCGGTTGAGCACCTCGTCCTTGCCGGAAATCTCGCGGCTGAGCAGGAACTGCGCCAGCACGAAGACCGAAAGCAGGAACATGATGGCGAGCAAAAGCGTCGACAGCGCGTCGACGAATCCCGGCCAGTAGTCGATGCGGCGGTCGCCGCGCCGCCCGCGCGCCAACGCCACTTAGTGGACTCCCTCTTTCTTGAGGGCGTCGGCGATCTTTTCGAGCGTGGTGCGCATGGCTTTCTGTTCGTCGGACTGGGCTTCGACCCAGTCGCGCATGATCTGCTGTTCGCTGCGCATGTTCTTGACCAGGCCGGAGATGCCGTCGGCGAGGTTGGCCATGGCGGCGGCGACGCGCGGATTGGAGCCGCCCTGCTCCTGCAGGTGGCGAAGGCGCTCGGAGAGCACGCGGATCTCGTCGGAGGACGAGCCGTTCTTGGCATCGGCGACGACCATGTCGGAGGAGAGGTCGGTGACGGTCGACAGCCAGTTCTCGAGTTCGGTGTAGAAGCGCGTCTGGGCGCGGCCGGCCTGGAGATCGAGGAAGCCCAGTACGAGCGAGCCCGAAAGGCCGAAGAGCGACGACGAGAACGCCGTGCCCATGCCCTGCAGCGGCGCGGCGAGACCGGCCTTGAGCGCCTCGAGCACGGCGGCGGCGTCGCCGGAGCCCGGATCGAGGGCCTGGATGGTGTCGCCGATCGAACCGATGGTCTGCAACAGGCCCCAGAAGGTGCCGAGCAGGCCGAGGAAGACGAGCAGGCCGACGAGGTAGCGCGAGACGTCGCGCGTCTCGTCGAGGCGAGTGGCGATCGAATCGAGCATCGTGCGCATCGAACTGGCCGAAAACGCCATCGACGAGGAACGGCTGAGCATCGCCTTCATCGGTGCCAGCAGCACGGGTTCTGTGACCTCGGAGCCGGCGCGGAAGGAATTGACCCAGCGCACTTCGCGGAACAGCCGCCCCACCTGCACGAAGGCGAGCCCGATGCCGACGACGAGCACGCCGATGATCAGGCCGTTGAGCCCGGGGTTGGTGACGAAGGCGTTCGAGATCTGGCGCGTCAGGATCGCTGCGATGAAGGCGACGATCGCCAGGAAGATGATCATCGTCAGCAGGAACACCTGCGGACTGGACAAGCGGTGCGGGTCGTAGCTGAGGACGTCCGAGCCTCTGCCCGACCCGAGTGATTTCAACAATGCCATCGGCGCCCCGGTTTCCAATTCCCCGCGGTCAGGGCGCCGCGCCTCGACTGGGAGGTGGCTGGGGCGCTCTGGAACCAAGTGTTTGCGCATCGCGCCGCCCAAGCCGACCCCGGCATCGGACCGATGCATCAATGGACCAAGACTGTAAGCGGAAATGTGACGAAAATGAAAGACGCTTGCGCGCAGCCGATGCGGTATCAGAGCCGCGCCACCACCAGAAGGTCGATCATCGCCGCGACATGCAGACCCGCCCCGGCGATGACGAAGCCGTGCCACACCGCGCTCTGGAAGCGCAAGCCGTGGCGGGCATAGAACATCACGCCGCAGGAATAGACGACGCCCCCGGCGAGCAGCAGCCAGAGCGTGGCCGGCGGCAGGGCGGCGCCGAGCGGCCGCGCCACGACGATGCCGCTCCAGCCGAGCGCAAGGTAGAAGACGAGCGCGAGCCGGTCGAACCGCCCGGGCAGGAAAAGCTTGACCCATATGCCGACGACGGCCGCGACCCAGACGACGCCGGCCATCCATGCGGCGGTGACGCGATCGGGCAATTGCGCCAGGAACGGCGTGTAGGTGGCCGCGATCAGAAGGAAGATGCCGGCGTGGTCGAAGCGGCGCAGCACCCATTTCGCCGGCGAGACCGGCCAGAGATTGTAGGCGAGCGAAACCGACAGGGAGGTGAGCAGCGCGACGACGAAGAACACGGCTGCGATGTATTCGCCGAAAGCCGCGTGGAAGGCCGCGACGGAAAGCAGCGCCGAGCCGGCAGCAATTGCCAGCACGATGCCGACCACATGCACCACCCCGTCGGCGATGAGTTCGGCGCGCGAAAGGGCGAAGCGCCCGGTGACGGGCACGGAAGCCTCGGCCGTGCGGATATTGTCCGTCATCGCTCGCCCCTGCGCCTTCGACCAATATGGCCGGGCGCAGGCGGGGTAGGCAAGGTAGCTAAAAGGGCAAAGGCGGTCAGCGCGGGGTGACCGGCTTCTTCAGCGTCTTGAGCAGGGCCTTGTGGATGAGCTCGTTGCCGACGACGATCGAGCCGCCCTCGAGCATGTCCTGGCCGCCCTTGCCGTCGGAGACGAAGCCGCCGGCCTCGCGCACGAGCAGGATGCCGGCAGCGACGTCCCAGGGCGATAGCGCCGTCTCCCAGAAGCCGTCCATGCGGCCGGCGGCGACGTAGGCGAGGTCGAGCGCGGCCGAGCCGAGGCGGCGGACGCCGGCCACCTCGGCCATGACGTTGCGCAGTTCGAGCAGGAAGTTGCCGTGGTGGCCGCGGCCGAGATGCGGCACGCCGCAGCCGATGACCGCGTCCGTCAGCTTGGTGCGCCCCGAGACGCGCAGGCGACGGTCGTTGAGGAACGCGCCACCGCCGCGCTCGGCGGTGTAGAGCTCGTCCATCGCCGGGTTGTAGACCACGGCCGCGACGATCTGGCCCTGCCGTTCCAGCGCGATCGAGATCGAGAACACCGGGATGCCGTGCAGGAAGTTGGTGGTGCCGTCGAGCGGATCGACGATCCAGCGGTGCTGGCTGTCCTCGCCTTCGACGGCGCCGCGCTCTTCCATCAGGAAGCCGTAGCCGGGACGGGCCTTGGCGAGCTCGGTGAAGATGATCTCCTCGGCCTTGCGGTCGGCCTGGGAGACGTAGTCGCCGGGACCTTTCAGCGAGACCTGCAGGTTCTGCACCTCGCCGAAGTCGCGCCCCAGCGACCGGCCGGCCTTCATTGCGGCCTGCACCATGACATTGATGATCGCCGAACGCGCCATTCTCTAGACCCTCGGGACTTCAGGTTGACGAGATCAGTCCGCGCGGCGGACGTAGGTGATCTCGTTGGTGTCGACGATGATGCGCTCGCCCGACGAGATGAAGGGCGGCACCAGCACGCGGACGCCGTTTTCGAGCACCGCCGGCTTGTAGGACGAGGCGGCCGTCTGGCCCTTCACGACGGGGTCGGCTTCGGTGATGGTCAGCGTCACCTGGTCGGGCAGCGCGATGCCGATCGGACGCTCTTCGTAGAGCTCGACGGTCACCATCATGCCGTCCTGCAGGAAGGCGGCGCGGTCGCCGACGAAATCCTTGAGCAGTTCGAGCTGCTCGTAGCTCTCGGTGTCCATGAACACCAGCGCATCGCCCTGCTCGTAGAGGAAGGAGAAGTCCTTCTGTTCGAGGCGGACGCGCTCGACGGTCTCGGCCGAACGGAAGCGTTCGTTGAGCTTGGTGCCGTTGATGAGATTCTTGAGTTCGACCTGGTTGTAGGCGCCGCCCTTGCCGGGCTTCACCGCGTTGGTCTTGACCGCCACCCACAGGCCGCCGTCATGCTCGATGACGTTGCCGGGACGGATTTCGTTGCCGTTGATCTTGGCCATGATTTGATTCCGGAAGAGAGCATTGCGCCGCTGGAGGGGCGCCATCGGCGCTTCCAAGACCACAAAATGCCCTTCTAGGCAAGAGAAGTCGCGCTTTTGGCGACAATCAGCGGATGCGGTTGGCCCGTTCCAGCGCCTGCTTCATCTCATCGTCGGTGAGGCCGCGCAGAAAATCGTCCATTTCGGGATCGGTCAGGCCGGCGCGCCGAGCCACTATGTACCAGGCGCCCGCCAGGATCGGATCCGGCTCGACGCCGATGCCGCCCATGTAGAACTTGGCGAGGCGGTTGCGGGCGGCAACGTTGCCGCTGTCGGCCGCGAGCTTCATCCAGCCGAAGGCCGATTTCAGGTCGCGGTCGCCGCCACGCCCGTCGACCATCCACAGCGACAGGTCGAATTGCGCGGTGTCGTAGTTCTGACGTGCGGCCTGGACGAGCAGCAGCCGCGCCCGGCGGTCGTCGCGCAGCTTGCCGCCGACGCCGTTGGCGTAGACCTGCGCCATCGCATATTGCGCATCCGCAAGCCCGGTCTCGGCGGACCGCTCGTAATAAGGGACGGCCTTGACGAGGCCTTTCTCGCCAGCCTCGCGCTGCACCAGCATCTGGGCATAGTTGAACTGCGCGAAGCGGTTTCCGGCCTCGGCCGCCGCCTGCATCAGCGCAGTCGCCGCCTTCTCGTCGCGGGTGACGTACTTCCCGTCGAGCAGCAGCAGCGCATATTGGAACTGCGCCTCGGGCACGCCCTGCTCGGCGGCGCGCTGGTACCATCTGGCAGCCTCGGTATCGTTGCGCGGCATGCCCAGGCCGCGGGAGAGTATCTCGGCAACAAGCGTCTGCGCCGCAGCGTCGCCGGCCTCGGCCCGCGGCAGGCCCAGATTGTAGGCGGTCTTGTAGAGGCCGCGCTGGAAAGCGCCATACGGCTCGTCGGTCGCCTTGCCGCCGAAGCGGTTGGGATCGATGCCGTCGGGCGCCTTTGCAGCGGGATTTGCGCCGAGATCGGACGGGGACGCGGGAGCCGCCTCAGGCTGCCCGGCCGGGGTCGTCTGCGCCGCGGGTGCCGCCCCCTCCGCCGGGGCCGGCCCGAAACGGCTCGGATCGATCGTGTCGGCCGGCTTGCCGAGCGCGGGCACGGCGCCTGCATCCGACGGATTGAGCAGCCCGCCCTCCACCGCGGCCGCGGGCTGGAGCCCGAAGCCCAGGCACAGCGTTGCAGCGAGAAGGCCAGGGCGCCGCATCACTGTTCCTCGAAGCTCGGGGCGGTTTCGTCGAGCATCGCGTTGGCGCGGGCCACCGCGTCGCGCGGATCGACGCCATCGCCGAACACCGCCGCCGACAGGGCGACGAATTCGGCACCGGTCGCGGCCACGGCCTGAACGGATGCGATGTCGGAACCGGCCATGACGATGCACGGGATCTCGATCATCTCGGCCCACCACTCGCCCAGCGACAGGTTGCGCGGGTGCGGTTCGGGCTTGTTGTCGTAGCCGAAGCGGCCGAAGAACATGTAGTCGGGACGTTCTTCGCCCAGCTCGAGCGCGTCGTCGCGGGTCTTGGCGCCGCCGGTGCCGACCATGAGCCGGTCCTGGTGTCGCTCGATGGCATCGGCTAGCTCTTCCCTGCGGCCTTCGACGTGAATGCCGTCGGCGTGGATACGCCCGGCGATGCGGGTATCCCCGGCAACCACCACGGCCACGCCGGCGGCGCGCGCCGTGGCGGCGACCTTCTCGGCGAAGCCCTGGAACGAAGCCTCGTCGACACCTTCGGCCGTCAGGATCAGCGAGGCGACGTCGCCGCCGCCAAGAGCCGCCTCGACCGCGAGCGGCGGCACGGACGGCGGCACAATCAGCACGATGCGGCAGCGATTGGGCGGCGTGTCTGCGTTCATCTTCCTCGATCCGACTGACTGTCGCCTATGCAAGGCGAACATGTTTGCATTGGGGCATAGAACAAAGTGCCGCCGTTGAACAGGACGCACGGCCTGGCCCAAGCATATGAAAAGACAGGCGCGGCTCTCGCCAACCGGCGGCAATGCCGCTATGGGGCGATGACAGAGGCTCTCCATGACCGCGCTTCTCCTCGACCCATGGTTCTACGCAGCCGCCGTTCCGGCGGTGATTCTCGTCGGCCTGTCGAAGGGCGGCTTCGGCGGCGCAGTCGGCTTCGTCGGCGTGCCGCTGATGGCGCTGGCGATGTCGCCGGTGCAGGCGGCGGCCATCCTGCTGCCCATCCTCATCCTGATGGACGTCGTGTCGCTGTGGACATGGCGCGGCGTCTTCGACCGCACGATCCTGCGGCAGATGCTGCCGGGCTCGATCGTCGGCATCGGCGTCGGCTGGCTGACCGCCTCGATGGTGACGGTGGACATGGTGAGATTCATCGTCGGCGCCATCGCCATCGCCTTCGTGGCGCGCTGGGTCTATACGAGCCTCCGGCACGGCGCCGACCACAGGTCCCAGCCGAACGCGACAGCCGGGGCCTTCTGGGGCTCGGTCGCCGGCTTCACCAGCTTCGTGGCCCATGTCGGGGGCCCGCCCTTCCAGGTCTACACCCTGCCGCTCAAGCTCGACCCGAAGCTCCTGACGGGCACCAGCGTGATCTTCTTCGCGGTGACCAACGCCATCAAGCTGGTGCCGTATTTCGCGCTTGGCCAGTTCGACGCCACCAACCTGACCGCCTCGCTTGCGCTGATGCCGCTGGCGCCCCTGGCGACGCTTGCCGGCGCCTGGCTGGTGCGCCGGATGCGGCCGGAGATATTCTACCCCTTCACCTACGCCACGGTCGCTCTCGTCGCGGTGAAGCTGCTCTATGACGGGGTAACGGCCAATTTCGGCTGACCGTTCGAGGCCCCCAGCTCGATCTGCGAGGCGGGGAACAGGTCGGGAGAGATTTGTTCGGCCTTCCGATTCCGTTCCGACGTAAGGCGATCCAACACATCGCTGTAGTCCGTGACTATCTTGGCCACGGCTTTGCTCAAGACATCCTTACCGACGAACTGCTGAAGTATGAGTGCCACCAGCAAGGGCCGAATTTCGTTCTGCTCGCTTGCTTCCGTAACGAGCTTGATACGCTCGGAGATGCGTAGCTTTTCCTCAGCAGTCAGATTTTGCATCAATTCGGTGCACAGAGCCGCGAGCGTGGTGCTGGCAAAATCGTGAGGAATCTTCCGGAGGTCCTTCGGCAACTCATCAATTCGGCGAAAGGCACGCGTCCGGTCAACGCCCCTGTCAGCAGTCTTCTGGAATATCTCGATCAAGGCAGAAGGGCCTATGCCGATATCCTGTCCCCCGATGGACATGCGCGCGAAAGCGCTCCTCATGACGACGAGAGAGCCGAAGGCCGCAGCAACTACGCGAAGTAGCTGAATTGAAGGGCAAACTGTATTTATATCCTCGTCAGTACAAGCTTTGTATTGCAGCAAATCTGGCGTAACGGAGTTGAGGATGTAGAGGGCAATGACGCCAACTATGCCGTTGAAAGCGATATAGAATATCGCGGGAGACGATTTGAGCGAGTCCATTGGATTGTCGCGATACCGAGCCAAAAGCTCTCCCAGCGCGACCAACGCGGACAATAGAAAGACAAAGAGATAATTCACGGCCGCCCCCACAGCGTCCCTCTGAGAGGCTGTTTGGAAAATCGGATTTGAGGGATTCCCGCCGGGCGTGAAACGTGATTCAGGGCGCGGATGTGGACCGAATCGAGCCGTTGCCGGAT
>NZ_JBNPXB010000023.1:0-56413 GCF_050433525.1 Aminobacter sp. BE322 | reverse complement strand
CGCCTCAACGAGCCGCGCTATGCGTCGCTGCCGAACATCATGAAGGCGAAGAAGAAGCCGCTCGACAAGAAGTCGCCGGCCGATTTCGGCGTCGATACGAGCCCGCGGCTGAAGGTGCTGAAGACCGAGGAGCCGTCGGGCCGCAAGGCGGGCGTCAAGGTCAAGTCGGTCGCCGAGCTCGTCGAAAAGCTCAAGACCGAAGCCGGCGTGCTTTAAGAAGGAAAGGGAGAACACGACAATGGCCATTCTTCTTCTGGCAGACCACGACAATGCTACCCTTTCCGACCAGACTGCCAAGGCGCTGACGGCAGCGAGCAAGATCGGTTCCGACGTGCATGTGCTCGTCGCAGGCAGCAACGCCAAGGCTGCTGCTGATGCCGCTGCCAAGCTCTCGGGCGTCTCCAAGGTTCTGCTTGCCGATGACGCAAGCCTTGCCAACAACCTCGCCGAGCCCCTGGCAGCGCTCATCGTGTCGCTTGCCGGCAGCTATGACGCCATCGTCTCGGCCGCGACCTCGGTCGGCAAGAACGTATTGCCGCGCGTTGCCGCCCTGCTCGACGTCGCGCAGGTCTCGGAGATCGTCGATGTCGTCTCGGCCGACACGTTCAAGCGTCCGATCTATGCGGGCAATGCCATTCAGACGGTTCAGTCCACCGACGCAAAGAAGGTGGTCACCGTGCGCACGACCTCGTTTTCCCCCGCCTCCCAAGGCGCACCTGCTGCCGTCGAGCCGATCTCGACGGCAGCTCTTTCTTCCGATCTCTCGTCATATATTTCCGACGCCCTGTCCTCGTCCGACCGTCCGGAACTGACGTCAGCGAAGATCATCGTCTCCGGCGGGCGGGCGCTGGGTTCGGCGGAAAACTTCAAGGAAGTGATCCTTCCCCTCGCCGACAAGCTCGGTGCGGCAGTCGGCGCCAGCCGCGCGGCCGTCGATGCCGGATACGCCCCGAACGACTGGCAGGTGGGTCAGACGGGCAAGGTGGTCGCTCCGCAGCTCTACATCGCCTGTGGAATTTCCGGTGCGATCCAGCACCTTGCCGGCATGAAGGATTCGAAGGTCATCGTCGCCATAAACAAGGACGAGGACGCACCAATCTTCCATGTGGCCGATTATGGCCTCGTCGCTGACCTCTTCGAGATCCTTCCTGAAATGGAAAAAGCCATCTGAACGCGACTGGACCGGGTTATGTTTGCAAGAGGTCGCCAACCTCTCATGTCAGTTTAGGAAAAAAGGACATCAGTTGTGACGCCACGTAACACCGTACTCACTGTTTCATGCAAGTCCACACGGGGAATAGTTGCGGCGATTTCAAATTATCTCGCTGAAAAGGGCTGCAACATTGTCGACAGCTCTCAGTTCGACGACCTCGAATCCGACAAATTCTTTATGCGGATCAGCTTCATTTCGGAAGCGGGAACAGAGATAGCAGAAATCGTCGACCAATTCGCCCCAGTCGCGAAGAAATTCGATATGGAGCATCAGTTCTACGAGGGCGACAAGCGGACGAAGGTGCTGCTGATGGTGTCGCGCTTCGGCCACTGCCTCAACGACTTGCTCTACCGCTGGAAGATCGGGGCGCTGCCGATCGATATCGTCGGCGTCGTCTCCAACCACTTCGATTACCAGAAGGTCATCGTCAACCATGACATCCCCTTCCACCACATCAAGGTGACCAAGGAAAACAAGCCGCAGGCCGAGGCGCGGCTGATGGAAGTCGTCGAGCAGTCGGGCGCCGAGCTGATCGTTCTCGCCCGCTACATGCAAGTGCTGTCGGATGCCGTCTGCAAGAAGATGTCGGGCCGCATCATCAACATCCACCACTCGTTCCTGCCGTCGTTCAAGGGCGCCAACCCCTACAAGCAGGCCTTCGAGCGCGGCGTGAAGCTGATCGGTGCCACGGCGCACTATGTCACGGCGGATCTCGATGAGGGTCCGATCATCGAGCAGGACGTGGCGCGCATCACGCATGCGCAGTCGGCGGAAGACTATGTCTCGATCGGCCGCGATGTGGAAAGCCAGGTTCTGGCCCGTGCCGTGCATGCGCATATCCACCACCGCACCTTCATGAACGGCAACAAGACCATCGTCTTCCCGCCGTCCCCGGGCTCCTACGCTTCCGAACGCATGGGCTGATCGATGAGCGCAACCATTATCGATGGGAAGCAGGTTGCCGCTTCCGTGACTGAGGCCGTGAAGTCGGTCACCACCGCCCTGGAGAAGGACGCCAGCGTCAAGCCGGGCCTTGCCGTCGTCATCGTCGGAAATGATCCGGCAAGCCATGCCTATGTCTCCTCCAAGAGCCGCATGGCCAAGGAATGCGGCTTCAACTCCATCCAGCACACGCTGCCGGAGGAGACGACGCAGGAAGAGCTTGCCCGTCTGGTCGAGACGCTGAATGCCGACGAAAGCATCCACGGCATCCTCGTGCAGCTGCCGCTGCCGAAACACCTCGATGCCGATCCGATCATCCAGTCAATCCGGCCGGATAAGGACGTCGATGGCCTGCATGTCGTCAATGCCGGCAAGGTGGCGACGGGCGATCTCGATGGCGGCCTCGTTTCCTGTACGCCGGCCGGCGCTATGGTCTTCGTGCGCCGCACCCATGGCGACGATCTCTCCGGCCTCAACGCCGTGGTGATCGGCCGCTCCAATCTCTTCGGCAAGCCGATGTCCGCCCTGCTGCTCGCCGCCAATGCGACAGTGACGACGGCGCATTCGCGCACCAAGGATCTGCCGGCCGTGTGCCGCAACGCCGATATCCTCGTCGCCGCCGTCGGCCGCGCGGAAATGGTCAAGGCCGACTGGGTGAAGCCCGGCGCGACCGTCATCGATGTCGGTATTAACCGCGTTCCGGCGCCGGAGAAAGGTGAGGGCAAGTCCCGCCTCGTCGGCGACGTCGCCTTTGACGAGATTGCCAAGCTCGCTGGCGTAATAACGCCAGTTCCGGGCGGCGTTGGCCCGATGACGATCGCCATGCTCATGGCGAACACGGTCATCGCGGCGCAGCGAGCCTATGGGCTGGCAACGCTGAGACTTTAACCGCAGCAAGTCCAAAGGTCGACGATACCGCCGCTCGGACCAAGGGGCAGGCATACTGCCTTAGGTCGTTCCAACTAGCATAGAGGGAGTGAAGCACATGACAGGCGGCCACTTGCAAACGCGTCACGGCAGTTCAACGGCCTCACTGACCGAGATGCCGCTATGGACACCTTCGGAACAATCTCAACGCACCTCGCCGCTACATGAGTTTCAACTGTGGTGCGCCGAGAGGGGCCTTGTATCAGGCGCCGAATATGAGGATCTCTTTGCGTGGTCGGTGTCAAAGCCTGCCGAGTTCTGGGAAGCGATCTGGGATTTCTGCGGCGTCAAAGGCGACCGCGGCGACCGCGTCTTGCTCAATGGCGACGACATGCTCCGGGCACGGTTTTTCCCGGATGCTACCCTCAACTTCGCTGAAAACCTGCTCACACGGGCCGGTGACGAAGACGCCCTGGTTTTCCGAGGCGAAGACAAGGTTGAGTACCGTTGGTCGTGGGACCGGCTTCGCAGGGAGGTCTCACGCCTCCAGCAGGTCTTCGCGGCGATGGGAATCGAAAAGGGCGATCGTATCGCCGCGATGATGCCCAACATGCCCGAGGCCATCGCGTGCATGCTCGCTACCGCGTCGATCGGTGCGGTCTGGTCCTCCTGTTCGCCAGACTTTGGCGAACAGGGCGTTCTTGACCGCTTCGGTCAGATTGAGCCGAAGCTGTTCATTGCATGCGATGGCTACTGGTATAACGGCAAGCAGCAGGACGTTTCTGCCAAGGTCAGGGCCGTATCCAGCGCCCTAAATGTTCCTGTGCTCGTCATCTCTTATCTGGGTAACGCCGCAGAAGTGGCAGCGACCCTTTCAAACGCGTTGACCTGGGAAGATATCGCCGCGCAATTCAAAGTACGAGCGATCAAGTTCGAACAGGTCCCATTCTCCCATCCGCTCTACATTCTCTTTTCCTCGGGCACCACCGGCGTTCCGAAATGCATTGTGCATTCGGCCGGTGGAACTCTCCTTCAGCACCTTAAAGAACAGCGCCTTCATTGCGGCGTCAGACCCGGAGAACGCATATTTTATTTCACAACATGCGGATGGATGATGTGGAATTGGCTGGCAAGCGGGTTGGCGAGCCAGGCGACACTTTGCCTCTACGATGGCTCGCCCTTCGCTCCGAATGGCAACGTACTTTTCGACTATGCGCAGGATGAGCGGTTTTCCTTTTTTGGCACTTCGGCGAAGTACATCGAAACGTTGCGCAAGGGCAATTTCCTCCTGAAGGACTCGCATCACCTTCCGTTTTTAAGAACGATTGCGTCGACCGGCTCTCCGCTTGCACCGGAAGGCTATGCTTATGTCTATGAGGCGATTAAGCGCGATGTCCATCTGGCTTCGATTTCTGGCGGCACGGATATCGTTTCGTGCTTCGTTCTCGGCAATCCTGTAAAGCCCGTCTGGTCGGGTGAGTTACAAGGGCCTGGACTCGGACTTGCCGTGGATGTCTGGGATGATGACGGCAAGACCGTCCGCGGTGAAAAGGGAGAACTGGTATGCACCAAACCCTTCCCGGCAATGCCCCTGATGTTTTGGAATGATCCCGAAGGGGATAAGTACCGCGCGGCGTATTTCGAACGGTTCGAGAACGTGTGGTGTCACGGGGATTTTGCCGAGTGGACCAGTCACGATGGGATTATAATTCACGGGCGGTCAGATACGACACTCAACCCCGGCGGAGTCCGCATTGGTACGGCAGAGATTTACAACCAGGTCGAGCAGCTTGAGGAGGTTGTCGAAGCCCTCTGCATTGGCCAGGACTGGGATGGCGATGTGCGTGTTGTCCTCTTCGTCCGTCTCGCGACGAACAAGGCGCTGGACGAAGAACTCGAGAGAAAGATCCGCACGAAAATTCGAACCGGCGCGTCGCCTCGCCATGTGCCGGCGAAAATTGTAGGGGTTCCCGACATTCCGCGTACGAAGTCCGGAAAGATCGTTGAACTGGCTGTGCGCGAAATTGTGCACGGCCGCCCAGTCAAGAACAAAGAGGCTTTGTCCAATCCAGAATCACTTCATTTCTTCGAAGCGATTCCGAGCCTTCAATATTGACGAACTATAAGGACAGAACTCATGGGACGCAGGCGAGCTGACGTAAAATCGGCGTGGGGAAAAACCATTGGCTACTCTCGCGCAATCCGGACAGACGACACGATCTACATTTCTGGAACGACGGCGACGGAACCAACCTTGAAAACGGCGGAAGAACAGGCTGCGTCGATTTTCGCCACGATCGGAACCACGCTCCAGGAACTCGGTGGTGACACCCGGCACGTCGTCGAGACGAAAATCTATCTGAAGAATATTGACGATTGGAAAGCAGTTGGGCGCGTCCACGGGGATGTGTTTCGCGATGTGCGCCCTGCTACAACCATACTTCAGGTCGACGCATTTGTTTCTGGAGAGGCGCTCGTTGAGATTTCCGCGATCGCAAAGTTGCCGACGCGGGTTGAAGCGTTCAACAGCCGGCACGGTCGCGGCAGGTAGCTCCACAATTCGCTGTGCCATCATACCGTAGGGAGAAACCCGAAATGTCATTTCCGTCCGTCGTCATCGCCAGCGCCGCCCGCACTGCGGTCGGGTCCTTCAACGGAGCGTTCGCCAACACGCCTGCCCACGAACTCGGGGCGACGGTCATTTCGGCGGTTCTGGAGCGCGCGGGCGTGGCAGTGGGCGAGGTGAACGAGGTGATCCTCGGCCAGGTGCTGCCGGCCGGCGAAGGCCAGAATCCGGCCCGCCAGGCCGCCATGAAGGCCGGCCTGCCGCAGGAGGCGACCGCCTGGGGCATGAACCAGCTCTGCGGCTCGGGCCTTAGGGCCGTGGCGCTCGGCATGCAGCAGATCGCCGCGGGCGACGCAAACATCATCGTCGCCGGTGGCATGGAATCCATGTCCATGGCGCCGCATTGCGCGCATCTGCGCGGCGGCGTGAAGATGGGCGACTTCAAGATGATCGACACGATGATCAAGGACGGCCTGACCGACGCCTTCTACGGCTACCACATGGGCATCACCGCCGAGAACGTCGCCAAGCAGTGGCAGCTTTCCCGCGACGAGCAGGACACCTTCGCCGTCGCCTCGCAGAACAAGGCCGAGGCCGCCCAGAAGGAAGGCCGCTTCAAGGACGAGATCGTTCCCTTCATCGTCAAGGGCCGCAAGGGCGACGTCTCTGTCGATGCCGACGAATATATCCGCCATGGCGCGACGCTCGATTCGATGGGCAAGCTGCGACCGGCCTTCGACAAGGAAGGCACCGTCACGGCCGCCAACGCGTCCGGCCTCAATGACGGCGCCGCTGCGGCGCTCCTGATGAGCGAGGCGGAAGCCTCCCGCCGCGGCATCCAGCCGCTCGCCCGCATCGTCTCCTGGGCGACGGCCGGCGTCGACCCGAAGATCATGGGCACCGGCCCGATCCCGGCTTCCCGCAAGGCGCTGGAGCGCGCCCGCTGGAAGATCGGCGACCTCGACCTCGTCGAGGCCAACGAGGCCTTCGCCGCGCAGGCCTGCGCGGTCAACAAGGACCTCGGCTGGGATCCGTCCATCGTCAACGTCAACGGCGGCGCCATCGCCATCGGTCACCCGATCGGCGCGTCCGGCGCCCGCATCCTCAACACGCTCCTCTTCGAGATGAAGCGCCGCGGCGCCAAGAAGGGTCTCGCCACGCTCTGCATCGGCGGCGGCATGGGCGTGGCGATGTGCGTCGAGAGCGTGTAGAAATGTATCTATTTTTTTGGAGTAGGCGACCCGACATCATAGTGCGCTTGGCTAAGTTCACCGAAGGTGTCCTCATCAAGTAATCCTTGTGGAGGGCCAACGCGGTATGTTGGCATTCGATGTTTTTGGCATAGGAAAGGATGACGCACTGCTTGTCATCAGTTTCGATCCCTACCCGTTGGACACTGTCAGCCTCACAGCACTGGCGAGATCCAACGGTGCTTCATCGTGGCGATTGCCGACAATCGCTTGCACCAATCTCGAAAAATTCGGCGGCGACCCTAATCGTTCCGTCGACAAACTCATCGTACTATACCTCAATCGTTCCCACCATTGCACTTCTTGAAGCACTTATTTCGTATATGCTGATGAAGCGTGGAAAGATTGCGGTGGAACGTATCAAAAACGTTTCCAGATTCTCGAGGACCAAGGGATTTACTGGAACGACAAGTTCTAAGGGCTGGTGCGCCTGTCTGCCTTAGCTCTTCCAGAGGAACGAATTCTCCAAGTTTCAACTCGTACGATCGCCCTTGATTTGCCAATCGAAGCGCCCGAAGCCGATCGTCCCATGCAAGGCCGAGAAGATCGGCGCCCCCTGCTACGGCCCTTGGGGCAAAGGCAGGTTTTGCATATGAGCGAGCACAAGGGCGCTCGTCTCGCGCTCGATGCCCTGCCGCCCGCTCTAGGCCTGATCGCCGACCGCGGCTACGACAGTGCTTGGTTCCGCCAGCAACTCGAACCCAGGGGCATTGAGCCTTGCATCCGTCGAACTAAAACCTTGGTCATCGGGGTGTCCGTTAAGACCCTGGTCATTAGTTGTGGCTGGTACATGTAAGTTCCAGCCACAACCAACTACTATCTCTTCACTTTCTCACCGCGTGGATCGTACCAAGCGCCGAGTTGAACCTCGACTGGGTAGCGTTTTAGCGCGACCTCGACCTCCCATTTGCCACTGGCCAGCCATTCCTTGGTCACGCCTTCGTCGAGAGAGACATAACCAAGGCCCAGCGAAGCCTTGACGCGATGCCCGTAGGCCCCCGACATAATCGAGCCGACGATTGCGCCATCACGCATGAGCGGTTCGTGGTGGAACAACATCGGCGGTGTCTCGCCGCCCTCACTGGCGACTTTAACCTGCACAAGGCGCCTCTTCAGCGTGCCCTCCGCCTTCTGGCGAACCAGAACATCTTGACCGATAAACCCACCTGGTTTGTCCAGCGCTACCGTAAACGCCACGCCACCTTGCAACGGCGTGTCCTCCTCGCCGATATCGTGGCCCCAGTGACGATAACCCTTCTCCATTCGCATGGAATTCAGTGCGAAAAACCCAGCGTTCTTAAGCCCGAAATCTCGGCCGGCTTCCGTGAGAACGTCATACACATGGGCAGCCATCTCGCTAGGAATGTAGAGTTCGAAACCCAGTTCGCCGACGAACGTCAACCGGCTGGCACGGACGCGTGCGTAGCCAAGATCTACCTCGCGGCTCGTGCCAAACGGGAAGGCCTCGTTCGAGAAATCATCCGACGAGACACTCGCGAGAAGGTCGCGGGATTTGGGGCCCCAAAGCGCGAGCATCGCGAGTCCTGAGGTGACATCTGTAATGTATACCTGAGCGCCAACAGGCACACGTCGCTTGAACCAAGCAATATCGCGTCGCTGAGAAGCAGCCACGGTAACAACCATAAAGGACTGCTCTGCCAGTCGGGTTATAGTTACGTCGGCTTCGATACCACCGCTCTCATTTAGCCACTGGGTGTAAACAATCTTGCCGACCGGCACATCACATTCAGCCGCGCTGATCCAGTTCAGGGACTTTAGAGCGTCCGGGCCTTCGACCATATATTTGACAAAGCAGCTATGGTCGAAGAGCGAAACGTTCTCGGCCGTGTTAGCGCACTCAGCCGCGACATTGTCGAACCAGCTCGGCTTCGAATACGAATATTCGATGTTGGCGAGCTCTTCTACGGTGCCATAGAAGCCAGGGCGTTCCCATCCTGCGAGTTCGGTCATAAATGCACCCGATGCCAACAGGCGGTCGTGGAACGGCGAGCGGCGAACGCCTCTAGCGGTTTCGAACTGCTTCCCCGGCCAATGCATGTCGAACAGCGTGCCAATGGTCTCGACGGAGCGATCTGCAAGATACTTCTTGTTTCGCTGGAACGATTGCGTTCGGCGAACGTCGACATCCAGCAGTTCGACCGGGGGACGGCCTTCAGCGATCCATGATGCCATTGCCTTCCCGACACCACCTGATGAAAGGATCCCGATGGAGTTGAAGCCGGTCGCGGCGAAAAGGCCATCGATTTCCGATGTCTCACCAAGATGGTAGCGATTGTCGGGAGTGAAACTTTCGGGACCGTTGAAGAAGAGCTGGATGCCAGTCTCCTGCAGGACAGGAACGCGCTCCATAGCCATTTCAAGATAGGGGCTAATGTGTTCCAAATCCTCGGGAATCGTGTCGAAGCAGAAGCTTTCGGAAATGCCCTTTTGACCCCACGGCTTGGCGCCCGGCTCGAAGAAGCCAACAAGAAGCTTGCCGGCATCTTCCTTGTAGTAAGCCCACTCATCGGCCGTGAACATGACCGGAAGGTTTCGCGGCAGGTCGGGGATGGCCTCAGTTACCACATAGAAGTGTTCTGCAGCATGCAAAGGTATCGTCACGCCGATTTGGGCTGCGAGGTCACGGGACCACATTCCGCCTGCAATTACCACCTTTTTGGCGGAGATTGGTCCCTGCTCGGTCATTACGCCGACGGCCTTGCCGCTCTCGGTGAGGATTTGTGTCACCTTGATGTTTTCGAGGATCTTGGCGCCGCCTTGGCGCGCTCCCTTGACGTAGGCCATCGTTACGTCGGCAGGGTTGACCTGCCCATCGTTGGGGAACCAGAAGCCGCCCACAAGGCCTTCCGTGCTAATTGGCGACCAACGCTCTTTGATCTGATCGACGCTCAACGCCTCCACAGGCAGGCCGAAATTCCTTCCCATCGACGCACCGCGGGCCAACTCCTCGTAGCGAGCGTGCGTCTTTGCAAGACGCAAGGAGCCGTTCTGCTTGAAGCCCGTCGCCTGACCAGTTTCTTCCTCGAGCCGCCCGAAGAGCTCTCCAGTGTACTGTGCAAGCTCCGTCATGCGCTGTGTCGCCCGGAGTTGGGTCACGAGGCCCGCGGCGTGCCAAGTTGTTCCACTCGTGAGTTGACGTCGCTCACAAAGGACCACGTCAGTAATGCCTAGCTTGGTCAAATGATAAGCTATCGAGCAGCCCGCAATACCGCCACCGACGATGACGACGTCTGCCTTTGATGGGATATCCATTCTAATGTCCTCTTAGATTTTGAGCTCCCTCCCCCTATGCTCATGTTCTGCCCACTGTCGCACTTAAGGGGCTCGAGAGTCATGGAAGGTAGGTAATCGGTCACGTCGGGGCGCCGACGTTCAAGCCGGCCCGCCTCAAAAGAGTCATATCACAGCCAGACTGAAACTCTACAGAAAATATGCCGAGTTTATGAACTTTTGGGCATCTAAAAAGCGATGCGTTGAGGGTTACGCTTTTCCTAAGCTGGAAATGCGACTGAGTGACGAAACTTTGGAGACGACCCGTCTAAAGCTCCGGAGGAGTATTGACCCAAAGCCAGCACCTTCTTCGATGATTTTAGCGACGGGCGATCCGGGGGGTGCGCAATCTCCACAACGCCGGCAATCATGATGGCCACATTCGAGACCAGACGGCCGCCGTCACAGTCGACAAGGAGGCGAGCCCCCTCCTCTCTCTAACCATCCACCGCGGCCAGCCAAGGACCGCCTTCGGCGAGCAGGACGAGACCGCCCGTCGGCGCACATGAAAAAAGCCCGGCGCGGGGGGAGGTGCACCGGGCTTCTATTACGGCTGACAACACGGGAGGAGGTGCATTGTCAGCAGCCGAAAACCGCTGGGAGGAGGAGTGCGGCTCCGACACTTATAATCTATGTTGCATCGCACAAATCTTCAAGGCTTCGCCCGTAGTTAAACGCCGGAATCGCCTGCATCCCTTTCGAGGGCGGCCGCGAGCGCGGTGACAAGGCCAACGATTTTCCGCCGTGTGGTCGTCGACGAAATCCGCGCGAACGCGACATTCAGATCCCGTCCCTCGTTGGTCGCGATGAAGCTGACCAGCTCGGGCGCCGCCGACGGCGGATCGAAGGCAGCCTCCCCCGCCTCCGCGCGGAAGAAATAGGACGGCGGAAGACCGAGCGTGTTCGCGATGACCACCAAGCGGCTCGCGCTGACGCGGTTGCTCCCCTTTTCGTATTTCTGGACCTGCTGAAAGGTGACACCGAGTCTAGCGGCCAGCGTGTCCTGGCTCATGCCGAGCAGCCGGCGCCGTGCCTTGATCTTGGCGCCAACCTCGACGTCGATGGGATCAGGCGCTTTCGCCATGCGCGCCTCCCTCGATCGTCTCGACGATATCGTAGGTCTTGACGATCGCGCCCACCCCTTCGTTGAGCAGCGCGAGCATCGCCTCCTGCGTCACCGGAACCGTCTCGATCCGCTCGAGGCGCATCGATGGCACGACTTGATCCGGCTCCTGGGCAACCACCTCGCGCAACTCGATGATGGCGTCGCGAGCATTCTTGGCGCTGGCAAAGAACGCGTCGCCAATACCGTCATCGCGCCAGCGCGCTTCCAATGGTTCGACGTCGGGCGAATAGGTGAAGAATGTGAAGGAGGGTGCTTCTGACACTCGGTTTCCTCCAAGAGCAGATCGCGGTACGCCCCCGCGTCTGCTCTTTGACCCCTGGTGATCGGGGAGTTGAGAAACCTCGTACAGGAGGTCGCGCCGGCCTTTGGGCTTTCGCCTTGGACATACGCAGACGCCTCCCCGACCAGTGATCGGAGAGCGCGTTAACGGCCGCACTAGCGCCGCTGTACGAGGGGTTCTCACGCCCCAAAGCAGTGCGTGACTGCTTCACCGGTGAGTCTAGGCGATCACGCGGCGCGGTGCAAACACTCAGAGTAGAAATTCCGAATGAATTCAGTCGATAAGTGCTGAGGATGGTTCCCCCGATATCCGCTCAGCGATATGGCTGGATTTCATCGCGAGAGAAACTGACAGCGGGTTGTGCTGTACGGATCGAAAGTGAACGTCATGGACGAGAGCGCCGAGACAATGACGATTTCCAGCCGCAGCGATTTCGCCCTTTGGGCCATCGAACGGGCAAAGGCGATCGTCGCAATGCAAGGCGGCGACCTGCTCGCCGCCCGAGACGAGGGCGACGAGCGGATCGCCGAATCCGCCAACGCCATGGGCCAGGCCATCGTCGACGCCCTGCTGGAGGTCTTCGACGGTCTGACAGAGGACTAGCGCGAGGTCACCGTTCGGCGCCGTCCCGGTCGTTGCCGCGCTGGCGCTCCTGCTCGGCCTGCCGCAGGATCTGCTGGCGCTGCTCGCCCTGCGCATTCTTGGCAGCGCCGGCCTGTTCACGCGCCGCGCGTGTGGCGCGTCCGGTCGCGATAGCCTGTTGCTGGTCGGCGATCGCCGGATCGACCGTCGGGGCCGCCCGGTCCTGCGTGCGAGGTTCCTCCGCACGGGCAGTCGGCGGCGTCCCCGCCTCCCCAGCCGCGTCCGCGGCCGACCGCATCTGCTGCATCTGGATGTCACGACGCTGTTCGGCAAACAGTGCCGAGATCTCCTGCCGCATCTCCTCGACGGCCTGGCGCTCGGCGCTGCTATCCACCATCGTCTCCAGGCGATCCATGGATTTGTTCGCCTTAGAGACGCGCTCATCGAACTGCTCGAGTGAGAGAGCCATGTTTTTCTCCTTCCGTTGTTGAATGGTTACGATGACGCTCTTGGACAAGACGAACGGCCTCTCCGCCGATGTTTCGGTCGCATGCGCGACGGCATCAAAGCGCTTCTGAAGCCACGGTGATGGCGCGCCGTGCTTCGCGGAGCCGGCCGCCTCGACGACGACGGTGGCGCGCAGTCCATGCGCCAGCAGCCGCGCCCGGAAACTTTGGGCAACGGACCGCGACTCGGAACCAGGGCCGAACTCCTCGTTCTGTCCGGCCAGCTCGCGCTCGATCTTGCTGACGCTCGCGGTCGTGGGCGCCAGCACCTGGACGCTCTTGCCCTCGGCGGAGATCGACTTCGCCTCGACGCCGAGAGCCCCCTCGACAATGACGGCCACAGTCTCCCGCTCCATGGTCTGTTCGACTTCCACGCGGAGCAGGACGAAGCCACTGGCACGCGCAACAGCTTGCGGTGCTTGCGCGGTTGCCGCGGTTGCAAAGCGGTCGGCCGCCGCAATCACGGAAGGCTCCGCGCCGGCACGCTTCAGGGCGCTCGCGGCCGCCTGCCATGTCGGGGCGAGAGCCAAATTGCCGCTTGTGAGGGAGGCGCGATCGACGACACCCGCCCGCTTGCGCTCGACGCGGTTGTTCACGGTCGGCGTTTTGAGATAGCGGGGGTCGCTCCTGCCGCGCTCGTAGGCGCCCGCCTGTGCCTGGCTATAGGGACGCGTCGCCGCCACGTCCGCGCGTCGGGTGGCAACCATGGCGATGCCGTGCTCGCGCGCCTTGGCCGCAAACCGCTCGCGCCATTCGTAGAGCTCCGGCTTGGTCAGCCGCAGCGCCTTGCCGACGTCGTCGCGAGCCGAGATCATCGCATGGACATGCACATGGCCGGTATCGGGGTGATGAGCGGTGATCCAGCGATGCCCGGCGACCTGCTCGCTGAGAAAGTCGCGGACAGCGCGCTTCATCGCTTCCGGATCGGTTCCAGCGCGCGCCGAGAAGATGACATGGAAGGCGTTGCGCGGCTCGACAGTTCGGATGTGCGAGGACCAGGCCTGCCAGACTCCATCGGCCCGTGCTTTGACGCTCGCACCGCCTTTGACCGGATCGCCTTCGCTGGTGGTGATGGCCTTTTCGGTGCGCAGGAACTTTTCGAGGAAATAGCGGCCGGACTTTTCCGAGACGGCCGCGCCGAGAATGCGGACCTCAGCGGTAACGCCAGCCTCGGCCAGCCGGCGTGCGAAATCGCCTTCCGCATTTTCGACAGCGCGGCCTGGCCCCTCCGCCTTTTCGCGTGCCCTCAGCGCGCTGGCAATTCTCTTCGCCGGCAGGTCGGTCACCGCATAGACGGAAACCTTCCCGCCCAGATGCCTGGAATAGAGGAACGGCTTCGATCCGAAGGCCGTGTTCAGGGCATCGTGAAGCACGTCATCGTCGACCACGTCGGCAAGGTTTATGGAAAAGGTCGCGAGCGCGTTGACCGCATAGGCCTCGCGGAAGTTCGCGCTCCACGTTTCCAGTGCCGCAGCCCGGTCCTCGCGGCTGGCGATGGCAAGCCCATCCTGATCGTAGATTGGAATATCGGTCTTGCCCTTCTCGCCATTCTCCTTTTCGACTTCGCGTGTTCCCAGGTAGGTCATCAGGCCGGCGGCCGACGCCCGGCTGGACACGGTCGACGTCACCTTAATCACAACCGGCTGCGCACCTGCGGCGATCGCTGCACGGCTCGTTGCCTCCACGGCCGATCGCTCCCTGACGATGCGTGCCGGTAAGTCCAGACGAGCCGCGCTGGACGCGCCGCCGCCGCCCCCTCCCCCACCAGTTGAACGCAAGTTCTCGTCGTCGTCGTCGCGATCGCGCTGAGCGCCCAACGCCCCGACCAGCGCGATCACGCCTCGCTGCGATGATTGCGGCGGCTGCAGGATGGAAGCGATCGTCGGTCCGCTCGCCGGAACGGCGCTCCGCCGCGCCTTGCTCGCGATCCCTGTCGGCATGAAGCGCTGCTCTGGCGCCTGACTTTCTATTCTGAGAGCGGCCGAACGTCGCCGGCGCAGCTCCTCGTCCTCATCGATCAGCGACGACGCTCGACGAACAGAATACGCCTCGATCGCGCCGAGCAGCCCGGACCAATCATGCGCCATGATGGCCTCCCCTTCGCTCCTTGCGGCTGATCCGCAGCATTAGGTCGACGTCCGCCCGCAGCCGAAACACGCCGTCGAGAAGATACCGAAGGGCAGCATCGAGATGAGGTTCGTAGCCGACACGCCCCTCGTTCATCGCCCTTACCGCCTGGTTGAGGTTGACACCGATACGCCGCAGCTCCTCATTGGTGCCGCGCAGTGCCTCCGCCTCCACCGGTCCAACGGGTAGTGGAAGGCCCGCCTGCTCGCGAAACAGCAGCCGGATGACGTCGCTCGCCTTGCGGTTTTCGCCGCAAAGCGCGGCGAGCGCCTCGCGCTCCTCCGGCTGAAGACGAACCCTGACCACTTCGCTTCGCATGACTTCCTTCCCGCTTGCCAGGTTGCCGGAGGCGACCCGGAGCGCCAGAGGCGCGAACCACTGCCCTGCCGGAGGCGGGGCGACGTCGAGTTTGTACCACAAACTTGACTATCCTGCCATACAAAACTAAACTATATTTTACTCAGCATACCAACCCCTACTAGACAGGCACTCTCGACCCAGCCTCCGCGAGCAACACCCACCCGCTTCAGCGCTTCCGCGTGAACAATTGCCCGTTGTTGACGCTCTCGTTAACCGTGACAGCGCGGTTAACCGGCAATTACCCGTTACTCACTGATAGTTAGCAACGCCGTGATTGAGCATTATCAACGGCCATTGATGATTGCCCGTTCACCGTTGGTCGTTATCAGTGGGCAGTCATCAATCGTCACTCATCAATCGTCAACGAACAACGGGCAATGATTTCATTGCGGAAAGAGGACGAAGGAATTAACTATAGTTTCCTCTTAACGAAGGAGCTGTGATGATCGTCACCATCGCCAACCCGAAAGGTGGAACCGGAAAAACCACACTCGTCCGCGCCCTGTCCGGCACGGCCGCCCATGCTGGAAACGATGTGCATCTCGTTGACGCCGATAGCCGAGCCAACACAATGCGATGGGTTTCGATGTCGAAACTGATGGGCGTTTGGCCGGATCGGCTTGAAGCGGAAAGTTGCCTCGATCCGAACGCGATCTACAAGATCGCGCTGCAGCGCCAGGGAGAGGGCAAGATCGTCTTCGTCGATATCGAGGGAACTACGAACGAAAATCTGTTCGCCGGCCTCTACTGCGCCGACATCGTGCTCATCCCGCTGCAGACCACACAGGACGACGTGGTCGCCGGCATGCAGCTTGCGCTGAACCATATTCCAGTGGTCGAGGAGGACCAGAAACGAAAGCTTCCGGCGATGATCGTGATCAACCAGCACGATCTCGTGACCGGCCGGGCAAAGGCACATGAGCCGCTCCGGGAAATCCTGCGCGAGAGCGGTGTGGCGCTCGCCTCTCGGCCAATCGCGCGGCGTGCCTCATACCAGGCGATCGGCTCGGCCGGCACGCTACAGACCGTCGCCAGATCCGATCCGAAGGCGATCGCGGAAATGGAGACGCTGCTTGCCGAGCTGCTCTCCCTCTATAGGTCGATGGCCAGCGAGGCGAAGCAATGAGCAGCGGATCGGAAAGCAAGAACCTCGTCCTCGGGCTGATCTCGACCGGACGCGATCGCCCATCCGTGCGCGAAAAGCCCATGGTTTCCCCTCCCCAGGCGAAGGCTGAAGACGACGACGATGAATTGTCAACACCGCCAGTCAGCAGGACGCAGTTCCGCGATCTGGTCGCGAAGGGTGAAAGCCGCGATCCCATCGCCGGCAAACGCTACCGCGACACCGAGAAAGTCACGACCGGAATCCATATCCGCGCCGACGTCCACAAGACGCTGAAGATCCTCGCCGCCATCGAGCGCCGCAAGTTCAATTCCTACATCGAGGAGGCGATCGACGACTATCTCGTGAAAATCGCAGATCGGATCCCCGATATTACCTGACACGGAAGGAGGATGGGAGATCATGCGCTTCGCTTCTCGCCTCCGCCATTCGCCCTCAGCGCGGCCATCAGCATCGGCCCAAGCCCGAATTCGCCGAGCTCCGCTTTCCGGGTGAGGTCGCGCAGATAGCCGCCGGCCGATTTGATGTGCTCGGCCCGTTCCAGGATGCAGGCAATAGCAACCGCGGCGTTTTCGGGCCCCATCACCTCGCACGCCTCCTGATAGGCCGACGGGCTAACCCCCAGCATCGACCGGATCACGACGGCGGCCGCCATCAGGTCGCGCCAACTCTCGATCCGGCCGCCCGATGTGTAGTGGGCGATCTGCGGGCACGCCCTCAGCACCAACGGTAACGGGAATGCCTTCAGCGGTTCGGCAATCCGTTTCGGTTTTTCGCTCAGCATCTCGCCCTGCTCTTTTTCGGAGCGAGGTTCAAGTTCATGGAAGGATTCGGGTTTTGAATTCTGTATGTGACGACCGTCATGGTCATCATTGACGTCCGTTTTTTCTGGTTTTACCTGAATTTCCAAGCGGTTGATGATTTCCTCGCGCAAAAGCTCCATTTCATCGAGCACCGTATCGACGACTTCGCGGCTTGGTGAGCGTGGGAGGCGGTCCAGGAGGCCGATGAACATGGCTTCGATCGTCGCCCAATCGCCATCCGCGCCCTCTTCCATGGCGGCCGAGATGAGCTTGCGGACGTCGCGCCGGCAAAGCGACAACGCCTCCTTGGCGCGCTTGAAGCGAAGACGCTCGGCGGCGACCTGCTGCGCCAGGTTCGCAAGCTCGGTCGCCCGAGCGAGCAGAGGTGCAAGGCTGAAGCCAAATGCGGCCTCGATCTCCCCTCCCCGGCTGCGATGCGCATATCCGGCGGCCCATGGCCGACTGGACGCGGAGCGACTTCTACGGTCATGGCGGCGACCTTGCCGATGAGAACGCCTTCCGGACAAAGGTTCTGGAAAACGCCGAACACCAGCGCGAGAAGATCGCCCTCGGCCGACGCGAGGAGCGATCCACGGCGAGTACACCATGGGGTCCGTCACAGGGGGCGACCGTGTATGCTGACGGCATTGTCTTCCACTCGACGGCTGGCCATGGCGGCTTCCTTCTTTCGCCCGACCGCAACCGCAAGGTTCATCCGTCGATCCGCGTCGCCGGCGGGGCCTATGAGGAGGATGAGGCCTGGGCGATCGTCGCCTTCAGCTTTCCGCATTTGTTCACCGCTTTCGAGCGCCGGGCTGCGGAAAAGACGATGAAGGACAGCTTCCCGGATGCGTGGGAGGCGATCACCGGCAATGTGCTTGGTGCGGGTGAATCCTGGACGAAGGACGAACGTGCATTCTTCGCGCAGCACCGCGACGACTGGATCGTCATCTGGGCGATCATCTGCGACCACCAACCCGGCTTCACCGAAGTAATCGCCACCCCCGGCGGTAAACGCGGGCCGGGTAGCGAGGAACGCCGGTTCCTCGTTCCTTCGGTTGAATATCGTGTCGGCCGCTTCGGCTTCATCATCGATCCGGAGCGACACGCCGTCTATGGCGGGCCTTCGAGCTTTGTCGGCTGGCAGGGGAGACCAGCGTAATGGTCGCGCGAGGTCGCCGAGCGCGGCTCTTTCGCATGGAGGAAGCTCGCCGGCAAATCCAGCGTCAGCTGGACATGATCGACCGGCAGATCACGCGGCGCATGGCAGCGCTGATCCCGCAACTGCATCCGCGCCAGACCACGTATCGGCGCGGGAAGTCACCAGACCCTGGCGCATTCCTCGAACGGTATCGTGCCAATCTGGCTGCGATCACGGCGGAACGTCAGCCGGAAATCGACGCCTTGACCCGTAAACTGGCACGCCAGGAAAGCACTATCACGGCATTGCGGGCGCAGCTCGACCCGGAAGAACTGTGTGCGTGACGCGGATGTCGTTCTCGCCGCGGTACGACATTCATTCGTGGCGATGATGCTGGTTACAACCATGGTGACCAGATCGCTCCCGGCAAATCGTGGATGACCTTCGGCAGCGCGGCTGGCCATGAAACACCATGGCGGTGCGGGTCGACCGGGCGCTTACCGGTCTGCATGCCGGTGTCACAGACCATCCCTCGCCGCTCTTCCCGGCGGGTTTGTTGCGGTCTGAACCAGCGGCTGGCCCCTTCAAGGCCGCTATCGCGCCGCGGAGCGGCCGGAACCCCGCCGATCTCGGCAAGGCCGGCCCGCGTCCCGCGCAGGGACCAGTGAAGAACTGGCCCCGGCTTGTCCGCAAGCCGGCCTCGCTCGCCTGGCAGGGTCCGGACCCTGAAGCGTCCAGCTTCCGCTGGTTCCTTTCGACCGCACCCGCAGGAAAGACCGGCCGAGGGCCGGATCACCTGAAGGGCATCGCTAGAAAGGTAAGCTCAATGTCCAGTTCAACCCGCTCCCCCAAGTCCAAGGCCCGCATCGTCCCGCTCCGCAAGGGCACGACCCTCGAAATGGTCCGGCTTTGCTGCCCTGACGGCAACCAGGCCGCGCTCATCTCCGAAAGTTTCGGCCTTCCGGTCCTCGACAGCGACGGCATCCGCGACTTCCACCAGCGCAGCCTGATCGAAGGCGCCGATACCCTCTCCGAGGGGCTTTCCGACAAGGCGATGCAGATTCACCTGCAGCGGATCGTCGGCTCCTATGTCGGCTCCGCCTACGGGGCAGGTCAGTTCTACTCCAAGGCCGTCACCGAGGCGAAAGACGCCACGGCCAAGCTCGCCAACGACATCCGCGACGAGGATCTGGACGGACCGGTCGGTTTCGACAGCAACGCCCAGCGCAAGCGCGAATTCGCGGCCGACATGGGGCTTCAGTCCCACGCCCTGCGCATGGCCGCCGAGGGTGCCGTCGCCGCTTACGAGCATATCGTCGGCGAGACCTGGAAGCCCTACGAGCGTCAGGTCGAAAATCCCGGCCAGACCGTCAGCCGGCAGGCGGCCGACCTCCAGATGGCGGCGCTCGGCTAGCCAATCCCGGGCGGAGCTTCGGCTCCGCCCTCATCTTCCCATCGAGGCTGGTGTCCTTGCGGACACCGGCCTTTTCGCATGTGCGTCGCCAAGGAAACCCGACAAATGAAAACGATCCTGCAGGCCGCGCCAGTCGCGGCCGTCACGAATGTTGGTCCTGCTTCGGTCCTCGGCCCGCGAAACGGCTGCGCCGTCCTTCACTGACGTTGCGGCCCGCAACCGACATCTATCCTTTTTCCGATTGCTCTCGAGCGGGTTCGCGAACCTGCGGTCCTGCGCCTGCGGACCTCGTGACGGCCGCGACTGGCGCGGCCTTGAATGGAGGTTTTGGAAAATGAGCAGGAAAGAGAGCAAGCCCCGCGTCGATATCTACGCGAAGATCACCGACCGCATCGTCGCAGAGCTGGAAAAGGGCGTGCGTCCGTGGGTTCAGCCATGGAATGCTGGGAATACGACGGGTCGCATCACGCGGCCGCTGCGCCACAACGGACTGCCGTATCAGGGCATCAACACGCTGCTTCTCTGGTCGGAGGCGGTGGCGCGGGGGTTCGTCTCGCCCACATGGATGACGTTCAAGCAGAGCGTTGAACTGGGCGGTCATGTCCGCAAGGGCGAGACCGGATCGATGGTCGTCTACGCCAGCCGCTTCACCCGCACAGAAACCGACGCGAAAGGCGAGGAAGTCGAACGCGGCATTCCCTTCCTCAAGGCCTATACCGTGTTCTGCGCCGATCAGATCGACGACCTGCCGGCGCAGTACTACGGCAATCCCGCGCCGGTGGCCGATCCGGTCGAGCGCATCGAGCATGCCGATGCCTTCTTCACCAATACCGGCGCTGTCATCCGTCACAGCGGCGACAAGGCGTTTTTCAATCCGGCGCTCGACATCGTGCAGATGCCGCCCTTCGAGAGCTTTCGCGATGCTCCGAGTTATTACGCCACGCTCGGGCACGAGATGACCCATTGGGTCGGCTCGGAAAAGCGGCTTGATCGCAATCTCTCCCGCTATCACAAGGATCGCTCCTTCAGGGCGCACGAAGAATTGGTCGCGGATTTGGGCGGCTGCTTCCTGGCGGCCGACCTCGGCATCGTCCCTGAACTGGAGCCGAGGCCGGATCACGCGAGCTATTTGGCCAGCTGGCTTGAAATTCTCAAGAACGAGAAGCGCTTCATTTTCGCCGCGGCGGCGCATGCCCAGCGCGCCGTCAACTATCTGCACGATCTCCAGCCGGGTGCGACGCAGGTCGCGGAGGCGGCGTGATGCTGCATTCTCCGAACATCATGGGGGAGGGCGCTGAGCCTTCCCCGCTCCGCTTGCGCGCGCTATCGCTTGGCGCTGGCGTGCAATCCACCACACTCGCTCTGATGGCGGCCCATGGCGAGATCGGCCCCATGCCCGACTGCGCTATTTTCGCTGATACCGGCTGGGAGCCTCAGGCCGTCTACGATCATCTCGCATGGCTGATGTCGCCGAACGTCTTGCCGTTCCCGGTCCATATTGTCTCGGACGGCAATATTCGCGAGCAGCTGATCGCGGCCGGGCAGGGCAACCGCTGGGCCTCGATCCCCGCCTTCGCCAGGACCGTCACGCCGGCAGGCGCGGTGGTCCCGGTTTTTGACGAGGACGACGAGGGCGAGCTCATCGAAGTCGCCACGAAGTCGCCACGCGCCAGACGACGACGGAGACCGTCTCGATCGGCATGATCCGTCGCCAGTGCACTACGGACTATAAGATTGTTCCAATCCGTCGGAAGGTGCGTGAGCTGGCGGGCCTGACGCGCAAGCGCTCTCCCTCGTTTCCGGTCGTCGAATGCTGGATAGGCATCTCGACGGACGAGATTGTTCGGGCAAAGCCGAGTTTCGAGGCGTGGCAGGTCAAGCGCTTCCCGCTGATCGAAAAGCGCTTGAGCAGGCGGGATTGCCTCGCCTGGCTGCGTCGGCACGACTATCCCGATCCTCCGAAAAGCGCGTGCATCGGCTGCCCGTTTCACAGCAACGCCGTATGGCGATCGATGCGCGAACAGGATGCCGTTGCATGGCAGGACGCCGTCGAGGTCGACCGGGCGCTGCGGACAGGACTCAGGGGCATTCGCGGCGAGGTATACCTGCATCGATCCTGCGTGCCGCTCGAGGACGTCGATCTATCGACCGCCGCTGACCGCGGGCAGCTCGATCTCTGGCCGAATGAGTGCGAGGGCATGTGCGGTGTATGAGGCCGGCTTTGCCCCCGTAACGTTCGGGCCCATCACACGCGAGGAGCTTAACGCCCATCTCGTTCTATAGGGTCACAGGATGGGCGAGATCCACCGCCCGACGCGCGGCTGGTCCTACGGCCTGCGCCACGAGGGCCGGCTGCTTGCCGTCGTCGCGACCGACACGCTCATACGTGAGCGTGTCGCCGGCTTGACGCGGCACGATGCAGTCGAGCTTTCGCGCCTGTGCGCAGCAAAACCGGATCTCTGCCGCGTGGCGCTGCGCCTCTGGCGATCCTTCGCCTTCCCGGCAATTGCTGTCGCACGCGGCTGCCGCTGGGCGGTCAGCTATCAGGATGCCGCCCTCCACAGCGGCAATCTCTTTCGGTTCGACGGGTGGGTTACACTCGGTCGATCGCGGAGCGGGACCGACTCCCGGTCCGGACGCCGGGGCCGAAGAAAGGTCATCTGGGGCTGGTGCGACGATCCGCAAATCAGGCGGAGCCGGGCCGTCGGTCTGGCGACGACGCCGACGGAGCGAAAGAGCGGACCGATTACCTTCAACGCCGAGGATGGCGTCGCGGCTGTTCCCTTCCAGATCGGCGATCTTGTCAATGTAGACGAGAATATCTACATTACTGGCAAGAACTATCTACATGGAGGCCCCATGCCAATCAATGTCAATAACCCGGAGGCTGATGCGCTGACGCGCAGGTTCGCCCATATGGCCGGCGTCAGCATCACCGATGCGATCGTCATCGCGATGAAGGAGGCGATCGAGCGCCGGCGTGATGCCGAGAGCCCGCTTCAGACGGCTGCACGGCTTCGTGAAAAGCATGGCGTGTCGCTGCGCAAGGCGGCGAAGAAGCCGCTCCCGCGCGAAGCTTTCGACGAGATGTGGGAATCGGAGTGATGTTCGTCGACGCGTGCGCGATCATCGCCGTGCTGTCCGATGAACCGGAAGCGGGCCGCGTCTCCGATGCCATCGCTTCCGGGAAGAATGCCTTCACCTCGCCGGTCGCCGTGCTTGAGGCGGTGCTCGGTCTTGCGCGTCCCGACAAGTTTGGTCTTTCGGTATCGGAGGTGGAGCCGATCGTTGCCGAGTTCCTCGACGAGCGCGGGATCGAGGTCCGGGATCTGCCGCCTGCAGCCGAGACCACCAGGCTGGCACTGTCGGCGGCTCACCGGTATCGCTCCGGCCGCCATGGCCTCAATCTCGGCGATTGCCTGCATTACGCCTGTGCGAAATATTTCGCGGTGCCCATTCTGGCGACGGCCGATGAGTTTCGGCAAACCGATCTCGCCACGGTTCCCTGACGGGCGCCAGGTCGGCCCCGGGACCCGGAGGCGCCGCGCCTTCCCGCTGTAGTTTGTCAGGTCCGCGATCGGAACCCCGCCTGTACGGTCGTCCCTGGCGGTTAGCCATTCAGCTTGAAACGAGAGCCAGGATAGGCAAATTGCCGGTCGCCTCTCCCGATAGCGCGCCATAGAAGCAGCGTCGGTTCAATGCATGGGTCAGCCTGGCGCGTAGCGTCGGGCGCTTGTCTCGCTGATCTCCCGGTGCGTCACCGTTCGAAGCCGGTGCGAGACAATGGGGCAACGGTCCCTGTCTTTGGGATCTGAGGCGCTGCGTGGCTTGACTGCGACCGCGATGGGCTCTCGACCGAACAGCCTCTGGCTCGTGGTATGACGCCGTCGACGGAAACGCCGGTCTTCATTCCGGTTTCCACAAAGGCCACGTCCATCTGCGTCCTCGATGTGACTGGTCTGACCGAAGGCCGATCCCGCTATTGCGGGCTCTCGATCTTGTCCCGGCAACGGCCTTCACGACTTTCTTCCCCTGACGGCTGCGCCGCCATTCCTCGCGGACCAAGAAAGCCGCTCCCGGCCGCCTTCCACTTTGTTCCAGCCCTGCGGGTGCCAGTCGATCGCCTCCGGTCCACCGACCGTCATCGAGGTCGCGATGGGCGCGGCCCGAGCAACAAAGGAATGAGACACATGGCTACCATCGGCACCTTCGCTTCCACGGGCAACGGCTTCAGCGGCTCGATCAAGACCCTCAACCTCAACGTCAAGGCCAAGCTGGTCCGCATCGAAAACCCCTCCGACAAGGGACCGCACTTCCGCATCTTCTCCGGCAATGTCGAACTCGGCGCCGCCTGGCAGAAAGTCTCCGCAGAGGGCCGCGACTACCTCTCGGTAAAGCTGGACGACCCGAGCTTCCCCGCTCCGATCTACGCCACCCTGATCGAGGTGGAAGGCGAGGAAGGCCTGCAGCTGATCTGGTCCCGCCCGAACCGGGACTGAGCATCCCGCCAGAGGACCCCGCCGCACAGGCGGGGTTCCTCTCAGCTATAGAGAAGCCGGAACCAGGCATCGAGCCTGGCCCCGGCTTTTTGCTGCCATCCGGTTGGGGAAGGTCTGCTCAGATCGTCCGAGGATGCCATGGCGTTCCGAAGGCCCCAAGGACTTCGTGGTACCCCCAAAATGCTGACGCATTTCGGCTCCCCCACTCGCCGGCTCCGCCGGTCGCGTGCCGCGCTCCTTGACCCCTCCGGCCCACCATGACCGCCGGTGTCATCTTTCACCAACATCAAGGAGATGAACATGTCGATCGATCAACACATCGAGGAGCTTCGGGCCGAGGCCAGAAATGCGATCTGCCGGGACGAGCGTCGCTGGATCGAAGAGGAGCTTGCCAGGGCGCTGGCCGAGCGTGAAGCCATCTGGGCCGAGCAGGAGGCGCTGATGAGCGCCGAGCCTCCTTTCTAGGGGGCTTTCGCCCTGACACCTAACCTCATAAGCCGGATCGACCGGCCTATGAGGTTCGCCGAGCCCGGCGATCATGCGGCCGGCGGCCCGTTCGTGGACCGTAACCGCGCGTGCGTTTGCTGCGCAGCAGCTCCAGAAAGAGCTGCACCGCGTCTTCCTCTTTGTTGAAATGATGTTGCATGATCTTCCCACGCGCGCCGATGCGTCCCCATCTGCGGGTCAGGCAGACGTCTCCGAACAGCGTCGCCTCGATCGACATGGCATAGAACCGGGCCATGTTCTTCGTGGGATCCATCCGCTCGACGTAAAGCTGGTAGGGTTGCGCGATCATAGGGACAGAATCGCGCTTTACGATTTCAAGGTCCAACGACTTCTATGAATCGGTTGCCCACGGCCGATTCATTCCGGTGATGGGTCAGCGCAGCGGCTCTGCCGTGGCCCTGCCATCGACGATTAGGCCATTCCTCGATCAACGTCGCGTCCTGACTATGGGCCGTACGTCCATATCAGGGCGTATCAGGAAAGTGGAAGATTCCCTTTCCGGTCGATGCTTCAACGATGCGCACAGGGAAGTTGGGCGAGCCCCTTCGGGGACGGCTCTACTCGCACCGCAAGAGCGGTGCTCCCGGAGCCGCAAGCGGTCTCCGCGCAGTCGCGTGACGATCCTCTCGCGGCCACGGGACCGTCCACAAATGATGGCTTTCGAAGCACCGCTTACCGAGGAAGATCAGGCATTGGTCCTTCCGCGATGTCCCATATCCAGGAGTCCATTTCACTCTCCGAGACAAGCAGATCGAGCGTCTCGCGATAGGCGCCATCCGCGTCATCGGGAACGATGTACATCGCGATGGGCTGGCCGCCTTCACGGGTCAGCACGACGCTCGCCATCGGCTGTGCCGGCGGCAAATTGTAACGCAACCCCTTCACGAATATGGAGCCGTGCTTCGTGAGCGCGTCAAGCAGCATGCCTTCGTATTGGCTCTCGAATGGAATCCACCGTTCGCTGACCATCATCAGCGCGATCGCCTCGATGGCTGCGATGCCGGATACCCCGACCCCGAACGTTGCCGCTGCGATGAGATGCGATTCCGGGCTTGCCTCCCAAAGCGCGAGTTCGCGAGAAAAGACCTTGTTCATGCGGCGGGTGACGTCGTCGGCCAGCATGAACGGATACCGGGGGGCGTGTTTGACGATCACACGCGATCCGGACCGAGACGGTTGTATCTCCTTCAACTCTCCGATCAGGATCGCGAGCGAACGGCGGTTGCCCTGTGACTGAACGGCTCTGCTCAGAAATGCCTGGCGGCGCTGAACGATTGCGTCGGCGCGCTCCGGATCGAACATCTCCGGAATATAGAGTGCGTCGGAAAGCGGCTTGCCCTTGGCGCTCGAGCTCGACGCCGCCTCGACGACGAACTTGCGCACCACCGCCCAATTGCGGCGGCCGGCCATCGCCGGCCGCCAGCGATTGAACTGCGCCCGGTCCCACAGGAAATGCAGCATCGCCTTTAACGACAATCGCGCCCCGTCGGTCCTGACGTCGCCCGGATCAGCGCTGTCCCCGATTGCAGGCGCGGTCCGTCCGCCGAGCTTGGACAGGCTGAACCCGAGCTTCAGGGCCGTTGTGCCGTCCTGCACATTCTCGACGATTGCCTCGCCCTCGACCGCGCTCAGGCCCGAGAGGTCGGATGGCGGCTCGTAGGACTCGCAGTCGGGCGCGTGCTGCGCCCCGGTGCCCGGCATCCGTTTCAGGATATGGCGGTCTTCAAACCGCGCGATGTACATCTGCACGCCGTCCGCCTGGCAGCGGCAAAGCGGATGTTCACGACGCGAATAGGCATCCGCCAACCGATCGTCGAACGCGGCATCAGCGATGTCGACATCAAGCCCGCCCATGCGGATATGCCGGCTCATGGTCTTCCGGTTCCTGCGGTCATCATCAGACTGGTCTCCTCTTCACTTATTCTGTTTCCGTTTGCTCCCGCGGTTTCGCCGGCCTGCGGTTCTTTGCTGTTCTTCTTCCGTCAATTGAACTCCGCCGATTCTCATTCTTCCAATTTCAGCTACAATGACGCTCACCGCGAAAGGACAACGGATGCGATCTCCCACAAACGGCAATCACGACGCCCCCAACGCTGCCCCTGCCGACGGGCGGCCAACGTTGCGCCCGATGCCCTTCCTCGTCGCATTGCCCTTCAACGTGCTCGAGGCCATTGGCCGCGCCGGTTTCTACACCACCTGGCATCTGCTCTATTTCGTCGCCTGCGCGTTCCGCGCCTTCACCGGCTTTCTGTTCGTCGCCGGCATCGTCATGTTGCTCGTATCGATCGGTGTCTTCGTCAATCCGAATGCTGCGCCCATGCCGTGGTGGTTTTTCCTTTCCTCCGCGCTCGGCATGTTCGTCTTTGCGGTCGGCTACAATCTGTTCCTCGACTGGTTCGCGCCGCCCGGCGCGGAAGATCCGTTCGACCGGTACCGCCCTTCCGCTAAACGGCGGACTTGACGAAACGGTTCGGACTGGCCTGCGCATCCATGTCCTTTCTCCGGAAGTAGATCGCCCGCCCGCAGCGGATCGGGTCGTGGCCCTGTACGATGATGATCTGCTCGTCCTTGCGCATCTGCTGCGTGATTTCGTGCGGCATGATCAGAGGGCGGCGTTGCAGGTTGAGGCTTTCCGAGCGCCGCGACCCGCTGTTGGAATTACTCCACCCGACATTGCGGGATTTGCCCTCGACCTCGACGGTCATCTCGCCGCATTGCGCCGAAACGTTCCGCGCGGTCTCCAGCGCCTTGATCGCGGCATAGGAGGCGAAGGCGCATCCATCGATCCATGACGTCGCGCCATCCTTGCCAAAATGCCGTTCGAGCTGGCCGACCGACTGGTACATGAGCATCAGCGTGATGCCGTATTTTCGACCGCGATCGCGCGCCTCTTCGAGAACGCGCATATAGCCAAGCAAATCGACTTCATCGAGCATGAACAGGGCCCGGCGCTGAAACGCGCCGTCGGCCTGTGTCATGGCATTGATCAGGGAACCGATGATCACCCGGCCAATGCCCGGATAGGAGCGCAGGATGGCGGCAGGGATGTTCAGGAACACGTCCCTCTTTCCGGCGACGAGATCGCTCGATTTGAACGATCGGCCGCAGACAAGCGCGGCATAATCGTCGAGCGACAGCCACTGCGTATCCTTTGATGCCGTGGAGTACACGCCGGAGAATGTCTGCTCGGTCATGTTGGTGAAGACGCCGAGCGTTTCGCGGATGAAGGCGGACGCCGATGTCTCCTGAATGTCGCGCAGCATGGCGAGCACGGACGGTTCCGGCTCGGAGACGATCTGGCGCAAACTGCGCAGGTTCCGCCGACCGGCATATTCCGGAGAGAGCACCACATGGGCGAGCAATCCGGTCAGAAGATTGTGCGCCTGGTTCTGGAAATAGCTGCCGGTCGAGGATTCGAACCGCGCGCTTTCCGACAGCAGCATGTGGGCTACCGCGACAATATCCTCCTCCTTGTGTTTTGACGTTTCGATCCAGTCGAGAACGTTGAACCCCGTCACTGGATTTGTCGGGTCGAGGACCATGCACTCTCGCCCGAGCGATTGCGTCCGGTGCTCGACGACCATAGGTGCGACTTCGGTCGACGGGTCGAGGCAGATCAATGGCCCGGTATAGCGCAGCGCCGTCGGCACCACGTTGCTGGTGGTCTTGAATCCGCCTGAGCCCGCAAAGAACAGCATATGGGTGGAATCGAAATCCTGCTTATAGGTGAGCAGCGGCGCGGTGCCGCCGCTTCCCCATGTCTCGCGGTCGGCCGGATCGAACGGCACGTCGCGGATCGTTTCCTTGTCGACGCGGTAACGTTCGCCGACGACGATCTCGCCGTCTGGCGGAAACAGCTTTGCGGCGGCCGACATGGTGAGCCAATCGGCATCACCGAAGGTTCCGCGCTTGGCGCGCTTCACCGGATCGGACACGACGACCGATATCCGCGCCGATATCGCGACGATGACGAAACCGACGGCCGCAGCAATGACGGCGAAGAAGTCGAGATAGGACAGCACCTCGTCCCAGGTCACCGAGCCGCTCTCGACGGATGGGGACAGCCGCGCATATTCGCGCAAAGCGTAAAAGCCGGCGACCCCGAGAAAGCAGATCAGGCTGACCATCGCCACCGGCCGGCGGCGGTGCATCGGCAGCGCGAAGACAGTGATCAATCCCGCGATCGGACCGAAGAGCAGATTGGGAACGGGTGCTGAGCGTAAGAACCAATAGGCATTGGCAGGCGAGAACCCGCCCGCCATTGCCTGCCATCTGTACGATGTGATCGCCAGGGTCATCGCTGTCACGACGGCAGGCACGATTGCCCATAACAGCGCCGGCTTCAGTTTCGTCTTTCCCGCCATGACCGGCTTCCTCTTGCTGGCGCTTAGTCGCCGTTGGCCTTCTCGGAATCGTCGGAGACGGGCGATCCCGCATCCGCCGCTTCGGCGTCCTTCATGCGGTCGCGTTGGAACGCCATGCCGCCTTTTGCTTTCAGCCGATGATGCTCGGGCGATCCGACGCGTACGGTCGCGGCTTCCAACAGGACACCGAGCAGGAACGCCCGGTCGGCCTGTCGCAGCCCGGCCTTCACCACCAATCCGCCGAGCGTGATCTTCTCGCGCGCGTCTTTCTTGCGATCCTCTGTCATCGTCTGCCGCCGCTTTCGTTCCAGGGCCACAATCCGCCGATCGAGGCGCTTAAGCAGATGCGCCTGAAGGCCCCTTGGCGCTTTTGCGAAATCGCGCGGCGATCTCCTCGAAGACAGCGTCGAGCTCATTGTCGGGAATATCCATCTCGGCCAGTCCTGCCTTGGCCGCCGCGCGCGCGAAGCGCTCATTGGCCTTGGCGAGGATTCCACGGCGTTTTTCGCGTAGTTTATCTATCTGGGCGTCAATCTCTGAAATCGATGATTTAGCGCGCATTTTCTACCTTATCCTTTCCGGAAGCCTTCCTTTGCACGGCGATTATACCGTGTAGAAACGCATAGTAAAAGATGCTAGTTTGCGCCGAGCCGTGAGGCTCACTTTTGGTCTGCGCCCGCAAGGGCGCATCCCGAGAAGCGGCATCGGTCCTGCGGCCCGATCTGTTCGAGGGCGCAATATACGTCGCGGAACGCGACATGCTTGGGAGAGGGTCTGATCGCATGGCGATCATGTTCGTACGGGCACAGGTGATCAGCCGGGGAGCGGGACGCAGTGTCGTCTCGGCCGCGGCCTATCGCCATCGTACGAGGATGGACGAAGAGCAGACGGGGATGAGCTTCCGGTATGAGGGCGGCAAGGCCGAGCTCGTGCATGAAGAGCTGGCGCTGCCGGATCAGACGCCGGCATGGCTCCGCACCATGATCGATGGGAGGACGATCGCCGGCGCCAGCGAGGTGTTGTGGAATGCCGTCGATACCTTTGAGAAGCGGGTGGACGCGCAGCTTGCCCGCGAGATGATCTTCGCGCTGCCGGAGGAGCTGTCGAAGGCGGAGAACATTGCCCTGGTGCGCGAATTCGTCCGCGACCATCTGACATCAAAGGGCATGGTCGCCGACTGGGTCTATCACGACAAGGACGGCAATCCGCATATCCACCTGATGACCACCTTGCGGCCTCTGACCGATGATGGTTTTGGCAACAAGAAGGTCGCGGTTCTCGGCGATGACGGCAAGCCACTGCGTGTCGTCACCCCGGATCGGCCGAAGGGCAAGATCGTCTATCGGCTGTGGGCTGGTGACAAGGACACGATGAAGGCGTGGAAAATCGGCTGGGCGGAAACGGCCAACAAGCATCTTGCGCTTGCCGGTCACGATATCCGCCTGGATGGGCGCAGCTATGCCGAGCAGGGCCTCGACGGCATCGCCCAAAGCCATCTCGGTCCGGCAAAAGCGGCCTTGGCCCGAAAGGGCAGGGAGATGTACTTCGCACCAGCCGCCCTGGCGAAGCGGCAGGAAATGGCCGACCGCCTTGCCGATGAACCCGGCCTTTTGCTGAAGCAGCTCAGCCGGGAACGTTCGACATTCGACGAGCGGGAAATCGCCAAAGCACTGCATCGCTATGTCGACGATCCGGCGGTCTTCGCCAATATCCATGCGCAACTGATGGCGTCGTCGGATCTGGTGACGCTGAAGCCGCAGCAGATTGATTCGGACACAGGAAAGGTTGCCGACGTCGCCGTGTTCACCACACGCGCCATGCTGCGCACCGAATACGATATGGCGCAGTCGGCGCGGGAGCTGTCGCGTCGATCGGGCTTCACGGTGACGTCCGAAAAAGTCGGTAACGCCATTCGCCTGGTGGAGAGCCGCGATCCGGAGAAGCCGTTCAGGCTCGACGCCGAACAGGTCGACGCCGTCCGGCACGTCACCGGCGATAGCGCTATATCCGCCGTCGTAGGGTTGGCCGGTGCGGGCAAATCCACCTTGCTCGATGCGGCGCGCATTGCCTGGGAGGCGGACGACCGTCGCGTCGTCGGAGCGGCCCTTGCCGGTAAGGCCGCCGAGGGTCTTGAAGAGAGTTCCGGGATCAAATCACGCACGCTCGCCTCATGGGAACTGGGCTGGGCGGACGGTCGGGACACGCTGCAAAAGGGCGATGTGCTGGTTATCGACGAGGCCGGCATGGTGTCGTCGGAACAGTTGGCGCGTGTCTTGAAGATTGTCGAGGACGCTGGAGCAAAAGCGGTGCTGGTCGGGGATCCGATGCAGCTCCAGCCGATCCAGGCGGGCGCGGCGTTCCGGGCGATTGTCGAGCGCATCGGCTTTGCCGAATTGACCGGTGTTCGTCGCCAGCGCGAGCAGTGGGCGCGCGGTGCCTCCCGCCTGTTCGCGCGCGGGAAGGTCGAGGAGGCGCTCGACGCTTATGCGCAACATGACCGCATCGTCCAGCTTGAAACCCGCGATGCGGTGATCGAGCGGATCGTCGAGGATTGGGGGCAGGCGCGGGCGGATTACCGGAAGAAGGCGGAATCGGAAAGCCGCGTTCTCACCGGTTCGGAACTGCTGGTTCTGGCGCAAACCAATGATGATGTCGGAAAGCTCAATCATGCGATCCGCACCGTGATGCGTCGTCAGGAAGCGCTTGGCGAAGACCGCGCGTACCAGACCGAGCGGGGCGCGCGGCAGTTCGCGATTGGCGACCGACTGATCTTCCTCGAAAACGCCCGCTTCTTTGAGAAGCGCGCCGAGCATCTCGCTGTTCAGCAAGTGAAGAACGGCATGCTCGGAACCGTCGTTCGCACGACGAACGAGCGGGGCGAGACGCTGCTCACGGTAAAGCTTGATGCGGGGCGGGAGGTAACCTTCGGCCAGGACACCTATCGCAATGTCGACCACGGCTATGCGGCCACCGTGCACAAATCTCAAGGCGCGACCGTGGACAGGACGTTGGTTCTGGCCACCGGCATGATGGATCAGCATCTCGCCTATGTTGCGATGTCGCGACATCGCGATCGGGCCGATCTCTATATGGCGCACGAGGATTTTGCGCCGCGCGAGAAATGGGGCAGGGCGCAGCGCGTCGATCACGCCGCCGGCGTCACCGGTCAACTGGTCGAAACCGGCGAAGCGAAATTCCGTCCAAACGACGAAGATGCAAAAGAGAGCCCATATGCCGACGTCAAAACCGACGACGGCGTGGTCCATCGCGTCTGGGGTGTCAGCCTTCCGAAGGCTATTGAGAAAGGCAGCGTCGAGATCGGCGACACCGTCACCTTGCGCAAGGACGGAGTTGAGCACGTCACGGTGAAGATACCGGTCGTGGATCCCGAAACCGGCAAAAAGACCTTCGAGGAGCGTGAGGTCGAACGCAATGTCTGGACCGCAGAGCGGGCCGAGACCGCGGATGTACGCCAAGAACGTCTCGCGCAGGAAAGTCATCGTCCGGAACTGTTTAAGTCATTGGTCGAGCGCCTGTCCCGCTCCGGCGCCAAGACGACGACGCTCGATTACGAATCCGAAGCGGGCTACCAGGCACAGATTGTCGACTTCGCCCGCCGCCGCAACATGGATCATGCCATCGAGCTTGCTGCCGGAATGGAGCAGGGGATGGAGCGGCGCCTGTCGTGGATTGGTGCACAACGTGATCGCGTGGCGCGGCTTTGGGAGCGCGCCAGCGTCGCACTCGGCTTTGCGATCGAGAAGGAGCGCAGCGTCTCCTACGACGATAGGGCGGTTCGGACGCAAACGGTGGATCCGGCATATGTCGGTGTATCTGGAATTGCGCCCGCGCAGATTGGGGCGGCTGCCGAACAGACGCGATATCTGCTCGCGCCACAGGCGAGTTTTATCCGCTCGCTGGACGAAGACGCGCGGATCGAGCATCTTGCGTCGACACGGTGGAAAGAGCGCGAGGCGATTCTGCTCCCCGTGCTCGAGCGTATCTATCGCAATCCTGCCGCTGCCCTCGATCGTCTGAACGCGGAGGCGTCGGCCTTTGAAGTCGAGCCACGGCAGCTCGGTGAAAAGCTTGCTCGCAGTCCCTCGATGCTTGGGGCCATGCGTGGCAGCGACAGCCTGGTCGACGGCCAGATAGCGCGGAAGGAACGGGCTGAGGCCGTCGCCGCTGTCGCAGAGCTCGGCCCCCTGGCGCGCAGTCACGCCGAAAACTTCAAGCATGACCGGGCCAATTTTGAGAACCGTGAGCATGCGCGCCGCGCCGCCATGGCGCTTTCGGTCCCGGCACTGTCCCCGCATGCGGTGGCGCGGCTCAATGAAGTCGAGGCGGTTCGCGAGAAGGGCGGCGAAGGCGCCTACAAGACGGCCTTTGCCTATGCAGCGTCAGAGCGCTCGCTGGTGCAGGAGATGAAGGCCCTCGGCGAAGCGCTGACCGCCCGCTTCGGCTGGAGCGCCTTTACCGAAAAGGCCGACCAGTATGCCGAAAAGCAGATGGTCGCGCGCATGCCCGAAGGAATGCCAGAGGCAAAACGGCAAGAGTTGACGACGCTGTTTGCGGCCGTGCGCCGTTTTAACGAACTGCAATATCTGGCCGAGCGGCACGATCCATCGCGGGTCATAGCGCCGGCGGCCTACGATCCGGCCACGGCTCCAGAGATGTCCAGGCCACCCGCCTTGCCGATGCTCGCGGCGGTCACCGAGTTCGCGGCAACTGTCGATGATGAAGCCAAAAAGCGTGCGCTGGAGGTTCCCCGCTATAGGCAACAGCGCGCAGCACTTGCTGAGGCCGCGCAGCGCGTCTGGCGCGATCCTGCGGCGGCCCTTGCGACGATTGAGGCTCTGGTCGTCAAGGGCGTCGAGCCCGAGCGCATCGCGCGTGCCGTCGCGAACGACCCCGCGGCTTATGGCGCACTGCGCGGTTCCGACCGCGTTGTGGATCGGCTCATGGCCACCGGGCGGGAACGCAAGGCTGCGGTCGAAGCCGTGGCGAGCGCAGCCGCCAGCGTCGTTGCAACGGGCAAGGCCTGGCAGGGCGCGTTCGACGCCGAGAAGGCGGCCATTGCCGCAGATCGGGAGCGAATGAGCGTACCGGTGCCCGGACTGTCACCACGGGCGGTATCCGAGCTGGCCCGCGTGACGGCCACAGCCGAGAAGTCTCCCAAGGACATAACCCGGCTCGTCCGTTCTCTGGATGCAAAGGTGAGAGCGGAGTTCGCAGCCGTCAGCAATGCGCTCGACAAGAGGTTCGGGCCGAACGCGATTGGACGTGCGCAGGCAAACGTCATCGATCGGGTGCCGGCGGCGCAGCGCAAGGTCTTCGAGGCCATGCAGCCCCGCCTCAAGGTGCTGCAGAATGCCGTTCGCGCCGACAAGGCCCAGGACATCATCGCCGAGCGCCAGATGCGGGCACTCAACCAGACCAAAGGCATCACGAGATAGCAGAAGGGACAAGACAATGGCCGGACAGATAACAACGCTCGACGCGATTGTGCGGGCCGAGCTCGCCATCGAAATCATGAATCAGGCGCGTGGGTTGGTATCGGAACGCGTTGCCGCCATCGAGGCGAACGATCCGGCCGGCGCCGAAGCGCTGCGCGCCAAGCGGCGGGAGTTGCTTGCGGTGCAGAACCGCATTCGGGTCGGCGATCCCGAGCAGATCGAAGCCGTGATCGCGGAATGGGGGCCGCGGGTCAAAGACGCGGCCGCGTTCTGGCGGGAGCTCTGATCCATGGCGGACGAAGCTACCCTCGGCCGGCTGTCGGAGGCCCAGAACGAACACATCTTTCGCACGGAAATCCTGCCCGACTATCTCCCCGACGATATCGGCAAAGCGGACCGGCCGACCCTGATCGTGCTCGGCGGCCAGCCTGGTTCCGGCAAAACAGCTCTGCTGACGGCGAGCCTTACGGAGCTGGAGGAAACGGGTCCCGCCATCCGCGTCGTCGGCGATGATCTGCGATCCTATCATCCGGGTTTTGTCGCTCACCAGAACGCCGATCCGATGACGGCGTCGCGCTTCACGCAAGCCGACGCCGGTATCTGGAGCGAGAAGCTGCTCACCGCTGCCACCGGTCACGGTGTCCATGTCGTGTTTGAAACCACGATGAGGACGCCCGACAATGTCGAGAAAATCATGACGGCCGGACGATCGGCCGGCTATCGCATCGAAGCGCGCGTGCTGGCCGTCAGTTCGCGAGTCAGTTGGCAGGGTTGCCACTACCGCTTCGAGGAATTGCATCATGCCGGCGCAGCGGCGCGGATCCCGCCGCGCGCCGTCCATGATGCCGCCGTCACCGGCCTTGCCGAAAGCCTGGAGCGCATTGAGCGCCGCAAGCTCGCCAGCCGGGTCCTGATTCAACGGCCCGATGGCGAAGCGGTCTATGACAATGTTCTGTCCAATGGACAGTGGCGGGCGGCCGCCATGGCGCGCCAGGTGCTCGAGGAGACGCGCAGCCGACCTTTGTCCCGCGAGGAAATCGACGCCTTCGCGCTTGTCTGGGCCAAGGTCGTGGATCGTATGGAGGCTCGTAGCGCGCCGGCGTCCCTGCTCGATGAAGTCAAGGCCCACTCACGCGAAGACCTCGCCTGGTTTCTGGCGGATCGGCGTCGCTCGGATGATGACGATGCCATGAAGACCGCCCGGGAGGTCAAGCAGCGGATCGGCATCGACCGGAGTCCCATCATTCCAGGCGGCGAAGACCCTCTGGCGCGTCCCCTGGTCCGTGATCGTGAGGAAGAGAAACCGGAGCGGCAGGTTCGACCGGGAGAGGTCCTCATTCCCGGGCGGGACGTGCCCGATCTGAGCGAGGCCGAGATCGGCACCAAGCTGCGGCAATCCTCACGGCTGGAGCAAAAGCGTTCTGAAATCGAACGGCTATCCCAACTGGTCTATGGAAACGCCGCTGCTACATCGGCGACGGTCGAGAGCATCGATGGCGCCATGGCGGGCTCCGTCGCTGGACAGGATATCCGGGCTGGAAAGCTTGGACCCATGGCAGGCGAGGGCGGTCGGTTCCTGCGTGCCGAAAGCCCGGAACGCCAGACCGCGAAGGCACATCTGCCGCAGCTTGCCGCCGCAATGGAGGATTATGGCCGCACGGTCGATTTCGAGCGGCATCAGATCGAGACGAAGCATCGTGAGGAGCAACATCGCCAGCGTCAGGAAATCCGAGCGCCATCGGTGGGATTGACGGCAATCCTGCAGGCGCCGGCGCACGAGCAGGCCGCGAGGCTGCACGCCGCCCCGCAGTTGCGACGGGAGCTGGACGGCATCGCTTCGTCAATCAATCGGCGGTTGACGCCCTCTGACCGAAATGCCTTGAAATCAGGGGATCTCGATCGACTGTCACGAAACCTCGCTGTCCCTCATGAGCGTGTCGCCACGCTCGCGCGCGTGCAGTCTCAGGTGCAGGCGGTGCATGGTCAGACCCAGCTGCAGCGACAGCAATTGGAACGCGGCCGCAATGCTGGGATCTCGATAAAGCGATAAGCTTGCCTGGCGGGGTCCCGGCCACCACTGGAATCGCTGGGATCAGGAAATCAGATCATGCTATCGCGTCGCCTCATCGCCTCATCGCCTCATCGCCACGGCGAGCGCGCGGCTCTAGTAGGCGGTGATCTGGCCGGACTGGATGACTGCCCGGACGGCCGCAAAGGGCTCGTGCTCCGCCTGCACCCACAGAACATGTCTCGGCGCATCCTCTCGAGACGCTCTCAGGGCAGACTCGAGTAACATCTTCGTTCCAATGCAGGTCAGCAAATCGGACGCGTCAACGCGTAGCCACAGCATTCCCGGAACGGGCCGGATGATGGCACGGGAAGAGTTGAGCTCGAGAATAAGATCGTCACCCTCTCTCATTTGTTCTCTACAGTAACACGCGAGAGCCAAATTGATGGATTGAGCGAGATGCTCCCCTTCGGAGACGGTCAGACATGCTTCGTTCGAGGTGCGCATACGAAGACACCTTTCTGCAGACCTTGCGGTACCGCAGGATAAGTTTGTCGCAAAATGTACGGGGAGACTGGCGGATCGCCGACGGCGCGCTGTTTTCATAAGATGGTCCAACTTTCTAAAATGCGGATCTTGCCTAGCCCGCACGCTATGGATTATGGCGCGACCCCTCCAGCTGAAGAGATGCGGGCGGTCGGGGCAATGGCGTCAGCGAAGTAAATCTCCGTCACCCGGAACCCGCCGCCGACCCTCTTGCACTGCACGATCACGTCGATCGAAATCTTCAGCAGGTTTCGGATGTCTTCCCGGTCGAGGTCCTGTCCCCCCTCGGATTCTTTGACCAGGAGTGTCAACTGCTCGAACGCCAGGCTTGGTGAATCCGCATGGACGGTGGTGATCGAGCCGGGGTGCCCGGAATTGATGTTTCGGATGTAGTAGAACGCAGTGCCGTCACGCAGCTCCTGCAGGAGGACCCGATCCGGGCGCATGCGCAGGCACGATTCAAGCAGATCCTTCGCGCCGAGCTTTGCCAGCCCCTGCCCGCCCTTGGAATAGAACAGCCGGACATGGTTCGGCTGCGGGATCGTCAACTCCGGTGTGTCTTCGATGCTGATGAGCCGTTCGTCGTCTGGAATGTGCTGGATTAGCGCCTTCGAGATCGTGGTCTTGCCGGATCCCGTGGCGCCAGAGATGATGATGTTCTTGCGCGCAAGAACCGCACCTTCGAGAAAGACGCGATACTGTCCGCTGCGGTAGCTCGCTAACAACGGATCTTCACGAGAGGTCTGATCGGCGCTCGCAACGACATTCTCGAACAAGCCGCCCTCCTCCAGATCAGCCGTGGACAGCGCAACAGATGAGGGCTTGCGGATGGTGATGGAAACGGTGTCGCGTGTCGTCGCCGGCGGGATCACAATCTGGATGCGTTCGTCGTCCGGAAGGGTGGCAGAGAGAAGCGGGCGCGTCTCGTCGATGCCCTGATTTGAGTAACTTGCCACCGCGCGGGCCAGCCGCATCAGCTTGTCAAACGACAGGTCCGGCAGCTCGTGGCGTTTCCAGCCAGCCGTTCCTTCCGTCAGCACTTCGCCGGGTCGATTGATGACGACCTCGTAGAGGCTCTCGTCTTTCAAGAAGCGATCGAGCGGCAGAAGCAGTTGGCGGACGACGCCAGCATCGGAGTTTTCCGCCATCCCCTGCCCTATTTCGTGACCAAATCGGATTTTGGATAGAAGTCGCCTATCACGGCGCGGTCGTAGATCGTGTTGCGCGGCTCGGTGACCCGCAGACCATAGATGCTTGAGAAATCGAGATCGCGCGCCACGAAGATCGAAACGAGTGACCCCTGGTGCTTCATGAGCGTTGGCGGAATGTTGATGGACTGCTCGACGGCGATCGCGGCGGCGTCTTTGCCGGCGCTTGTCGTGCCCTGCGCCTGCACATCACTGCGCTGTAGTTCCTGACCGGCATAGGTGGCAATATCGCCGACCACCGACAGAAGTAGCGCGCTTCCGAAGCGCTCCCACCAATGCGTATCGACGTAACCATCAAAGCCAGCCCGGCCGATCGCATCGGTTGCCGGCGAGGCCATTGTGATGATGACGCCTGTGGGCGTCTTGGCTCGGTTCCAGAGCACGAACAACCGGCTTTGGCCGCGGCGCAGTCCGCCACGATATTCGCCCACGACCTGGGTGCCTTTCTCCATCAGCACGACCCGGCCGTTGTCGGAGAGAATATCTCGGGTAATCACGCAACTGGTGAATCCCGGCTGATCGGATGACAGCGCGGTTTCGAGCGCGCAGGGGATCGAGGTCCCCATCGCCACGATGAAGTTCCGGTTGCCGAGATGTCCGGCCTTCGATCCTTCCAGGACAGTTGGCTTCAGCATCCGGTTGAAGCGCTGATCCTCGTTCTCGCCCTGCCCCCCTCCTCCCAGGAGGCCGTCAACCGGGACGAAGTTTGGATCGGTCGTCGCGTCGCCCGTATTGGAAGGCCTGGCATTGTTGCCGGACTGACCGCCGCCAAAGGCCATCACCGGCGCCCGTCTTGCCGCATCGAGCAGTTCATCGACCGGGGGCGTCTCCGCCGTCTCGACGGCCGGCGTCGGTAGTTTGATCTCGGGAACTGGCAGGGCCACGGGCTCGGGTTCGGCCCGGGCCGGTTCGAACTCCGTCGTCTGACGGATCACTCCCGATCCCGGCTGCTCGACGTCCTCCTTCGGCCCCTGGCGCATCGACCACATGGCGAAACCCATGAAGGCGACGACCGCCAGCACGACCGCGCCTCGCTTGAGCAAGGGATTGCTGTCGCCCTTGCGTGCCGCCGAGGTCTGACCGCGTTCGCCGGGGATCGATGTTTCTGGCGTATCTGTCATGGCGGCTCCCTTATTGTCCGGCGGCCGGAACCTTCACCACTCGTTCGACCGAGGGCGAGGTGGTATTGGTTCCCGGATCGACGCCTACCGGCGAATAGGCCTCGTTGAAGATGCAGAGCGTGTCCGATCCACGCCGCAGGATAAACTTGCGGCTGATCGCATGGACCAGAACGAGGTCGCCCTGAACCGTCTTCGGCACCAGGCTTTCCGTCCCGTCGGAATTCTCTATGTAGATCGCGGGCATCTCCTGATTGCCGCTGAAGGCAAAGGTCGTCACCTTGCCATTATCGTAGACCGCCTGCGGTTCGATTGCGGCGGAGCCTTGCGCCGAATAACGCCAGTTTCGTGGGCCGTATTGTTCATGGATGCCGAGGACCTGATCGGCATAACCAGCCTCGGCCGCACGCTTCTTCGCCTCATCCTCGAGGCGTCGCCGCTCTGCTTCATCGGCCGGATAGCGGTACTTCACATAGAAATATGTGTTCTGCCCGGCATCGACCGAACCGTCTCGAACGACCAATTCCATCTGATAGCTGCGCTTGGAGCCGTCGCGCCGTGTCGTCACAACCGAGATGTTGGTGGCGGGTTGGTTCTCGCGTGGTTTGAGGAACAGGATGTGGCCGGCAGGTGCGACTTCCCAGGCAACGGTATTGCCGAGTGCCACATGAGCGATTTCCTCGTCTGGCGCGAACTCCACCTGGACCGAAGAACGGATCGTGCCGACGATGCGGGTGATATTGTAGGGTTGGTAGCTGACGAAACGCACGCGATTGTCCTGCTGCGCGCTGGTCGGAATCTCCAGGGCCTGAACAGGGAATGCGGCCAGTGCCGCGATGATGGCCACGGCAAGGAACGATCGTTTTCTCAATTCAAGGCCTCCGGATCGGCCCGGTACTCGCTCACCACGAACCCAAGCGGGTTCACCAACCGGTCGCTGGAGGATATTGGGGCATTGGCATAGGAATAGGTGATCGTTGCCACCCAATGGGTTGTGCGGACATCTTCGCCGCGTGTGATTGTCCGCGTGTAGCGGACTGAAACGACATTGCTGTTGATGAGTGAGATTGACTTGATCCCGATACGGGACGTCGCCGAGCGCCCATAGACATTCTGCGGAGATTCCGGATTGCCGCCGCGATACGCGGCCGCAAAGCGCTGCTGCTCAGCCGCGTTCGACATCAGCGATGCGGTCCGGAAATTCTCTTCCGCTTCCGACCAGACATAGCCTTCGCGTGCCCGGACGTAACGGGCGGCGAAATATTTGGTGACCTCCTCGTCATAGTTGCCGGCGGTCGACGCCATGGCTGACACGACGTCGACGATGCCGGTCGAATTGTCGACGCGGATGACAAAGGGTTCGACCGTCTTGAGCGGCGTCAGCGCGACCACGGCGGCAACCGAGACGCAGGCCAGCACGCTGGCGACGATGGCGACGAACCAGGCGAGTCGTTTTGAGCGCTCGGCGGAGACGATCCGGTCCTGATCGAAGCGGCGCGCCTTGTCGAAATATTCCTTGAGACTGTCTGTCGTCACCATGCCCCCTACCCTGCCCGGCAAGCGGCGTGAGAGCCGGCTTCGTCGAATCCGGCGAAGGCTACGGTCGCGACGGTTGGTTCATGCTCGGCGAACGCCAAGGCTAACGCGTCGCCACCAGCGCGCGAGGATTGCTGTTGCGGATTGCCCTGTGCTTTCCCGGCATCCCAATCCCACATCGAACGATTGAGCGGACGCTTCGCGTAACCGTCGCATTTAGGCAGCGGGTAACTTAGCGTCGCGCAGCCGGAGACCGCCGCCAGCAGCCCCATCATTGTTACAACTCGAACTATATGCACGCTGAAATACCCCTCATGGTAATGGCGTCAGGCTCCTCTGCCGGTCAGCCTGCGCCAACTCCAACCGATCGCGCGCACTACGGTGTTGTTGTGCCCATCGCGCGCCGCGGTATAGCCATAGGTCAGCGAGGCACCGCCGGAGGCGAGCGCCGAGGCAATACCTGGCAGCTGATAAAAGACGTACAGTGACGCAAGCCCGATGGCGCCGACGGCGATCGGGCGCATCAGGACGTCGCTGTAAGCCTCGACAGTCGTAAACATGGTCGCGAAGCTGGTGACCAGCAGCGAGCCGACCGCGACAACCAGAACCTGCAGAATGACGAAGTTGGCGAGCTGCCCGATCCACGCCTCGGTGAAGCGGCGTGTCGACTGGAACATGGCCAGTGCGATGAAGATCGGTCCGATCGCGAGAACGATCGCAAGGGCGACCCGCGCATAGAGTGAAACAACATAGCCGATCGAGGCCACGACAAAAGTCACAAACACGACGACAAGACCGGCAAAACCGGTCAGCGGATCGACCGGCCATGAGGCCTGTGCCCAAATATCATTGGCGGATTTCTGACCCTTGTCGAGCAGACTGTCGAAGGTCGTAGCGCTCGGCGCGCCGCCGGTATTCAGTGCTTCGGAAACTTCCCTGGGCAGAATCTCGAAAAAGACGTTAGTCACATAGGTCTGATATTCGCCGGCGTTCCTCACCAGCATCAGTATGATGGCGAGCTTTATCGCCCGGAAGGCAAACTCCATGATCGGTTCCTGCACCGATCCGCGCAGGATCAGGAAACCGTAAAGGATCACGTAGAGTGTCAGCGCTGCTGTCAACGGCCCCGTCACCCACGCGCTGATCCCGCTTGTACCGGAACTGATGAAGTTCTGGAGCGGCGTCGTGAACTGGCGATCGAGAAAGTCGAAGACGGTGTACATGGCGCTATCCCCCCAGCGCCCTGTTCATGCGCTCGAGCCGGGCCTTGCCTTCCGCCTCTTCGGCATTGCGGCAATTGGGCGTCTCCCCGAGTTCACCGGGGTTCTCGCGGCACTTTCCGATATGATCAGCGCGCAGGCTCTCGTCGGCGAGAAATTCGCTGACGGTGATGACCGTAGCCGGAGGCGGTTCCGAACACGCCGCCAGCAATGCCATCATGACGAGAGCCGCGACATGCTTCATTGCGACAGCGCCGTGTTCATCGTGTCGATGCGCTTGCGCCAGTCTTCCGCCTTGCGCTGATCCTCGACCTGGGCCTGCGCCTGCTGGACCATCTGCAGCCCCTGCATCCTAAGGAGATCGGTCTGCAGGAAGGCACTTTCGGCCTGAATGCGCGCCTGGAGATCGGCGATGTCCTTGGCATCGCTTGCCGACGATATCTGCTGGCGCAACTGATCGATCCCATCGATGCGCTTGGTGGCGGCATCGTAAATCTGCTGGCCAAGGCTCATTTGGCCGGCATTGCGGTTCTGAACGCGCGCCAGTTCCTGGGCGTAGAAATCGTTGGCCGAGGTCTGGTAGGTCGAGTTCTCGCCGAGGAATTTCGAGGCGGCATCGCCGAACGCACCCGAGCCGTTGCCGCTGAGCAGGCTTTCGATCGCCGCAAAGTCTTGCGGTAAGGCTTTGCGGATTTCCGGCTGGTTCAGGAGGGAAACAACATCGGCCATGTTCGTCAGCTTGTTCAGCGATCCGAACAATTGCTCGGCTTGGGTGATTTGCTGATTGAGCGCGTCAAGCTGCGACTTGAGCTGGGTGATGCTCTCAATGTGCTTCAGGATCGCCGTCTGGTCGATCACGGGAATCCCTTGCGCGCCGGCGCCGCTGGCCGACAGGACAAGGATGGCGGCAGCCATCATCGATTTGCGCATACGCATCAGCCTGCACTCCTTTGCTGCTGGAAGAGAGGAAGCCATGCTTCCGGATCGTCGCCGGTCTCCGCCCGGATCGTATCGGCAAGTTCGACGTTGGCGGTGCGACCGGAGAGCACGGCGAGTTCGTCGTCGAAGCCGCCGAGATTGAGCTCGGCGACGACGCTGTTATGACCCTGCTTGACGATGAAGCGGCGGCTCTCGTTGGAGAGCTCCCGTGCGATCAGCTCATATTCCCGCTCGGTGAGCTTGAAGCCGTCGACGTAGTCGGCTCGACTGCCACGCGAGTTGGGCATGAAGACCTGGGTGGGGCACTGCTCGATGATGGTGTGCGCAATCGGAGAGTTGATCGCATCGCGCGGGCTTTGCGTGGCGAACAGCATGAGCCCATTCTGTTTGCGGATGGTCTTGAGCTTGTTCTGGGCGAGATCGCGAAAGCCTTCGTCGGCAAGCGCCTTCCAGAACTCATCGATCACGATGATGATGCGGCGGCCGTCGATCAGCTGCTCGACCCGGTGGAAGAGATAGGCCATCAGCGGCGTGCGGATTTCCTCATTGTCGAGGAAGTCGGTCATGTCATAGCCGACGAACTTGCCGCCAACACCGAAGTCTCCAAGGCCAATGTCCTCAATGACGTTATCGAATACCCAACCGAGCGGCCCTCCCCTCTCCCAGCGGCGCAATCGAGATGCGATGCCTTCGGGATCGGTGTTGTTGAGAAAGGTGCGCAGCGCGCCGATCGTGCGCCGCTCTACCGGCAGATCGGCGAGCCCATCGATGGCATTGGCGATGTCGCGGGTTTCCGCGACGGAGAGTTCTCGCGTTTTCGAGCCGACAAGCTTGGTCACCCATTGCGCCAGAAACACTTTGTTCTCCGGCGTCAGTTCCATGCCCTTCAGCGGGGCACAGCCGGTCGGCCGGCCATTTTTTAGCGGCAGGTATGTGCCGCCGGCGGCGCGCACGAAAAGATCGGCGCCGCGGTCCTTGTCGAAAAACACAATATTGGCATCAAACTTCTCGCCCTGCGACAGGATGAAGTTGAGCAGCACCGTCTTGCCAGAGCCGGAAGGTCCGCCGATGAAGGTGTTGCCGAGATCGCCATAGTGAAGATTGAAATAGAGCGGAGATCCCGACGCCGTCTTCAGCATGGCAACGGCAGGTCCCCATTCGTTGCCGTCGCGCTGACCGACCGGATAGGAATGAAACGGCGAAAAGGCCGCGAAATTCTTCGAGGTGATCGCGCCGGAGCGGACGCGATAGCGGAAGTTGCCGGGAAGCTGCGCCCACCAGGCCGCTTCCAGCCCGAGATCCTCGCGCGCAACGACCGCGCCGCCGTTGGTCAGATGGGTTCGGCTCTTCGCCAGATTGTCCGTTAATTCCCTCACCGTTCCGGCGAAGACCGTAAGCGTCAAGTGATGGTTACCCAGCACGAAGCGGTTGGATTCCAAATCGTCCAGCGCATCATCGAGCTCCTCGAGCTGCGACCCGGCCTTGTCGCCGGCGCTGACCATCTGGTTCTGCTTGCGTCCCATCACCGTCTTCGCATCTGACTTCGACAGGAATGAGAAGCTCTGGGTCAGGATCAGTTCATAGGGGACGGTCAACAAGCCATCGAACATGCCGGGCCGCGTGCGGGCCGGATATTCCTTGAAACCGAACATGCCTGCATAACGGCTCGATCCTTCGTGACGGATCTCGACCGTCTCGCGTCCGACAATGACGCGGTCGGAATAAATTGCCGATGAAACGCGGCCCTCGGTCAGCGGCACGGCTTCACGGCGGCCGCCCACCAGTTGGTGCAGCACTTCGCTCGGCTCCGAGAAGACAAGGCCGTCGCGCTCTTGAAGGGTGAGAACGCGCGGGCCGAAACGCTTCAGGCCGGCTGTAACGTCGACGATGGTGTCGTCGAGACGCTTGAGGGCATCCACATCAAGCTCCACCCCGCGTCGCCGCGCCTTGCGCAATCTCGACAGGAACGCTGCCACCCGCTCGGCTGCATCCTTGCCCGGGTGCCATACGAGGCTGAGATACAGATCGTTGCGGAACAAGTCCTCCCCGATCATGCGGTTGCGGTACTTGTCGTTCAGCGTGCGCGAGAAGGCGTTCGCGAATTCGCCGTCAGGATACTCGTTGTCGCGTCGCCGAACGACATGCGTCCACAGCGCCAGCCGCTCATCCGCGATGTTGCGGTAGAGCGTGTTGAGGTCCCGGTGCAGCGCATTGAGGTCCAGCGTGTCGGCCGTCTCGAACGACACGCCTTCGAGCGCGATGACCACCATCAGGGCACGGGAGTCAAGCGCGATCACCCGTTCATCGATGTGGCGGACGTAGGGGATGAAGGTCTCGGGTTCGAGCTCACGGCTCCTGACGGTCGCGGTACTAGGCAAGGCCGAGATCCCTTTCGTCATAGCGCCGAACGAGCTTCATCGGAGTGAGACTCGATCCGCCCCAGAACCCGCTGTTGCGGGTTCTGCCCCGCGTCTCGATCCAACCGAGCAGCACGCGGAACATATTGTGGTCGTGCTTGACGATCGCCTTGAAGATGACGTGGAACACCAGGCCGACGAGCGCGTAGGCCACCGATCCCGCGACGATGAAGAGGATCGTCGTGAAGATCATATTGATCCCCATCGCCTCCATCGTCACGCCGCCGATCATCGCCGGCCTGGTGCAGGCGAGAAACAGCGTGTCTTCCACAAGGGCAATCCGCTCGGTCACGCACTAGCCTCCTGAGATCATGTTGACGATCTCGGTCGCACCGAAGATGATTCCGATGCCAAGCACGACAAAGGCCGCCTTGCGTAGATCGAGGTAGCCGAACATCCATGCGATGCCGACAATGATCACGGCGATGATAGCCAGCAGTCTCGCGACATTGCCGGTAAGCATGTTGACGATATTCTGCAGCACACTTTCGATCCCGCCCGCCTGGGCGAAGCTCGGCTCGACCAAGGTCAGGGAAAATACCGCCGCTATCGCTGCGGTCGCCGCGTACGGCCTTATGCGAGCCGATAGGTTCATAGGCGCATTACTCCTTTTGCTCGTTGGAAAAGACGAGGACGGAGGATTGCCGCCCCGAACTGTAGACATCCCATCGCGGCACTGAAGCCTGGGATTGCTGCTGGCTCTTCCCGGCCGGACCGCTGTCGACCGTGGCGGCAGACGACTCCCCTGCCCTTTCGCGCGCCGGCAACGCCTCCGCTTGCGCCTCGATAATCTCGATGCTGTCGAGACGGTCGGACAGCCGCGCGCGCTCGGCCAGAACCCGGCTGTCGTAGCCGACCATTTCGCCGACCGAGGCGTCACCATTGCCGAAATAGCTCCGCAGCATGACGGCTTCGGCTTGTGCCGTCGTCGCGCCACCTTGGAGAGCTATTTGGTAGTAACCGTCAAGTAGCGACGCGCTGGCCTTGATGTTGAGGCAGAAGTCGAATGTGTCGCTGACGGAAAGGCCAAGCCGACCGAGATTACCGGAATTGATCCCGGCAAGTCCGAGGTCGATATCGTGACCCTCGGCGATCAGGATCGTCGCCGTCTCGATTGCCTCGGCTCGGGTCTTGGGTTGCTCGGCGAGCGGATGATCTGTGTTGATACGGATTGCAAAGGGCTGGAACCCGCTTTCGACGCTCACGACAGCCGCAATTGTTTCCGAGGCGACCTGCGGAGCGCAGTTTTGAGCGAGAGCGAGGAAGGCAACCGGCATGGGCTAGAACCACACGCGCTGGCGGCCGGCGCCATCGATAGTAACGTCGACATACCTCGGCTGCTCGCGCACATGAGGACGTTGGGTGACCAGTGCCTTGCAGACCCGCTTGCCGTCTTCGAAATGCCAGCGTCCCGAGGCGCCGCCATTGTCGCGATCGCTGCACATGGCGCTGTCGACGACCTTGGGTTCGGTGGAGACGCAGCCGACGTCATTTCTGCGATCTCCCGAACGTGTGACCAGCCGGAACCCGGCGTCACAATAGTACGGCTCATAACGCGGCTTCGTCGCTGTGAAGCCAACGCCGCTGCAAATCGGGAACGATCGCCCCTTCGCGAGATGCGACCAAAGCCGTTCGATCGGCGGGCGGCACTCGGTGTACTGCGTTGCGCCACCGGGGTTCGAAAGGCATAGGAGAACCTGGCAGCCCCAATCATCTGCTCGCGCAATGGAGGACGAAAACGTGTACAATGGAACGCAGAGTAAAACGGCAGAAAGTGCCCGAATGACCGCATTTTTCATGCCCAAACTCCCGTTTTTCTCTCCATTGGCCCGCCGTCCGTGAGGCTTCACCACCTTGTCATACTGCACGATAACGAATAGATAAGAAGATGCCAAGCCCATTAAACCAACGCTGGCACAACACGGTTTTTGCGACCTTGGCTACGCACGAGATCATGTCGAAGCCCCTGCCCGACGAGACGCCGAATTCGCGTCTGCGCCAGCTCGGCATGATGAATCTCCTGTACACGCTGCAAAAGGCAGATACGGCGCTGACCATAACGAACGTGACGGAAGTCACTGGAATGACAAGGAAAGCAGCGCAGGAAGCCATTGATCCGCTGGTCGTGCGAGGGCTTTTGAAAGAGTCCTGGGGGCGCACGTCAATCGGGCGTGGCAAGGCCCGGCAGTACGAGATCGCGCCGGAAATCTTCGAGAGGCTTCAGGGCGTTTACGGCTCCTAAACCGCGCTACGTGATCCTCAGTCGTTTGAAAAGTCGTCTTAAAAAGACTTCCATTACATGATGAAAACGCACAGTATTGCTTGCGCATAAGCGCGCTAGCATACTTCGCGCAACGACTCACCTGCTCTCACGCGCAGACTGATTCGTTTCGCGTAGACAAACCGTGTGATGGAGAAGCTATACGGCAAAAAAGGAACGGCCCCGGAAGTTGACGCTTCCAAGGCCGGTTCACTGAAGATCGAAATTCTTTGCTGGGGCTCTTTGGCGAGAACCGCAACCTGTGACGGGTCGAATAATCGCAAAAGCCCAAATTTGTGTCAAGGCAAAACGCCACTTCGGCGAACGATCCTGCTTGCCGTTTCGGGAGGTACCGGAATGAGCACTACTGAAGAATTTGCATCGGCCGAAGGATTGAAACCAGTGGCCGGTGTTCGTCGGATCACGCCCGCCGGCCTGGCCGCGCACCGGGCAGCTCGGGACTATGCTGGCGATCGGACACTGGCCGTAAAGCGGATTGAGGCATTGCAGTTGGCTAAGCGCGCGGCCGCCGCGTTGGGACTGAAGGCGGCGAAGATTGCGATGATAGACAAACTGTTCGGCTATTCGCCCGCGGCCGACTGGACCTGCAAGGACGCCAGCCCGATCGTCTGGCCCTCTAACGAGGCCCTCGCGCGGCAACTCGGCTTATCCATCTCTACGGCCCGACATCATCTGCGCGGGCTGGCCGCGGCAGGACTTATCGCGCATGCATCGCACCCCACCTACCAGCGTCGTGGTGTTCGGGACGACCAAGGCAAGATCGTGGAGGCGTTTGGGATCGACCTATCGCCGATCATCATGCGTTATGACGAACTTCTCGAGATCGCCCTTGCCTATGAGCAGGAAGGACGCGAGCGCAGGACGCTCTCCTATCAGCGTACACAGATCCGCAGAGAGATCGAGGCTGTCCTGGTGGCGGCGGAACGCGATGGGCTCGTGGGCAACTGGCAACACTTCCACGCGAGGCTGGATAGGCTGCGGGAATGCGTGCCGGGTGACCTGGGCCAATTCCGCGAGTTGATCGAAGAGTTGACCGTTCTCCGTGAGCAGGTTGAAGAGGCGTACCGAAGCGCGTCGCAACGCTCAAATTTAGACACCGCGGTGACGAGTTTTCGTCAGGTACAAACTACAGCGGATCTTCCCTGTGTAGAAGAAAGTAGAAACTCGCCCCCCGCCGTAACGGACAGACTTATTTCAGGCGCCCCACCCCGCCCCACCCCACTGACTTCCGGAAGAAGACTGGCAGATGCGCTAGCGGCCGCTGGAACGGATGGCAGGCCGGCGCTGAGCCCGGTTGACGACATCGGCAATGTATCGCTCGGACTGGTGCGAGCCGCCTGCCCTGCCCTTCAAAAGCACGTCCCCGAGGTCTTCGACAGTTGGACAGCGCTGCGGTCATCAGGCCGCCGGCTGTGCGCCGCCGCGACAATCAATGCCCAGGTATGGACCGAGGCGGAAAACGATCTGGGACCGGACGCGGCCATCGCCGCGCTTGCTGTCACCGTGCAGCGCGCAGATGATGGTCAGGTCGCCAACCCCGGCGCGTATCTTCGGAGACTCATTCAGCGAGGCAGAAACGGGCAGTTGCGAATTAGCCGGTCTTTGTTTGCGCTTGCCGGCGCGAAGGGCGGCGGCGTCGCAATTCATTCCTCGCGCCCGGTACATCCCTATCGCGGCTTTCCTCAGGACCGCATCAACTGGTCCGGTTGGGCGGAGCTGGTTCGCGAGCATGCGCCCAAACCGACGCCTGATGTCGAGACCGTGGCGGATGCCTTCAGGTCCTGGTGCCGCAAGGGGAATATCGATCTCGCCCAACCGAGCATCGAAAAAGCATTTATTGGGTTCTGCAAGAAGTGGCGGATGCGTTGATGAAGGTTCGGACGAGATATGTGGAAAGCCGAGGCTGCGGGTGGGGTCCGGCAGCCTATGCGATCGCCATTGCATTCAGCTTGTTCTCGACCGCCGGCGGCGTCGCCGCCCAGGGTTTGCCGGAAACGGTCATAGGCAAAGCGCAAATCTACGATGGCGTCACGTTCGATTTGATTCAGGACGGAGGACGATATCGTACTGCGACCCGAATCCGCCTGGAGGCCGTCGATTCCTGCGAACTCCGACAGAAGGCGCGTCTTGGAAATGTGGACTGGCCATGTGGCGCAGTGGCTACGGCGTGGCTCGCGTCTCGCACATTGGTCAAGGAGGTCGAGTGTCGGCCGACCCGCGTTATTCCAGGTGGAGGGTATCGAGCGCAGTGCTACGTCGACGCGATCGACATAGCAGCTTTGGGTCTCGGGCAGGGGATGTATGTCCTGGCTGTGTCAAAGCATGAAGATCCGCTGCCCGGCTATGCGGAGATCGAGGCGAAGGCAAAGGCCGCGAGCGCAGGGATTTGGTCGAGTAATTTCATGACTCCTGCGGATTGGCGCCGCGCTAATGGCACGTATAATCCTCTCTCGCCACAACGATGGTGATTCTCGTAGGCGCCATCGCGGTTGGGCTCCGTCGACACCGTGCGTGGCTGTGGCCCTGGGGCGGACCGAGATTACCAGTTAGCCGCGGCTAACTTCCCCGACTGAATGCTGGTACCCCGGGGCATTCATATCTCGTTAACCCTTATTTTGTTGCAGAACAGAAAGAATCGGGCATAGTTCGCTCACCTGCGGAGTTTTTCGCAATCTCGTAAATTTTCCGCAACTACCGCAGGAATGGAAGAACCTGATGGAGACCACTGCTAAACCGCCAGCGTCAACGGACGTGACCAATGAGCTCAAGACCCTCATTCAGCGTCATTCCGCGGCGCTGTCGTCCGAGCTCCAAGCACATCACGTTAGCACATTTCAACCAGACGCGGAAAAAGGCATTCGCAATTTTTCGCCGGCCGAAACCGCGAAGCTGATCGGAATCACGGAGGGTTACCTCCGACAGGTCGCTAGCGAGATGCCGGACGTTAGTAACGTCTCGGCGGGGGGGCGCCGTACATATTCGGTCGAGGCGATCCATGAGATTCGGAAGTCACTGGACAGTGGGACTCGAGGAAACAAGCGATACTTACCCTGGCGCACCGGCTCCGAGCAACTCCAGGTCATCACTGTGATGAATTTCAAGGGGGGGTCGGGAAAGACAACGACGACGGCCCACCTCGCTCAGTATCTTGCTCTTCGCGGCTACCGCGTCCTAGCTATCGACCTGGACCCGCAAGCAAGCCTCTCCGCGCTGTTCGGACACCAGCCCGAGCTCGATGTCGGGCCCAACGAAACGCTCTACGGAGCAATCCGGTATGACGAAGAGAAGCGCCCGATCGCCGAGATTGTCAGAGCAACGTATATCCCAGATCTCCATCTGGTGCCTGGCAATCTCGAATTGATGGAGTTCGAGCACGATACGCCAAAGGCCCTAATGACGCGTGCGCCGGGCGATACTCTGTTCTTTGCGCGCATTGGACAGGCGCTTTCTCAAGTTCAGAAGCTGTACGATGTCGTGGTAATCGATTGCCCGCCGCAACTAGGTTTCTTGACGATGTCAGCGCTTACCGCCGCGACGTCGGTTCTGATCACGATTCATCCGCAGATGCTGGACGTAATGTCGATGAGCCAGTTCCTGGCGATGACGGGAGATCTGCTCGAAGAAATCAGTAGGGCAGGGGCGTCGTCGCAATATCTCTGGATGAAGTACCTAGTGACTCGCTTTGAGCCAAGCGACGGCCCGCAGAACCAGATGGTCGCCTTTTTGCGCTCTATTTTTGGCGATCACGTCCTCAATCACCCGATGCTCAAGAGCACCGCGATTTCCGATGCCGGTCTCACCAACCAAACAATTTTCGAGGTGGAGAGAAGCCAGTTTACGCGGTCGACCTACGACAGAGCGTTGGAATCTGTTGACAGTGTCAACGCTGAAATTGAGGCGCTGATCAAGAAAGCATGGGGTAGGGCCGCATGAGCCGGAAGCAGATCTTTGGCAACCTGTCGCAAAAGCCGACGGATCAAACCCGCGATACCGTGCCCGCAGTCTCGCAGGAAGACCAAGGCCCACGCCGGCCATCAAGGCTGCGACCTCTTCTAGGTTCACCTGATTTGACCGATCCGAGCGATGCCACGCCGGTTGGTGCCCTTGGGCAGTCGCTCGGGGAGCTCAGTGAGCGTTCGAAGCGAGCGGACGAAATTGAAAAGAAGCTCCTATCGGGCCAGATCATAGTCGAACTCGACACTGCCGACGTAGAGCCTTCATTTATCCCGGACCGAATGTTGTCCGATGATGAAGCTTTTCGCGGTTTTGTGGACTCGATCCGGAACGAGGGGCAACAGGTTCCCATCCTAGTTCGGCCCCACCCCGACGACCCAGCGAAATATCAAGTTGCATTCGGACATCGCCGACTGCGCGCTGCGATCGCTCTGGAGCGGCCGGTAAAGGCCGTCGTTAGGACGATGAGCGACCAAGAACTGGTCATTGCGCAAGGGCAGGAGAACAACGAGCGGCAGGACCTCTCCTACATCGAAAAAGTTCGCTTCGCGCAACGCCTCGAAAAGCAGTTCCCTCGTGACGTCATCATGTCAGCCTTGGCGATCTATAAGAGTGATCTTTCAAACATGCTGGCTGTCGCGGCGAAAATTCCCGAGGACTTGATTGAAGCCATCGGCCCCGCGCACGGCGTAGGCCGTCGCAATTGGATGGCATTGGCCGATATGTTGGCGTCAGACAAACAGCGCGCAAAGCAGGCGCTGAACGTCGCCAATCGTCCTGGGTTCGAGCTGCTTAAGTCGAAGGAGCGCTTCGAGGCAGTTGCGAAAGCTCTCAAGGACGGTGCGCTCGCTCCGAAAGACGAGGTGCCTGTCACTCACCAGGGCAATGAAGTTGGTAGAATTTCTCAGACGAAGCAGAAGGTGACGCTCAGCGTCGATCGGAAGGCTTCCCCCGAGTTTGCGGAATTCGTCTTGAACGAGGTCCCCCGACTCTACGCGGAATACCGCAAGAGAGTCGGATAGCGGCGAACTGAACACGAAGCAGGAGATCGAAACGAAGCAAAAGAAAAAGGCCCCCAAAACATCGTTCGGAAGCCCTTCTCCAAGTTAGCACCCAGAGAATCGCACTTCCGCGAATCGCAGTCAAGAGTCCGCGACGGAAAACGTCGTTTCGGCGAGCCAATTTCTTTTGCCTAGCGATAGGTGAAAGACAATGCAGATACATATTTCAACGACGCCCTTCGGGCGGCGAGCGCTGACGCTTGGCCAGATCGCCAGCCAGGCGACCGCAAAGGCAATGCCCAAGGAGGCAGCCGCCAATAAGTGGCAGGTCTTCCAGCATATCCGTGAAGCGCGCGAGCCGCTCGGCGCGACCGATCGCTCTCTGGCGATCCTCAACGCGCTGCTTTCATTCCACCGGGAAACGGAGCTCTCGGCCGTGGGGGAACTCATCGTCTGGCCGTCGAACGAGCAGCTCATGGCCAGGGCCAATGGCATCTCGCCGGCAACGCTTCGCCGCCATCTGGCTGTGCTGGTGGAATGCGGTTTGATCATTCGTCGCGACAGTCCGAACGGCAAGCGCTTCGCCCGCAGGAGCAGGGCAGGGGAAGTGGAGCAGGCCTATGGCTTCGACCTGTCGCCGATCGTCGCCCGCGCCGAGGAGTTTCGTGATCTCGCTGAGACCGTCCAGGCGGAGAAGAAGGCGTTTCGCGTTGCCAGGGAGCGTCTGACGCTGCTGCGGCGCGATATCGTCAAGATGATTGACACCGGGATCGAAGAGGGCGTGCCGGGTAATTGGGGCAGGGTGCTTCAAGCCTATCAAACGATCATCGCAACACTTCCGCGCACGGCGCCGAGGCAACTTCTCGAGGACATCTGCGGGCAACTCGCGGAACTTCACGCCGAGATCAGTGACATATTGGAATCCTTCACAAAAACGCAAAATGCGAACGCCAATGAGTCTCATTTTGAGCGCCACATACAGAATTCAAATCCCGAATCCATATCTGAATCTGAACACGGCTTTCGAGAAAAGAATGAAGCGAGCGGCAGCGCTGCGGAAACCGATAACGTGCGGAGCTTGCCGAAGCGTGATTTGCCGTTGAGTATTGTGCTGGATGCCTGCCCTAACCTGCTGGAAATCGTTCAATCGGGTGAGATCCGCCACTGGCGCGACTTGCTTGCGGCCGCAGAACTTGGACGAACGATGCTCGGTATCAGTCGGAGCGCCTGGCAGGATGCCCAAGGCGTCATGGGCGAGGTTCAGGCCGCGATTGCACTGGCCGCGATTTATCAGCGATCGGGTCAGATCAACAGCGCGGGCGGATACTTGCGGAGCCTGACAGACAAGGCGAGGGAAGGGAAGTTCTCGACCTGGCCGATGATCATGGCGCTGCTGCGGGCCAAGCTGGATGAGAACAAGCGGCGGCAATCAGAAGCCGCGGGCAACGCCGGCGGAGCACCGCGACTTGAGTTCTCGGATTCGCTCGTGAAAAGTCTGCAGAAGTTAAAGCCGCTGCCATGATGCCGCTCGTTTGGTGTCTCTCACGATCGGGCACTGGCTGTCACCGCCCAGGCATGGTCACGAAGTTTCGCTCGCCAGCAGTCCAGAGCGCCGGGCGCGGTCGAGCAGGTTCTTCACCGATGATGGAGACCACTTGGCTCCGCCGCGCGGTGTGCGCTCGTGAAGTTTCTCGAGCTGCGCCCCAATCTCCCGGAGCGTCAAATCCGGGTTCGAGGCGTGGATACCAGTGACCAGCGTCATCAGCCGGTCCTCCGGGAGGCGAGGCGGCGATTTCCGAAGCAAGGCGGGGTCTGCCATGTGCTCGGTAACCAGCCATCTCACGGCGCGACGAAGCCGCTCGGGCGTCCAGTCCTGCCCTCGTTGCTGCAGTGCCCGCGCGATGTCATCCCAAGTATGATCCGGGCGCATGCGCTTCACAGTCGGAAGCCACTGGCTGGCAGTTGCCTGGATGCGTGCGCCGTAAGCTGCCTTCTGGGCGGCTGTCATCATGGCGAGCGTCTCCGGTCGGCGTTCGCGGATCCCAGGGTTTCCGGAGAGCTTTCCCCTGGCCTTCGCCGCCCTTATGCCGGCCTTCGTGCGTTCGGAAATCAACGAGCGCTCCAGCTGCGCCACGGCGCCGAGCACTTGGAGAGAAAACATGCCCTGCGGCGTCGTGGTGTCGATCGGATCCCGCAGCGAGCGAAAATGCACCCCTCTTTCCGTCAGGTCCTCAATCACCTCGAGCAAATGGCTGACGGAGCGCGCAAGGCGGTCGATGCGGACGACAACGAGGGTGTCGCCGGCGCCAACGTCGCGCAGCAGCTTGCTGAGAGCCGGCCGGGCGCGCGATGCGCCGGAGCCGTGCTCCTGGACGATCACATCGCAGCCGACAGAGCGCAGTTCGATTTCCTGCGCTTCTGTCGCTTGTTCATCCGTAGACACGCGCGCATAGCCGATCAGGCGGCCCTGTGGTCGACGGGAAGCTCGTTTTTGCGTCTCAGCTGCCATTTGGAGCGCCTCCGAGCTGCCCATCGTTCCGTTTTCCAAACATAGAAGATACGGATAAACGATCGTTTGGAGACGCGTCACTAGGCTGTTCCCCACCACAGGGTCGGCCAAGTCTCACAGCGCAAGCCGAAGTCAATGATCGCTGAATAGATTTTGGGTGCCGCCTACTGGCGTACCGCCGCTGTTTCCTTTTGCATAGCCAGCGGTGCGAGCCACGTGGTGCTCATTCGTCGCTGGTGAGACCGTCGAACGCCTCGATCAGCGCATCGACGATCGCTTGGCCGAGCGCCCGTGCCGTCTCACCGATTAGGGCCTCATTTCCATTGCGTACTGCGGTCGCGAGTTCGGAACCCTGATCCGTGAGGATCGCATTCGACCTATCGATCGCCCATTGTGCGAAATCGTTCCGGCTATCGATGATCCTGGTTTCCAAGGCTACGCGCTCCCGCGTTTACGATTTGTTTGGCCAATTCGGGTCAAGGTCAGGGTGCGCGATGGGTATTGCGTTCGCGCCACAACACTTCTTGAACCTTGCAGCATCAGGCCCCGTTGGACAAGCAGCCGTTCCGCTTCCAATTGAGGATGAGCCTGAGGCCGCGCTGAGCGTCAAAATCTAAAGACGAGCCCTTCGACGACCACACCCTCTGCTCCTTCGCGCTCAGGTGCAGCAGGGGAGGGGGCTTTTTCTACAGTCCCGAGGCCTTGGTGAGATTGACCCGGAAGCGATCGCGGCGACGCTGGTATTTTCGGGTCATCTCTGCCGACGTGTGGCCAAGCTGTTTTTGCACATAGCGCTCGTCAACCTCGGCCGAAGAAGCAAGGCCGGCGCGCAGAGAATGGCCAGCAAAGAGCTTGCTGCGCTGACCTTCCGGCAGATCGCCACGGACGCCGGCGGCCATGGCGGCGCGTTTGACGAGGCGGGCGACCTCCTGGTCATTGAGCCGTTCGACGCCGACTGTCTTGCCTTGGCTTATCACCCGTCGGAACAAGGGGCCGTGTGCGATCCGGCCGAGCTTCAGCCAGGTCTGCAACGTGACAATCGGGCAGGTGGCGTCGGACGAGCCGCGTCCGATCTCCACCTCGCGCCAGCCGGTTTTGCCGCGCAGGGTGACCAACATTCCTTTGTCAAGAATCTCGATCCAGCCCGAGGAATCCTCGGTCTGATTGTGGGTTGACCGTTTTTTGTGCTGCACACATGCGGCCCTTTTCAATAGCTTAGGCGATTCAGATTTGCGAGACTGATTCACTTTTCGTGAGAC
>NZ_JBNPXB010000022.1:0-59760 GCF_050433525.1 Aminobacter sp. BE322 | reverse complement strand
CGGATTGACGTCTCCCAGGCCATGATCCTCGTCGCCATGGGCGGCAACCTCCTACGCCGGAATGCCCATCCCTGACTTTCCAAACGGACTCTTAGAAGGTCCGCTCTGCTTTGCTCCTCAACCAAATTTCGCACCTGCTCGGTGACTGGGAGTGGCAAAATGAGTTCGGAAAGTTGGCGCTGCGGGACAGTTTCAAGGATGATGTCGCGACCTGGCGCGAGCGGCTGCCGGGCCTCCAGCTTACCGACCGCAGGTACCGAGCTTATCACACGCTGAAGGCGGTCGGCCAAGATGTTATGCTGTTTGGACTTTTCTTCGGCTACCAGCGCCTCCACTGAAGCACGCAAGGTTGCTTGATCGCCTTCAGCGCCTGCCCGAACAATAGAGAGTAGTAGGTCACTTCGCGCCATTAGCTCAACTTTCAGCCATACTGAGCCTCTCAAAAACTGGTAAACGAAGCCCTGCACAGCATGGCATTCGTCCTGCCGGTCGCAACGCGAATTGGAACGCAAACTCCGGAAAGAGGACTGGTGCAGTTAGCCTAAGTGGATTTGCGCCTAATTGCCATGCAGTATTTTTGTCGGACTCACGGCTCCTGACTCGGCGGTTCTTTTGGACATAACGCCCGGCGAGCAATCCTTGCATCCCCCGCAACTCCGGCGACGCTGCCCTCGCGAGAAGAGCGGCGGCAAACATGTATGAGGTCGTGACACTGGAGGGGTGGTCGTCGCCGCTTGTCGAGGCGGTGACGCGGACGAGGTTTGCCGCCGGCGGGTCGATGAAGATGCAGGGCTGGGACGTGGTCGTTTTCAGGAACGCCACACGACCACCGTGCTGCGCACCGGGCTGACCACCGCAACCGTCACCCATGACTATGCCGCCGGCGACGAGATCTTGGCGATCGCCTTCAAAGCGAGCAGCTTCATGCCGCTGATGCCGGGCGAGAGGATGCGCGACCAAAGGGGCTGCCCACGATCGGCAAGCACCGGTTCCGGCTGGGGTCGGACGTGCTGGAGATCCCGACATTCGACACGTCGACGGCTTCGTGCGCAAGCTGGTGCGCAATGGAAACGTCGAGGACAACCGGGTGGTCGCGTCGATCGTGTCGGGGCCGGCACCCTTCGGCGCGAGGCGACCAAGCCGCTCAGGCTCTACAGGGCGTGAGACGCGTCCAGCCCGGACACGGCCGACCCCAGCCATCTGAGGCCGCCGCAATGAAGTGCCGGTGCCCGGCGAGGCAGAACCCCTGCCGGGCACGCAATGTCACGAGCCTGGGCCTTACCTGTCCGCGCGCTTCGGCATCACCAGGTCGTCGACGGTGTAGACGTGGAATTCGCTCGACGAGACGGCGTCGAGCTTGCGGAACTTCTCGACGAAGGCCGGGTCCGAGAAGAACTCGTCGACGTTGCCCGCCCCCTGGATGGCCTCGATGTTGACCACCGTCTTGCCGTCGGTGCTCCTGGCGAGGTTGCTCCAGAGGAAGCCCTCCTTGCGCTCGGCCACGTAGTGCACGACGTCCTGGATCAGCCGGAACGCTTCCTCCTGCCGGCCGGGACGGGCGTGGATGACATTGACGACGAAGGTGGTCGGCTGCGGCTTGTCGGTGAAGCCGGCTGCGAATTTCTTGTCCAACTGAAACTCCTGTGTCGCTGGGAAGCGGCTTGCCTGCCGCACGACGACTGGATATCGGGGCAAGGATATCGGATAAATGGTCCGGTATTCGCTACAGACCGGCAATCTTTTCCGCAATCGAGGCAGCATGGACAGGCTCGGATCGCTCGATGTCTTCGTGCAGGCGGCCGAGGGCGGCAGCTTCGTCGCGGCGGGCCAAAGGCTCGGCCTGTCGAGTTCGGCGGTCGGCAAGGCCGTGGCCCGCCTGGAAAAGGACATGGGGGTGCGGCTGTTCCATCGCTCGACGCGCAGCATGGCGCTGACGCAGGAAGGCAGCGTGTTTCTCGACGCGTGCCGGCGCATCCTGGCCGAACTCGATGCGGTGCAGGCGGAACTGTCGAGCGCCAACAACGAACCGCGCGGGCCGCTGCGGGTCAGCCTGCCGCTGACCGGGATGCTGCTGATGCCGGCCATCTCGGCCTTCATGCGGGCCTATCCGGAGGTGTCGGTGGACCTCGATTTCACCGACCGGCTGGTGGACGTGATCGAGGAAGGGTTCGATGCCGTGATCAGGACCGGCGAGGTCCGCGACACCAGGCTGATGAGCCGCAAGCTCGGCACGTTCCGGCACCGGATCGTGGCTGCGCCGCACTATCTGGCGGCGGCGGGAACACCGCTGGTGCCGGAAGACCTTGTGCAGCACAGGTGCCTGCATCATCGCTATCCGAGCACCGGCAAGCTGGAGCCGTGGCCGCTGCTGCGGGACGGCGGGCAGCTGCGCCTCGACCTGCCGACGACGCATGTGGCCAGCACGTTGGAGCCGCTCGTCCACCTCGCCGAGTGCGGCTTCGGCATTGCCTGCCTGCCACCCTTCGCAGTTGCGGCCGAGATCGCGGACGGCCGGCTGCAAATGCTGCTCGACGACCACCTCGCGCCGACCGGCACATTCAGGGTGCTGTGGCCGACGAGCCGCTACCTGTCGCCGAAGGTGCGCGTCTTCGTGGATTTCATGGCCGCCAACCTGTTTCCCGACCCGGCCTGAAGCCGGAAATGCGGGCCGGTCACGGCTTCATCTTCTGCGGATAGATGGTCTCGCCGCGCTTGAGCATGTCGACGAAGGTCGCGATCTTCTTCATGCGGCCCGCCTCGGTCTTCATGTTGTGGACGCGGAAGGCGAGCGCGAAACGGTTCTGCTCGCTGAGCTTGCCGAGCATCGCCTTGGCCTCGGGCACGGCGTCGATGGCGGCCTGGAGGTCGTCGGGGATCTTCATGTCCTTGCCCGAGGCATAGGCGCGGTCCCAGCGGCCGTCGGCCTTGGCGGCGGCGACATGAGCAAGACCGTGCCCGGTCATGCGGCCCTCCGCGATGAGGCGCGCGACATTGTCGACGTTGATCTGGCTCCACACGCTCTTGCGGCCGCGCGGCGAGTAGCGCTGCAGGAAGCTCGTCTCGTCCAGCCCCTTGCGGATGCCGTCGATCCAGCCCCAGCACAGCACCACGTCGATGGCCTCCCTGGGCGTGATCGACGGCAGGCCGGAGGCGACCTTGTGGACCTTGATCCAGACCTCGTCGGCCTTGTCGTGGTTGGCGGCGAGCCATTGGTAGAAGCTCGCGGCGTCGCGGAACTCGCGGATTTTTTCGGGATCGATCCTGACCGGCGCCATCAGCCGATGCCCCCACAAACCAGGTCCGAATGAATTCGCATGTTCGTTCCTCCGCCGGCACTTCCGGGCGCTTGCCGCCGAGGCCGGACCGTCGCACGGGATGGGAGTCGCGTCGACGGATCCAGCCCATGGGACCGGTAGGATTCGACACGGCAGCAGCAACTCGAAGCTTTCCGTGAAGGGAATCTTAAAGCCTGTTCACGTAGCAACTGCAAGTATTGCCGCAAGAAGTGCGGAAACGAGAAGCCGGGGGGCGAGTTCGTTTCGCAGTACATGTGAACACGAAGAACGACACCAGATCCAGGTTCAGGCTGTTCGGGCTGCTCTGGCCTTTCATCGTCGTCGTGCTCGTCCAGACGATCATCGCCGGCGCCAGCCTCTACATGCTGTCGGCGGTCCGCGCCTATGTCGCGGGGGAAAGCGCGTGGTCGAAGGGCCAGCGCGACGCCATCTACTACCTGACGCTCTATGCCGACACCGGCGACCAGGACTATTTCGACCACTTCCGGCAGGCGATCGCCGTGCCGCTCGCCGACCGCGAGGCGCGGCGCGCCATGGAGCGGGCGGACCGCGACTACGGCGCCGCCGTCGACGGCTTCCGGCGCGCCGGCAACCACCCGGACGACATTCCCGCGCTGATCTGGCTGTTCCTCAACTTCCGGAACGTGAGCTACCTGTCCAACGCCGTGCAGCGCTGGGTCGATGCCGATCCCAAGATCCAGGAGATAGCAGCGCTCGGCGAAGCCATCCACGCCGATTTCGCCGCCGGACAGGTCTCGCCCGCCCGGAGCGCCGACTGGAAGCTCAGAATCCACCGCCTCAACGACGAGACGACGCCGCTGGCCGACGCATTCTCGCAGTCGCTCGGGCGCGGCTCGCGCGCCATCGCCGGCCTGCTGCTCGGCGTCAACGCGCTGACGGCCAGCCTGTTGATCCTGCTCGCCACGCGGCGCACCGGCAGGCTGCTCGAGCAGCGCGAGGCCTTCGAAAGCGCGCTGAACGCGGAGCGCGAGCGGGCCCAGATCACGCTCGGCTCGATCGGCCAGGCGGTGATTTCGACCGACGCGGCGGGCCGTCTCGACTACATGAACCATGCGGCCGAGGCGCTGCTCGGCTGGCGCGGCGACGCGGCGCGGGGCGCGCCGCTCGATCGCCTGTTCCGGCTGGTCCGGGAAGAGACCGGCGAGGAGGAAGAGGGGCTGATCGAGCGCGTGCTGGCGGGCGAGCCCTATGACGGCAGCGGCGTGCCGCAGCAGCTGGTGCGGTCCGATCGGTCGACGGTGGCCGTGTCGCTCGCGGCGTCGCCGCTCTATGTCGGGCAGAAGGTCACAGGCGCGGTGCTGGTGTTCCACGACCGGACCAAGGAGCAGGAATTCCTGGCGCGGCTGTCGTGGCAGGCGACGCACGACATGCTGACCGGGCTCGCCAACCGGCGCGAGTTCGAAACGCGGCTCAAGGCGTCGCTCGCCGGCCTGGCCAAGCGGCCGGCGGTGCATGCGCTGATGTATCTCGACCTCGACCAGCTCAAGGTGGTCAACGACACCTGCGGCCATGCGGCGGGCGACGAGTTCCTGCGCAAGATCGCCACCGTGCTCGGACAACAGCTGCGGCACGGCGACCTTCTGGCCCGGCTGGGCGGCGACGAATTCGGAATATTGATGGAGAACTGCCCGAGAGAGCCGGCGACGGCGGCGGCCGAGCGGCTGCGCCGCGCCGTGGAGGAGCTGCATTTCGGGTGGGACGGCCGCACCTTCAATTCCAGCGCCAGCATCGGCGTCGTCGGGCTTTCGGACGCGACCTTGTCGCTGGAGGAGATCCTGCGCAGCGTCGACGTCGCCTGCTACCTGGCCAAGGACAACGGCCGCAACCAGGTGCAGTTCCGCGAGATCGGCGACCCCGAACTCGAGCACCGGCTGGGCGAGATGGCCTGGGTGCAGCGGCTGCGCGAGGCGCTGGAGCAGAACCGCTTCCGCCTCCACGCCCAGGAGATCGTGCCGCTGCAGGCCGGACGTGCGGAGGGCGGCGCGCATGTCGAGCTTCTGGTCCGCCTCGTCGACGCCGACGGCGCCATTGTGCCGCCGGGCGCGTTCATTCCGGCGGCCGAGCGCTACGGGCTGATGCCGCTGATCGACCGCTGGGTGGTGCGCTCGGCGCTCGACACGCTGGCCGCCCAGGCCAGGGCCGGCGATTCCGATCCCATCGCCACCTGCGCCATCAATCTGTCGGGGGCGAGCTTCGGCGACGAAAGCTTCGTCGGCTACGCGCTCGAGCAGTTCGCGCGCAGCGGGGTCGCGCCGTCGACGATCTGCTTCGAGATCACCGAAACCAGCGCCATTGCCGACCTCGACGCGGCGGCCCGCTTCATCAAGGCGCTGCAGGCGCATGGCTGCCGCTTCTCGCTCGACGATTTCGGCTCGGGCATGTCCTCCTTCAGCTACCTCAAGGCCCTGCCGGTGGACTATCTCAAGATCGACGGCGGCTTCGTCAAGGATATGCTGGTCGACCGCATCGACCGCGCCATGGTGGAGATGATCCACCACATCGGCGAGGTGACGGGCAAGCGCACGATCGCCGAGTTCGTCGAGAACGACGACATCGCCGCGGCCCTGCGCAGCATCGGCATCGACTACGGCCAGGGCTTCGGCATCGCCCCGCCCCGCCCCTTCGGCGCCCGCTATGTCGGGATCGCGCCGCGCCTGGCCATCCCCGAGGCCGGCGGACCGGACCTGGCGCTGGCGAGCTGAGAAGGGCTGGCGGTCAAATCATCTCCAGCGGCCGCTTGCGCGCCGGCGGCGCAAAGAGACCGTCGAGCTCGGCGATGTCCTCGGGCGTCAAGCGGATGTCGCGCGCGGCGGCGTTCTGGCGGACATGTTCGAGTCGGCCGGCCTTGGGGATGGCGATGACGCCGTCCTGGGCCAGCACCCAGGCGAGCGCGACCTGCGCCGGGGTGACGCCGTGGCGGGCGGCGATGCCGCGCAAGCCCCGGTCGCTCGCCAGTTCGCCCTGCTCCACCGGCGAATAGGCCATGACCGGCATGCCGCGGCCGCGGCACCACGGCAGGAGGTCGAACTCGATGCCGCGCCTTGTGAGGTTGTAGAGGACCTGGTTGGCCTGGGCGTTGCGCCCGCCCTGGAGCCTTTCGAGCTCCTTCATGTCCTCGGTGTCGAAGTTGCTCACGCCCCAGTGGCGGATCTTGCCCGCCCGACGCAACTCCTCGAAGGCGGCGACTGTCTCGGCGAGCGGCACGCCGCCGCGCCAATGCAGCAGGTAGAGGTCGATGCGGTCGGTACGCAGGCGCTTCAGGCTGGCCTCGCAGGCCCGCAGCACGCCGCCATGCGAGGCATTGCTCGGCAGCACCTTGCTGACCAGGAAGAGCTTTTCGCGGCGGCCGGCAATCGCCTCGGCCACGATCTCCTCGGAGCCGCCGTCGCCATACATCTCGGCGGTATCGATCAGGGTCATGCCGAGATCGATGCCGAGCTTGAGGGCGGCCACTTCATCGGCCGCCCTGCGCCGGTCCTCGCCCATCATCCAGGTGCCCTGGCCGAGCACCGGTACCAACTCGCCGGAAGGAAGCGTGGTGGTGGCAATGGGCATGACGGGTTCCTTTCCTGGGCCGATCCCGCCCAGCTTACATGGGCGGGTTGGCCTGAAGCCAGGCTTCCATGCGCTTGATCTCGGCCTCCTGGGCGGCAATGACCTCCTCGGCGAGCTTGCGCATCTCGGGATTCTTGCCGTTCTCCAGCTGGACCTTGGCCATGTCGATGGCGGCCTGGTGATGCGGGATCATGCTGCGGGCGAAGTCGACATCGGCATTGCCCGAGTACTCCATCGACGTCATGGTCTCGTGCATCTTGTCCATGGCCGCCTTGTAGGCCTCTGTCGCAGCGCCGTTCGCCGCCGGTGCGGCCATGCCGCTCATGTTCATGCCGCTGTGGTCCATCTGGGCATAGCCGGTGCCGACCGCGGCAAGGCCGACGATCGTCGCCGCCGACAGGGCAAGCGCGGTGTTTCGTACTAACGTCATTACAGTCTCCTCGTTGAACCAGTCCAAACGCCCGGGAGCCGGATAGGCTCCATCACAGCTTCAGACTGCGCAGCCGCAGCGAATTGCCGATGACCGAGACGGACGAAAGGGCCATCGCGGCGGCGGCGATCATCGGCGACAGAAGCGTGCCGGTGATGGGGTAGAGCACGCCGGCGGCGATCGGCACGCCGAGCACGTTGTAGATGAAGGCGAAGAACAGGTTCTCCTTGATGTTGCGGAGCGTGCCCTGGGCCAGGCGCCGCGCCCGGACGATGCCGGTCAGGTCGCCCTTGACCAGCGTGATGCCGGCGCTCTCCATGGCGACGTCGGCGCCGGTGCCCATGGCGATGCCGACATCGGCGGCGGCGAGCGCGGGCGCGTCGTTGACGCCATCGCCGGCCATGGCGACGCCCTCGCCCTTGGCGCGCAGCTCGTCGATGAGCGCCTTCTTGCCTTCGGGCAGCATGTCGGCGCGGATCTCGTCGATGCCGAGCTTCTGCGCGACCGCCTTGGCGGTGCGGGCGTTGTCGCCGGTCGCCATGATGATGCGCATGCCGAGGTCGTGCAGGTTGCGGATGGCCTCGGCCGCGGTCGCCTTGATCGGATCGGCGACGGCCACAAGCCCGGCGGGCTTGCCGTCGACGGCGACGAACATGGCGGTCTTGCCCTCGGCGCGCAGCGCATCGGCACGTGCCGACAGGCCGGCGATGTCAAGGCCGAGATCGGTCATCATCGCGGCGTTGCCGAGCGCGATCTTGCGGCCCGACACCGTGCCGGTGACGCCCTTGCCGGTGACCGACTCGAAGTCCTGGGCCTCGGGCACGGCGACGCCGCGCTGGCCCGCACCGTCGACGATCGCCTCGGCGAGCGGGTGCTCAGACCCCTTTTCGAGGCCGGCGGCCAACGCCAGCAGCTCATTTTCGGCCATGCCGTCGGCGACGACCACGTCGGTCAGCTGCGGGCGGCCCTCGGTCAGCGTCCCGGTCTTGTCGACGATGAGGGTGCTCACCTTGGAGAAACGCTCGAGCGCCTCGGCGTCCTTGATCAGCACGCCGGCCTGGGCGCCGCGGCCGGTGGCCGTCATGATCGACATCGGCGTGGCGAGGCCGAGCGCGCAGGGGCAGGCGATGATCAGCACCGCCACCGCCGAGACGATGGCGAAGACCATGCTCGGCTGCGGACCGACGAGCGCCCAGACGATGAAGGAGACGATGGCGATGAGCACCACGGTCGGGACGAAGTAGAACGACACGAGGTCGGCGAGCCCCTGGATGGGGGCGCGGCTGCGCTGCGCCTTGGCGACCATGTCGACGATCTGCGACAGCACCGTGTCGGCGCCGACCTTCTCGGCGCGCATGATCAGCGAGCCGTTCTTGTTGAGCGTGCCGCCGGTGAGCTTCTCGCCCTCGACCTTCTCGACCGGAACCGGTTCGCCGGTGATCATCGATTCGTCGACCGAGGAGCGGCCTTCGAGCACGACGCCGTCGACGGGGATGCTGTCGCCGGGGCGGACACGCAGGCGGTCGCCGCTGAGAACCTCCTCGAGCGGCACCTCGCTTTCGCTGCCGTCATCGGCGATGCGGCGCGCTGTCTTGGGCGCGAGGTCGAGCAGGGCGCGGATGGCCGAGCCGGTGCGCTCGCGCGCCCTGAGCTCCAGCACCTGGCCGAGGAAGACCAGCGTGACGATCACGCTTGCCGCCTCGAAATAGACAGGGACCGAGCCGCCATGGGTGCGGAACTGATCCGGGAACAGGCCGGGGAAGAGCGTGGCGACGACGCTGTAGGCGTAGGCCGCACCGACGCCGAGCGAGATCAGCGTCCACATGTTGGGACTGCGGTTGCGGAACGAATCGAGGCCGCGATCGAAGAACGGCAGCGCCGCCCACAGCACCACGGGCGTCGCGAGCACGAGCTCCAGCCAGGCGGTGACCCGCTCGCCGATCCATTCGCGGACGGGCAGGCCGACCATCGCCCCCATGACGACGATGACCAGCGGGATCGACAGCGCCGCGCTGATCCAGAAGCGGCGGGTGAAATCGACCAGCTCGGGGCTGGGCCCCTCCTCGCCGGTGGGCATCATCGGTTCGAGCCCCATGCCGCAGATGGGGCAGGAACCCGGCTTGTCGCGGATGATCTGGGGGTGCATCGGGCAGGTGTACTGCGTGCCCGTGGGCGCGGCCTGCGCCGCTGGCTTGCCGCCGAGATACCTGGCCGGCTCGGCCTTGAACTTGCCCTCGCAGGCCGGCGAGCAGAAATAGAAGCTGGAACCCTCGTGCTTGAGGAAATTCCTGGCGCTGGAGCGGTCGACGCCCATGCCGCAGACGGGATCGGTGGCGCTGATGTACTTTTCCGGCTCCTTGACGAACTTGTCGCGGCAGCCGGCGCTGCAGAAGTGGAACAGGTGGCCCTCGCGCTCGAGCGTCGGCTTGCCGGCGGCCGGGTCGACGACCATGCCGCAGACCGGATCACGAATCACATCTTGCGCCGCTTCGGTGCCTTTCGAAGAATGTCCGTGGTGCTGGTGATGTTCATTCATAAGTAAAATCCACGCTCCTGTTGCCGAATCGAGCATAATGTCTCCAGTAGGTGGAAGGTCAACGCGCCATCCTGCCGCCAGGCTCGCCGCAGGGCGAGGGGCCATACCCATGGCGAAAAAATCGCGCTATAGACGCGGCCTCAAGGGCGAGGCCAGCCGAGGCACATGACGAACATTCCGCTCAAGCTCGATCAGCTCATCGACGCGGACGAACTGCGCCGCGAACTCACCGCGTTGACCGCGGCGACGGGCGGAGACGGCACCGATCCGGCGATCCGCGCCAAGGCGCTGGTGCTGTTCAAGGAACGGATCGCCGCCGGCAAGAGCGTCGCCGAACGGATGCTGATGGAGGACGAGGGCGGCACCGCCTGCGCGACGCGCATCTCGCACCTCATGGACGAGATCATCCGCGTCCTCTACGACTTCGCCGTAACCCATGTGTACCGGGCCAAGAACCCGTCGCGCGCCGAGCGCATGGCGATCGTGGCGGTCGGCGGTTACGGCCGTGGCACGCTGGCCCCGGGCTCGGACATCGACCTGCTGTTCCTGCTGCCCTACAAGCAGACCCCCTGGGGCGAGCAGATCGTCGAATACATGCTCTACATGCTGTGGGACATGGGGCTGAAGGTCGGCCACGCCACCCGCAACATCGACGAGTGCATCCGGCTGTCGCGCACCGACATCACCATCCGCACGGCGATCCTGGAGGCGCGCTACGTCTGGGGCGAGAAGAAGCTCTGCGAGGAGCTCATCGAACGCTTCGACAAGGAGCTTGTCAAGGACACGGGCGCCGAATACGTGCAGGCCAAGCTCGCCGAACGCGACGGCCGCCACGCCAAGTCCGGCGAGAGCCGCTACCTGGTCGAGCCCAACATCAAGGACGGCAAGGGCGGCCTGCGCGACCTGCACACGCTGTTCTGGATCGCCAAATATTACTACCGGGTCCGCACCGGCGCAGAGCTGGTCGACAAGGGCGTGTTCAAAGAGGGCGAGTACGGCCAGTTCGTCGAGGCCGAGGACTTCCTGTGGGCGGTGCGCTGCCACATGCATTTCCTGACCGGCAAGCCGGAGGAAAGGCTGCATTTCGACATCCAGCGCGAGATCGCCGAACGCCTCGGCTACACGACGCAGCCCGGCCTGTCGGCGGTCGAGCGCTTCATGAAGGACTACTTCCTCGTCGCCAAGGAAGTGGGCGACCTGACCCGCATCTTCTGCGCGGCACTCGAGGAGGAGCAGGCCAAGGACGCGCCGGGCTTCCACGGGCTGCTGCAGGGATTTACGCGGCGGCGGCGCAAGCTCGCCGGCACCAGCGACTTCATCATCGACAACCAGCGCATCAACGTCGCCGACGACAAGGTGTTCGAGCGCGACCCGGTGAACATGCTGCGCTTCTTCTGGTTCGCCGACCGGCATGGGCTGGAGCTGCACCCCAACGCGCTGAAGCTTTTGACCCGCTCGCTGGGGCTGGTGGACAGGGGGCTGCGCCGCAACGAGGAGGCCAACCGCTACTTCCTCGACATATTGACCTCTGACCGCAATCCCGAGCTCAACATGCGGCGCATGAACGAGGCGGGACTGCTTGGACGGCTGATCCCCGACTTCGGCAAGATCGTCGCCATGATGCAGTTCTCTATGTACCACCACTACACGGTGGACGAGCATCTGTTGCGCTGCATCGGCGTGCTCTCCGAGATCGAGCACGGCGACGGCGAGAAGATCCACCCGCTCAGCCATTCGCTGATCGGCGGGCTGAAGAAGCAGCGCGAAGTGCTCTACGTAGCGGTGCTGCTGCACGACATCGCCAAGGGACGGCCCGAGGACCATTCGGAAGCCGGCGGCAAGATCGCGCGCCGCATCTGCCCGCATATGGGGCTTTCGCCGTCCGACACCGAGACGGTGGCGTGGCTGGTCGAGAACCATCTCGCCATGTCGATGACGGCGCAGACGCGCGACCTCAACGACCGCAAGACCATCGACGACTTCGCCGACGTGGTGCAGTCGGTGGAACGGCTCAAGCTGCTGCTGATCCTGACGGTGTGCGACATCCGCGGCGTCGGCCCCGGGGTGTGGAACGGCTGGAAGGGCCAGCTGCTGCGCACGCTCTACTACGAGACCGAGCTGCTGCTCACCGGCGGCTTCTCGGAGCTGTCGCGGGCCGAACGCACGGCCGCGGCGCGCGACACGCTCGCGGCGGCACTCGAGGCCTGGCCGGAGAAGGCGCGCGAGAAATACGTCAAGCTGCACTACGAGAACTACCTCCTGACCGTCGACCTCGACGACCAGAAGCGGCACGCCGAGTTCATCCGCGCCGCCGACGAGGCGGGCAAGCAGCTGTCGACCATGGCGCGGACGCGCCAGTTCGAGGCCGTCACCGAGATCACGGTGCTGGCGCAGGACCACCCGCGCCTGCTTTCGGTGATCGCCGGCGCCTGTGCCGCCGCCGGCGGCAACATCGTCGACGCGCAGATCTTCACCACCGCCGACGGCCGCGCGCTGGACATCATCCTGATCTCGCGCGAGTTCGACCGCGACGAGGACGAGCGCCGCCGCGCCGAGCGGGTGGGCGGGCTGATCGAGGACGTGCTTTCGGGCCGCGCCTGGCTGCCGGAAATGATCGCCAAGCGGACCAAGCCCAGGCGCGGCCACAAGACCTTCCGCATCCAGCCGCGGGCCGAGATCCGCAACGCGCTGTCGAACCGATTCTCGGTGGTCGAGGTGGAAGGCCTCGACCGGCCGGGCCTGCTCTCGGAGATCACCGGCACGCTTTCGGACCTGTCGCTCGACATCGCCTCGGCGCACATCACCACCTTCGGCGAGAAGGTCATCGACACCTTCTACGTGACCGACCTGACCGGCCAGAAGATCGACAACCCGACCCGGCTCGACAACATCCGCGCCCGCCTCATCGCCACGATGGAAGGCGCCGCCCACGAGCGCGCCAGAACCAAGGCAGCGGCCGCGGAATGAGCGCGGCCATCTTCACGTCCCAATTTCCAAGGCACCGTCGCACCCCATGTCACTGGTAAGAAAATTCGCGACGGTCGCGTCCGGCACGCTGATGAGCCGGGTGCTGGGCTTCGCCCGCGAGATGCTGATGGCGGCCGCCCTCGGCACCGGGCCGGTGGCGGACGCCTTCTATGCCGCCTTCCAGTTCCCCAACACCTTCCGCCGGCTGTTTGCCGAAGGCGCCTTCAACGCCGCCTTCGTGCCGCTCTTCGCCAAGGAGATCGAGGCCAATGGCGTCGAGGGTGCCAAGCGCTTCTCGGAAGAGGTGTTCGGCGCGCTGTTCTCCGCCCTCCTGGTGCTGACCATCGCCATGGAGCTGGCGATGCCGCTGATCGTGCGCTTCGTGGTGGCGCCGGGCTTCGCCGACGATGCCGGCAAGTACGACCTGACCGTCGCGCTCGCCACGATAATGTTCCCCTACCTGATCTGCATGTCTCTGGGCGCGATGATGGCGGGCATGCTGAACTCGCTGCGCCGCTATTTCGCCGCGGCGGTGGCGCCGGTGTTCCTCAACATCATCCTGGTCGGGGTGCTGGCCAACGCCTGGTACAACGGCCATGACGGGCTGAAGGTGGGCTATGCGCTCGCCTGGGGCGTGCTGGCGGCGGGCATCGTGCAGCTCGCCATCGTCTGGATCGCCGTGCGCCACGCCGGCGTCTCGATCGGCTTGCGCCGGCCGCGCCTGACGGCCAACGTCAAGCGCCTGCTGTGGCTGGCGCTGCCCGCCGCGATCACCGGCGGCATCACCCAGATCAACACGCTGATCGGAACTGCCATCGCCTCGGGCCAGGACAGCGCGGTGTCGTCGCTCAACCTCGCCGACCGGATCTACCAGCTGCCGCTCGGCGTGGTCGGCGTCGCGGTGGCGATCGTGCTGCTGCCGGAGCTGGCGCGGGCGCTGAAGGCCGGCAACATGGTCGAGGCCTCGAACCTGCAGAACCGCTCGGTCGAGTTCACGCTGTTCCTGACGCTGCCGGCGGCGGCGGCACTGCTGGTGATCTCCGAACCGATCATCCGGGTGCTCTACGAGCGCGGCGCCTTCGGCACGCAAAGCACCGAGGTCGTGTCGTCCATCCTCGCCATATTCGGCCTCGGCCTGCCGGCCTTCGTGCTGATCAAGGCCTTCACGCCCGGCTATTTCGCCCGCGAGGACACCCGGACGCCGATGGTCTTCGCGGCCATCTCGGTGGCGGTCAACATCGCCACCGCGCTGATCCTTTTCCCCTCGATGGGCGCGCCGGGCATCGCCACCGCCTCGGCGCTCGCCGGCTGGGTCAATGCGGGCCTGCTGCTCGTCGTGCTGGTGCGGCGCGGCCACTGGGGCCGCGATGCCGGCCTTATGCGGCGTATCCCCCGCCTGGTCCTGTCCGCCGCGGCGATGGCGGGGGCGCTGTGGTTCGCCGCAGACGCCGCCGGACCGTGGCTCGGCTCGAGCGTCCCGCTCTACACGCAGGCGACGGCGCTGTTCGCGCTCGTGCTCGGGGCGATGGTCGTCTACTTCGCCGTCGCCTTCGCCATCGGCGGCGCCGACATCGGCATGATCCGGCGGAACGTCAGGCGTGACAAAAGCAACTCCGGATCCCGCGTGCCCCCAGAAGAATAGAGGCTCGTCTTACCACCTGCGAGAATGTATGAGACGGAATGCCGTGCTGCTTCGTCCGGGGGGAAGATAGATGGAGACGCTGTCGCTCGAAGATTTCGTCGAAGACGAGCCGTGGACCGAGGATGCGCCCCTATTGGACGATGTCCCTGGCGCCGACCTGATTGACGGCGTGCGCCTGCAGCGGCTCAGGACTAGATCGGACGAGCGCGGCGACCTCACAGTGCTGCTCTCCTCGCTGCGCGAGGCGGTCGCGCCAGTCCCGCATGTCTATTGGGTGTCCGCCGAGGCCGGCTCGATTCGGGCCTGGGTCTACCACAGACGGCAATCAGACCGGCTCGCCTACACCAATGGCGACATCAGGGTCGTTCTCTACGACCTGCGCAAGGGCAGCCCGACATACAAGAAGCTCAATGTTCTGGATGTCGGCGCCGTGAACAAGGTGCTGCTGACCATCCCACCCCATGTCATCCACGGCGTGCACAACAGAGGCTCCACGGTTGCCTCCTTCATCAACATGCCGACCAATGCCTACGACCCGGCCACGCCCGACAAGTCGCGCCTGCGTCATGATCACCCGGGCATACCCTACCGATTTGTCTAGCGTGCCAACCTTCTCGGTCGTCATGGCTGCCTATAATCGCGGCCGCCACATCCTTCCGTCGATACGGTCCGTGCTGGCCCAAAGCCTACAGGACTTCGAATTGCTGGTCATCGGCGATGCATGCACCGACGACACTGCCGAAACGGTGGCATCTGTCGGCTCGCCGAAGATCAAGTGGTTCAACCTGCCGGAGCGAGGCGGCAGCCAGTCCTTTCCCAACAACGAAGGCATTGCCCGCGCTGTTGGGCGCCACATCGCCTATCTCGGGCACGACGACGTCTGGGCACCGAACCACCTCTCGGCGCTGGCCGAATGCTTCGAGAGCGACCCGACGGCGGATTTTGCGGTCAGCGGGACCATCTATCATGGACCACGTGCCAGCAGCTTTCGCCTGGTCACGGGCATCTTCGATGACAGCCGGGCCGCCTCGGAGCATTTCTTTCCGCCGTCGAGCCTTGCGCACAAGGTCGACGTCGTCGACCGGATAGGAAAATGGCGGGCTCCGGCGGACATAGTTCCCCCGGTCGACGCGGAATTCCAGCTGCGTGCCGCAGGCGCGGGCATGCGGTTTGCCTCCACGCAGCGCATGACGGTGCACAAGTTCGCCGCCGGCCACCGTTACCTCTACTATCTGAAACAGGCTTCGGACGAACAGGCGCGCATGCTCCGCCGCATGAGTTCGCCGGGTTATGCAGGCTATGTGGCGTCCGAGCTGGCAAAATCGAAGGCATCGGGCACCTTCATGACAGCACGGTTTCCAAGCTTCGACAATTACTCGAAGGGGCAGTTGGCGGAGCTCAACGGCAGAAACAGGGGCGTTGTCAGGCCGGAACTCAAGCCGCTGCTGGGGCCGGAGATAATCCGACAGGACAACCACACCAGGGCGCTGGACTGGCTGCCCAATGCGGGTGACGGCGAATGGATACGCTGGGTCGGCTGCAATCCGCGGCCCAAGCTGCTCGTGCCATTCAAGGCTTCGGAGCCGGTCGCCGTTCGGCTGAGCCTTTGGCATCGCGACCCGGAGGCACTGAAATCCCTGAGACTGTCAGTCGACGGCGTTCCGACAGAAACGCGGATCGGCCGGCTGCGGCGGCGCGGCAATCTCTGGAGGGCCAAGGCGTCGTTCGAGGCGCAGCTCAAGCCGAACGATTACACGGTCCTGGAGCTGCGCCTCAACAAGCTGCAGCGGCCAACAGCGCAACGCCCCGGACTGGGCGTAGCCAAGATCGAAATCGCGCCGTCGAGGTGGAGCGGACTCCTTGGGCGCCTCGCGGGGCTGGTCGCCTCGATCGGTACGGCGCGCTGACGCCACTTGCCCGTTCCCGCGCCTTCGTCCATAAGCGCCACTCGCATTTCGCCGCGCGCGAAACGGCCCTCCACAAGCCACGGGATCAATCATGACCGCCTTCAAACCCCTCGTCTTCTCCGGCGTCCAGCCGACCGGCAATCTCCATCTCGGCAACTATCTCGGCGCCATCCGCAAGTTCGTCGCCCTGCAGGAGACAAACGACTGCATCTATTGCGTCGTCGACCTGCATTCGCTGACCGCGCAGCTCGTCCATGACGACCTCGAAGGCCAGACGCGCTCGATCACCGCGGCGTTCCTGGCGTCCGGCATCGATCCCAAGAAGCACATCGTCTTCAACCAGGCGCGCGTGCTGCAGCACGCCGAACTCGCCTGGATCTTCAACTGCGTGGCGCGCATCGGCTGGATGAACCGCATGACGCAGTTCAAGGACAAGGCCGGCAAGGACCGCGAGAACGCCTCGCTCGGCCTGCTCGCCTATCCGAGCCTGATGGCGGCCGACATCCTGCTCTACCGGGCGACCCACGTGCCGGTCGGCGACGACCAGAAGCAGCATCTGGAGCTCACGCGCGACATCGCCCAGAAGTTCAACAACGACTTCTCGGCGCGTATCGCCCAGCTCGGCCTCGGCGTCGAGATGCAGATGGGCGAGGAGACGGTGAACGGCTACTTCCCGATCACCGAACCGATCATCGGCGGGCCCGCGGCGCGGATCATGAGCCTGCGCGACGGCTCGAAGAAGATGTCGAAGTCGGACCCCTCGGATCTGTCGCGCATCAACCTGACCGACGACGCCGACACGATCTCGAAGAAGATCAAGAAGGCCAAGACCGATCCGGAGGCGCTGCCGAGCGAGACCGACGGGCTGAAGGAACGTCCCGAGGCGGAAAACCTCGTCGGCATCTACGCCGGTCTCGCCGACATGTCGAAGGAGGCCGTGCTCAAGGAGTTCGGCGGCCAGCAGTTCTCGGTGTTCAAGCCCGCGCTGGCCGACCTCGCGGTGGACAAGCTGGCGCCGGTGGCCGGCGAGATGCGCCGCCTGATGGCCGATCCGGGCTACATCGACGGCGTGCTGCGCGACGGCGGCGACCGTGCCCGCGTCCTCGCCGAGGCGACGATGAAGGACGTGCGCCGGATCATCGGCCTGCTCGACGACTGACAGCGTCCCGGTGCCGCCTGCTTGCGGGCGGCCGGCACCGGTGGCAGATTGCTCGCTGGAACGCCCACGCACGATAAGGTAGCACATGGTCTCCAAACGCCTCAGCAAAGAAGCCGGCCACCGGCGCAAGTTCCTGGCGATCATCGACGAGACGCCGGAATGCGAGCGGGCCGTGGCCTATGCCTCGAAGCGGGCGAGATCGACCGGCGGCGTGCTGGTGCTGCTCTACGTGATCGAGCCGGACGACTTCCAGCACTGGCTGGGCGTGGAAAAGATCATGCGCGAGGAAGCCACCGCGACGGCCAACGGGGCGCTGGACACCCACGCATCGAAAGTGCGCGAGACCCTCGGCATCGAGCCGGAGCTGGTGGTGCGCGAAGGCCGGCCCGCCGAAGAGATCCACAAGCTGATCGAAGAGGACCAGGACATCGCGATCCTGGTGCTGGCGGCAGGCGCGGGCAAGGAAGGCCCGGGGCCGCTCGTCGCCTCGATCGCCGGCAAGGCAGCCGCCTTCCCGATCCCGGTGACGGTGGTGCCGCAGAACCTATCGGACGAGGACATCGACAGCCTAGCCTAAAAGCCGGGCGCAACATATTGGCGCCAAGGCGCGCCGGCGGCTTGAATGTCGGCCGCCATGAGCCTAATTAGAACTATTCCAAACTGAAGGTCCGCCGGCGCGGCGGCCATGGAGATATGGCCATGTTCATCCAGACCGAAGCGACCCCCAATCCGGCGACGCTGAAATTCCTGCCCGGCAAGGAAGTGCTGGTGGACGGCACCGCCGATTTCCGCGACGCCGACAGCGCGCGCGCCGCCTCGCCGCTGGCCGGCCGGCTGTTCGACATTCCGGGCGTCACCGGCGTGTTCTTCGGCTACGACTTCATCACCGTCAGCAAGGACGGCCCCGACTGGCAGCACCTCAAGCCGGCGATCCTCGGCTCGATCATGGAGCATTTCATGTCGGGTGCGCCGGTGATGGCGCGCGAAAGCGCTGCAGGCGCGGCGCATCAGGCGGACAGCGAGGAGTTCTACGACCAGGCCGACGCCGAGATCGTGGTGACGATCAAGGAACTGCTCGACACGCGGGTTCGCCCGGCGGTCGCCCAGGACGGCGGCGACATCACCTTCCGCGGCTACGAGAACGGCACCGTGTTCCTGCACATGAAGGGCGCCTGCGCCGGCTGCCCGTCGTCGACCGCGACGCTGAAGCACGGCATCCAGAACCTGCTTCGCCACTTCGTCCCGGAAGTGCAGCAGGTCGAACAGGTGGCCTGATACCGCCCGTCAGTTCCATGCCGCCGACCACATGTCTGGCGGGGCGACTTGCCGGAACAGCCTCACGACGGAACCCAGAAACAAAAAAACCGGGCCTTGGAGCCCGGTTTTTGTTTGCGACGTCCGTGTTGCCTGGACGGTTCGCGGTTAGATCACGATGACCTTGGCGCCGACCTCGGCGCGGTTGTAGAGGTCGATGATGTCCTGGTTCATGAGGCGGATGCAGCCCGACGACATGGCCTTGCCGATCGACCACCATTCCGGCGTGCCATGCAGGCGGTAACCGGAGTCGCCGCCTTTGTTGTAGAGGTAGAGGGCACGCGCGCCGAGCGCGTTCTTGGGGCCGCCAGGCATGCCGCCCGACCATTTGGCGAGTTCCGGCTGGCGCTTGATCATCGCCGGCGGCGGCGTCCACACCGGCCATTCGCGCTTGAGCGCGATGCGGGCGGTGCCCTGCCACTCGAAGCCCTCGCGGCCGACGCCGATGCCGTAGCGGATCGCCTTGCCTTCGGGCTGGACCAGATAGAGGAACTTCTGCCCGGTATCGACGACGATGGTGCCCGGCTTCTCGTCGGTCTCGTAGCGCACGATCTGGCGGTGGAACTGGCGCGGCACCTTGCTGATCGGGATGGTCGGCAGTTGGTAGCCGGCATCGACGCGGGCGCCGTAGTCGTTGGAGAACATGCGCGACACGCCGTCGGTCGAGCAGCCCGCGAGTGTGGCGGAAAGCGCCAGTGCGGCGGCGATTGCAGAGAATTTCAAGCGCATGCTGGATTCCCGAAAGGAGCGACGCCCAGGCCGATTCGGCCTCATTTCCGCCACCATTCTTAACGGTCCGGCATTTTGCTTGCCAAGCCTCGCGAGCGCCCATTGCCGCTGCGACCTTAACTAAGGTGGAAGCTATGGCATTTCGGCAACACGCAGGACGGGAAGACGGGCGCAGGCAGCGAGGCGGAGTTGAGGAAGTTGCCGAAGTCTGGCGCCATCTGGCATGCTACTCGTTTCGTTTAATGCGATTGTTGCGAATATTGCGATTAGTGGCTCACGGCGCTATATTTGGCCTACATAAGGAAACACGACCATGGCTACGTTGCTCGAACGACCGATATTGCCGTCGGCCAATGATGCCGAATTAGCTGCACAGGCCAGTCGTCATCTTTCGCGCGCCAAACAGGAAGGTGCCGAACTGCGTGTCCAGGTAGACGGCGGAGAGACGCTACGGCTGCCTAAGGCCGTAAGCGAATTGCTGTATCATCTGTTGACCGAGATGGCACAGGGGAATGCGGTAACTCTCTTCCCAATCCATGCCGAGCTCACCACTCAAGAGGCAGCCGACTATCTAAACGTATCGCGTCCGTATCTTGTGCGGCTGCTCGAAGGAGGCAAGCTCAAATTTCATATGGTCGGAACACATCGAAGGGTGAAATTCAAGGATCTGGAGGCATTCCGCAAAGCTGCCGACGATGAGCGTCAGAGGGCGATTGACGAACTGGCAGCCCAAGCGCAAGAATTGGGGATGGGTTATTAAGAGGTCCAGCTACACCGTCGTTCTAGACGCTTGTGTTCTATACCCGGCTCCGTTGCGAGATAAATGCCGCGGCGGTAGTCGTGGCTGCACAGCGCTGTCGCGCACGCCTGAAGAACCCTCAAAAGACCTCCGGCGAATACCTCGACACCCTTGAACGGCAAGGCTTGACCAAAACCGTGGCCGAGCTCCGGCACTACGCGGCAGTCATTTGACAGGTCGACCGCGCCCTCGGCCTGCCCGAGCGATTCAACACCCAATGGGTTCAAAACGTGAACAAATGATGCCATGATCGGAGCATGCCGATCATTTCGCCGCTTGCCCAAAATCCCCTCGTCGACGGACGCCAGTCGGACCGCGCCATGCTGGTGCGGCGCGGCGTGCAGCGCCTGCTGTCACAGATGGGGGCGCATGTGCTGCCCGAGCTTTCGCTGGCGACCGGACGGCGCGCCGACCTCGTGGCGCTGACGCGCCAGGGCGACATCTGGATCATCGAGATCAAGTCGTCGATCGAGGATTTCCGCACCGACCGCAAATGGCCGGACTACAGGCTGCATTCCGACCGCTTCTTCTTCGCAACGCATCCCGACGTGCCGGCGGAGATCTTTCCCGAGGAGTGCGGCTTCATCCTCTCGGACGGCTACGGCGCCGAGATCATGCGCGAGGCGCCGGAACACCGCCTGGCTGCAGCGACACGCAAGGCGCTGATGCTGAGGATCGCGCGCGCCGGCGCGGCGCGGCTGCTGGCGGCGGAACTGGCGGGGGTGGCGGTGCCGGTGTTGGAGGGGGAGAGCGAGTAGAGAGGGGAGTAGGGGAGTAGGGGAGTAGGGGAGTAGGGGAGTAGGGGAGTAGGGGAGTAGGGGAGTAGGGGAGTAGGGGAGTAGGGGAGTAGGGCAATATGGACGGGCGGCAGAGCTGTCACTGCCTTATTCCCTTATTCCCCTACTGCCCTACTCCCCTACCCGTCATCTCGGCGCCCGCTTGGCGAGGATGCGCTGCAGCGTGCGGCGGTGCATGTTGAGGCGGCGCGCGGTCTCGGAGACGTTGCGCTCGCACATCTCGTAGACGCGCTGGATGTGCTCCCAGCGGACGCGGTCGGCCGACATCGGGTTTTCCGGCGGGGCCGCGCGCTCGCCGCCCGAATTGGTGAGGGCCGCGAAGACGTCGTCGGCGTCGGCCGGCTTGGACAGGTAGTCGATGGCGCCGAGCTTCACCGCAGTGACGGCGGTGGCGATGTTGCCGTAGCCGGTGAGGATGACGGTGCGGGTGTCCTCGCGGCGCTCGCGGATGGCTGACACCACGTCGAGGCCGTTGCCGTCGCCCAGCCGCATGTCGACCACCGCATAGGCCGGCGGATTGGCGCGCACCTTGGCGACCGCCTCCTCGACGCTTTCGGCCGTGTCGACGGCGAAGCCGCGGCTTTCCATGGCGCGCGCCAGGCGCGTGAGGAACGGCTTGTCGTCGTCGACGAGAAGCAGGGAGTGGTCTTCGCCCGGCAGCCCGCCTGCAATGTCCTGGGTGGTCATCACATCTTATCCTTTTTGTCCTTGATCCCAGTCGTCCTTATGGTTTTCCACGCAGATATAGGTGCAAAGCCCGGATGTCCAATGCCAGGCCCGTGAAAGCGCCCGTCCGCCGGCTCAGGCGGTGTCGAACATGGTCGACCCGGCCGGCGCCGGATTGAGGAACACGGCGCGCGGCCAGGAGATCTCGACAACGGCGCCCTCGCCCGGCCCGCTCGAATTGGTGAAGCTGATCTCGGCGCCGGAGCGCTCGAGCAGGGTCTTGGCGATGAACAGGCCGAGGCCGAGGCCGCCGCCCGGCTCGGCGCCCTGGCGGGTGGACATGTAGGGCTCGCCGATGCGGTCGATGATGTCGTGCGGGAAGCCCGGACCGTCGTCCATGATGCTGAAGGTGACTTCCTCGTCGTCCCAGCTCCAGTGGATGGTGACGCGGCTGCGGGCGAAGTCCACCGCGTTCTCGACCAGGTTGCCGAGGCCGTAGATGACGCCCGGGTTGCGGTGGCCGACGGGCTCCGGGCCGATGCGCTCGCCGGGGTCCAGCTTGATGGCGATACCGAAGTCGCGGTGCGGCGCCGTGACCTCCTCGACCAGCGAGGTGAGCGGCAGGCGGGCGAGATGCTCCTCGCCTTCCGACGACAGGCTGGTGAGGCGCTTCAGGATCTCGCGGCAGCGCTCGCTCTGGCTGCGCAGCAAGGTGACGTCCTCGCCGAATTTCGGATCTTTGCCGAGGGCGCGCTCCATCTCCTTGGCGACGAGCGTGATGGTGGCGAGCGGCGTGCCGAGCTCATGGGCGGCGGCGGCGGCGAGGCCGTCGAGCGCCGACAGGTGCTGCTCGCGCTGCAGCACGAGCTCCGTCGCGGCGAGCGCATTGGCGAGCAGGCGCGCCTCCTCGGCGACGCGGAAGGCGTAGATGGCAGTAAATGCGATGGAGCAGGACACGGCGATCCAGATGCCGGCGGTGTAGATGAAGGGCATGGCCAGGACGATGCCCTTGTACCAGGGCAGCGGCAGATGGAAGAAGGCGAGCAGGCTGACCATGGCGATGACGAGGCCGGCGAGCACGGCGGTGAGGCGCAGCGGCAGCGAGGTGGCCGAGATGACCACCGGCACGGTCATCAGCAGCGAAAAGGGATTGGACAGGCCGCCGGTGATGTAGAGCAGCCCGGCGAGTTGCAGGCTGTCGAAGGTGAGGATGCCGAAGGCGGCGATCGGCCGGAGCCGGTGGGTGGCCGGATAGCGGAAGGCAAGCAGGAGGTTGAGCCAGGCGGAGCTGGCGATCAGCGCGAAGCAGAGGCTGACCGGCAGCGGGAATTCCAGCACGTAGGCGACCACCACCACGGTGATACTCTGGCCGACGATCGCCAGCCAGCGCAGGCGGATCAGGGTGTTGAGACGGAGCCTGTGGCTATGCTGCAGGTCTGGCTTGCGGGTGAGCGGGTTCATGTCGGCTTTATGCGCTGCAACAGGCGCTCGCGCCAAGCCCCAGAGCCTATTGCATCCCGAAATCGGGATGGGGCTCCGTGTTCTTCCTGGGTGAGCATGATCTTTTTTCGAAAACCGGTACCCACTTTTCGCTGCGCGGACCTTCGGTTCGGGATGATGCTCAGGTGCCGCGCGGCTTGGCGCGGCTGGTGGCCCTGGCCTCCAGCGGGTTGTCGGGCCAGACATGCTTGGGATAACGGCCGCGCATGTCGGAGCGCACGTCGGCCCAGGAGCCGCGCCAGAAGCCGGGCAGGTCGCGCGTGGTCTGGATCGGACGATGCGCCGGGGACAGAAGTTCGAGCGTGAGCGGCACCGTGCCGCCGGCGATGGCGGGGTGCCTGTCCATGCCGAACAGCTCCTGCACGCGCACGGCGAGCACCGGCCATTCGCCGTCGTAGCGGATCGGCACGTGGCTGCCCGAGAGCGCGTCGAAATGGGTGGGGGCGAGCGAACCGATCTTGCGCTGCAGGTCGTGCGGGACGAGCGACATGAGCGCGTCGTGGAGGATGCCCGCGCCGATGCGGGCGAAGGACGCCTCGCCGCGCAGGAAGGGCAGCAGCCAATCGTCGAGCCGCGCCAGCAAGGCCTCGTCGGACATGTCCGGCCAGGGCTCGCCCAGGCCGCGATGGAGCCAGGACAGGCGCTGGCGCAGGGTCTCGGCCTCCTTGCCCCAGTCGAGCAGGCCGAGCCCGTGGGCACGCAACGCGTCGAGGATGGCGCGGTCGGCCGCCTCGCCAGTGGGTGCCGGCAGCATGCGCTCCGACAAGATGACGGCGCCGAGCCGGACGGTCTCGCGGACGCGGACGGAGCGTTTTTCCCGGTCGAAACTCGCCTCGGTGCGGCGCTCCAGATGCGCGGCGAGGACCGCACGGATGTCGGCCTCCGACACCGCCGCGGCGGAGGCGATGCGGGCGTTCTGCGCCTTGCCCTGCAGGTCGGCGACGACGAGGTAGGGCTCGCCGGCGAGCGGATCGGCGGCGTCGACGGCAGCGCCGCTGCCATTGGCGAGCACGAAGCGGCCGCGCTCGCCGCGCGCCCTGGCGACGCGGTCGGGCCAGGCATAGAGGAGAAGGGCGCCGGGGGTTTGCGAACCATCTGCCATCACCTCGCGGGAAGGTTTGCGCCGCCCCTCATCCCCTGCCGGACCTTCTCCCCGTGATGACGGGGAGAAGGAGGATGGCCGCGACGCCGACGCCCCCCTCTCCCCGTCATTCACGGGGAGAGGGTAAGGGTGAGGGGCATTCTTTCCGGCCTGCCGCGCCAGCCGCTCGGCCAGCTGGCGCGCGGCGGTGGCGCGAGGCGAGCGCTCGGTGCGGAAGCGCGAGAGACGACGTTCGAGATCGGCGCTGTCGCCGCCGAGGCCGCGCTCGGTCATCAGCACGGCAAGCTGGGCGGCTTCCGGCCCGGCACCCTGACGGGCGGCTTCGGCGACCATGTGGGCGAGACGCACCGGCAGCGCCAGCCGGCGCATCGCCTGGCCTGCTTCAGTCAGGCGGCCGTCGGCGTCGATGGCATCGAGTTCGCGGAGAAGAGCGCGCGCCTCGGCCTGGGCCGGCGCCGGAGGCGTGTCAAGGAAGGCGAGCGTGGTCGGGTCGGCGACGCCGAAGGCGGCGCAGTCGAGCATGAAGCCGGACAGGTCGGCCTCGAGGATTTCCGGCGGCGAAAAGGCGGGCAGCGCCGCCGTCTGCTCGGCGCGCCAGAGGCGTACGGCGATGCCCGGGCTGGTGCGGCCGGCACGGCCGGCGCGCTGGTCGGCGGCGGCGCGGGACGCCCGCACCGTCTCCAGCCGGGTCAGGCCACTCGCCGGCTCGTATCTGGGCAGGCGCGACAGGCCGGAATCGACGACGACGCGGACGCCGTCGATGGTGATCGAGGTCTCGGCGATCGAGGTGGCGAGCACCACCTTGCGGCGGCCGGCGGGCGCGGGGCGGATCGCGGCGTCCTGCGCCTGGCCGTCGAGCTGGCCGTAGAGCGGCACCATGTCGACATCGGCAGCCAAGCGGCCCTCCAGGCGCTCGGCGGTGCGCTCGATCTCGCGCTGGCCGGGCAGGAAGGCGAGCACGCTGCCCTGCTCGTCGGCCAGGGCGTCGCGGATCGCCCTGGCCATGGCGTCCTCGACGGCCGTGCCGGCGGGACGCTCGTCGTAGCGGATCTCGACCGGGAAGCTGCGGCCCTCGCTTGCGATGACCGGCGCGCCGTCGAGCAGTTTCGACACCCGCGCGCCGTCGAGGGTCGCCGACATGACGACGAGCCTGAGGTCGGGACGCAGGGCGCCCTGCACGTCGAGCGCCAGCGCCAGGCCGAAATCGCCGTCGAGCGAGCGCTCGTGGAACTCGTCGAACAGGACCGCGGCGACGCCGGGCAGTTCCGGATCGTCGAGGATCATGCGGGCGAGCACGCCCTCGGTGACGACGAGGACCCTGGTCTTCGCGCTGACCTTGTTTTCCATGCGCATGGCGTAGCCGACGGTGCCGCCCGGCTCCTCGCCGAGGAGCGCGGCCATGCGGCGGGCGGCGGCGCGGGCGGCGAGCCGGCGCGGCTCCAGCAGCACGATCCTGCCATCGCCACGCCAAGGTGCGTCGAGCAGCGCCAAGGGCACCAGCGTGGTCTTGCCGGCGCCGGGCGGGGCGACAAGCACGGCGCCGTTGCCTGAGGACAAGGCCTCGGCAAGTTGCGGCAAGACCGCCGTCACCGGCAGGTCGGGGAGCTTGGTCATCGGCAATCGTTCCGGGCCGTTTCAGCCGCGCGGGCGGTACCGGCGGCATATCAGGCGCGGACGGGGAGAGGCAATGGTGGGAAAGGCGACCATGCGAGGGGCAAGGTTGCCGCCCCTCGCATGGCTCTGTCCGGCTGTGTGCTCAGGGCTGAAGCAGAAGGTCGTAGAAATTGCGGATGACCTTGCAGGAGCCGAGGCGCTGCACGATCTCCTCCATGTCGCGAAGGTCGGCGTCCGATTGGTGATGGCCGGTCATCACCTCTTCACGCACCTTCGCCGTCAGCGCCTCGGGCTGGCCGAGCGACCAGCCGGCCTCGAGCTTTCCGGTCCAGGTGCCGGTCCACTGGATGTCCGTGACCTGATTTGCCGCAGCCCATTTGTCGATGCAGGCGTCGGCCCAGCCATGCAGGTACCAGAAGAACGGATTGACGTGGCTGGAATAGGTGTCTCCGAGATAGTCATACTCGACCGAATCCCATTTGGGATCGATGGCGTTCACGTCCTCCAGGTTGGGTGACGGCATATAGCCGAAGGGCTGGCTCGCCCACCGCATGTGGAAGCTGTTGTGGATCGTCATCTCGAGCAGGTTGCCCAGCGCGCCGAGCGACAGCCTCCTGAGGTTGGTCGGGCTGGTGTAGAAGGTCTCCCATATCCCGATCGGGTTGTCGGCATAGGCGTCCGATTTCAACCGCTGCAGCGAGGTGGTCATCTGCGCATTGTCCGCCGCGGACTGGTTGGGATCGGCATATGTCCAGGCGGCCGGCACCGCGAAATCGGGATTCTCCCCCGGCCTGGGCATGGCCGACCAGGCGTCCAGCGGCGGCTCGCCTTCCTGCGCGAGCAGATCGTTGACCTCGCGGATCATCTGCCGGTGCATGTAGAGAAAATCCTCGCCGGCAAAATTGTCGAGGATGAGCTTGCCCTCGGCGTCGAACGGGGCGCGGTCGTTGGGCGGCGCCCAGCCCTTGTTGCGGATGAGCTGCCTGACCTCCGCCGTCAGGAGCGGATTGTTCCAGGCGCTTCGGACCGCATGCCAAAGAAAATGCCGAAGACGATGACGACGAGAAGCCAGCATATAAACTATTGGCTTCGGTAGCTTGCGAATTGCCATATGCTCCTCCCTTGCTTTGCGTCCCTGACACTCAGGTGACGTTCAGATCTCGGGGCAAGCAGTCATGGGATCGAGCACGACCGATGGCTATAGGTGTTTCGGTTTTTTTGCGCCTTATGTATTCGCTTGAATATTCTAACTTTTGCGTTGCGCGCTACTTTTCAAGTTCTGTATCGCGCAACGACGATGCCTGGCACGCACAAGGCGATAATCGTTCTCATGCCGCATTCCCCCGCGCAACTGATCTCGCCATATCTGAGCTGCAACTTCAAGGGGAATCTTTCGATGTGCGGCAACCAGAATTCTATTCTGCGGCTTTTTGGCCGGGCGCTGCCATTTTGTCGCCGGAACCTGGTGACTGCCCCCTCACCGGTTTGCTGCGCAAACCACCTCTCCCCTACTCCATGGGGGCGAGGAACCCAAGCTGGAAAGCAGCCTCTGCCGCCTCGATTCTTCGCCCTCAGGAAGGGGGAGAGGTCGCGAGCGCAGCGAGCCGGCGAGGGGGCATTTCCAGCGCGGAAAAAAACGGCCTCTACTACCTCACCTTCATCCATTTCCGCTCGGCAAACGACTGCGCCATCGCGTGCACGGTGCGCTCGATCTCCAAGCCCTCGTCGAAGTCGATGACGCGAGCAGGCGCACCGGCGATGCGGGCGAGCAGTTCGCGGCATTCGATGGTCTTGAGGTCGTTGAAGCCGAGGCCGTGGCCGGGCGCGGGGATGAACTGGCCGTAGGGTGCGTGGGCGGGTGCCGCGAGGATGGTGCGGTAGCCCTGCTCGGTCGGCCGGTCCGAGGTGACATAGAGCTGGATCTCGTTGAAGCGCTCCTGGTCGAAGACGATCGACCCCTTCGAGCCGAAGATCTGCACCTGGAGGCGGCCCTTGCGGCCCCAGGCGGAGCGGTTGACCAGAAGCGTGCCGGAGACGCCGTTTTCGAGATGGATGAGGCTGGACGCGATGTCGTAGGTCTCGACCTCGCGGCGGCCGCCGCCCGCGACCTGGCGGTCAGGATAGGGCTTTGCCATGTCGCACATGACGCTCTCGACCCGACCGAAGAGTGCGGCGATCAGCGACAGCGGATGGACGGCGAAATCGTCGAGCGCGCCGTAGCCGGACTTGGCCTCGTGCTTCCAGAAGAACGGCGCATCCGGATCGGCCATGAAATCCTCGTCCATCTCGACACGCAGATGGTTGACCTCGCCGATGAGCTTTTCGTCGAGCAATTGGCGAATGTGGCGGATGGCCGGGCTCTGGATGTAGTTGTAGCCGAGCACGGCGACCTTCCCCGACTTGCGGGCGGCGGCGGCCATGGCTTCCGCCTCGGCCAGCGTCGGCGCCATCGGCTTCTCGCACCACAGGTGCTTGCCGGCCTCGAGCACGGCGATCGCCATCTCCGGATGGAACTGGTTGGGCGTGGTCAGCGAGACGACGTCGACCTCGGGATCGGCGACGACGGCGCGCCAGTCGCCCGACGCCTTCTCGAAGCCGAGCTCGGATGCGCGGCTCGCGGCAAGACTGGCATTGGCCTCGGCCAGATGGACGAGCCTCACCTTGTCGACGTCGCCGAACACCGTGCGCACCGAATTCCACGCCAGCGCATGGCACTTGCCCATGAAGCCGGTTCCGATAAGTCCTACACCTGTCACTTCACGCTCTCCCGGTCTATAGAATCTGGCACATTCGACAAAGCGGAATGGGGCTCGATCTCTCTTTGCCGGAGCATGACCCGGTCCGAAAACCGGTTCCCGCTTTTTGGATCATGCTCTCGACGGACTGAATAGTCGAATTTTGGCAAAAATGGAACATACAGTTCATTTTATTTGGACAGCCGGTGGCCCCGGCGCTATTGTGGACCAGGCGGAGGCGGAATGGACAACATGGCGGACACGGTTTCGGAGGCATTGCCGCGCGATTTCGAGGCGCTGAGGGCGCTGATCCTGGACCGACGCCAGAGCCTGCCCAAGCGCATCGCCCAGGTGGCGGCCTACGCGCTCGACAATCCCGACGAGATCGCCTTCGGCACCGCCGCCAGCATCGCAAGCTCGGCGGGCGTGCAGCCCTCGACGCTGATTCGCTTCGCCCAGCACCTCGGCTATGACGGCTTCACCAGCCTGCAGCAGGTTTTCCGCGAGCGGCTGAGGGAGCGGACGACCTCCTACGAGGAGCGGCTGACGGTGGTGCGCGGCGAAGGCGACGACGACGCCAGCAACCGCCGCATCGTCGACGGCTTCCTGGCCGCCGCCAGCAAGTCGATCGACGTGATGTCGCGCAATCTCGACGACGAGACCTTGGACCGCGCCGTCGACCTGCTCAACGGCGCCGAGACCATCTACATCCTCGCCCGCCGCCGCTCCTACCCGGTCGCCAGCTACATCGCCTATGCGCTGGGCAAGCTCGGCGTGCGCAGCCAGCTGATCGAATCCGCCTCCGGCCTGAGCCCCGAGATCATCTCGTTTGCCACGCCGAAGGACGCCGTGATCGCCATCAGCTTCTCACCCTACGCCTCGGCGACGGTGGAGGAGGCGCGGGTGCTGTCGGCCAACGGCGTGCCGGTGGTGGCGATCACCGACAGCGCGTTCTCGCCGCTGGCGCAGTTCGCCAGGGTGTGGTTCGAGGTGGCCGAGGCCGATTTCGGCGGCTTCCGCTCGCTCGCCGCGACCATGGCGCTGGCGATGGGGCTGACGGTCGGGGTGGCCGAGCTCAGGCGCGGCCGCAAGGGCAAGAAATCGGCCAGTTCCAAGGGCTGAGGCACCCGCGCACTGCGCTCAGCGCATGGCAGCTGCCCGCAAACGGCATGCCATGCCGCGCGCGGGGCGAAAAAGTGTTGACGCAGGGGCCATAGTGGCTCAATCCCAATTTAGCCATCTATCGTATGAGAGAGCCCATGCCAGCTTATCGTTCGCGCACCACCACCCACGGCCGCAACATGGCGGGCGCGCGTGGCCTATGGCGCGCCACCGGCATGAAGGACACCGATTTCGGCAAGCCGATCATCGCCGTGGTCAACTCCTTCACCCAGTTCGTGCCGGGACACGTGCACCTCAAGGACCTCGGCCAGCTCGTCGCCCGCGAGATCGAGGCGGCTGGCGGCGTGGCCAAGGAGTTCAACACAATCGCGGTCGACGACGGCATCGCCATGGGCCATGACGGCATGCTGTATTCGCTGCCGAGCCGCGAGATCATCGCCGACTCGGTCGAATACATGGTCAACGCGCATTGCGCCGACGCCATGGTCTGCATCTCCAATTGCGACAAGATCACGCCCGGCATGTTGAACGCCGCGATGCGGCTCAACATCCCGGCGGTGTTCGTTTCCGGCGGCCCGATGGAGGCCGGCAAGGTCGTTCTGAAGGGCAAGGAGGTGGCGCTCGACCTGATCGACGCCATGGTGGCCGCCGCCGACGACAAGATCGCCGACGAGGACGTCAAGGTGATCGAGCGCTCGGCCTGCCCGACCTGCGGCTCGTGCTCGGGCATGTTCACCGCCAATTCGATGAACTGCCTGACCGAGGCGCTCGGCCTGTCCTTGCCCGGCAACGGCTCGACGCTGGCAACGCATGCCGACCGCAAGCGCCTGTTCGTCGAGGCCGGCCATCTCATCGTCGACCTTGCCCAGCGCTACTACGAGCAGAATGACGAGAGCGTTTTGCCGCGCTCGATCGCGTCGAAGGGCGCGTTCGAGAACGCCATGGCGCTCGACATCGCCATGGGCGGCTCGACCAACACGGTGCTGCACATTTTGGCGGCCGCGCATGAAGGCGAGATCGACTTCGACCAGGACGACATCGACGCCCTGTCGCGCAAGGTGCCGGTGCTGTGCAAGGTGGCTCCCGCCAAGCAGGACGTGCACATGGAAGACGTGCATCGCGCCGGCGGCATCTTCTCGATCCTGGGCCAGCTCGACAAGGCCGGCCTGCTCAACCGCGACCTGCCGACGGTGCACACCGCAAGCATCGGCGAGGCGGTCGATCACTGGGACATTTCCAGGACCAAGAGCCAGGCCGTGCGCGACTTCTTCCTCGCCGCCCCCGGCGGCGTGCCAACCCAGGTGGCCTTCAGCCAGGACCGCCGCTGGGACGAGCTCGACCTCGACCGCGAGAAGGGCGTCATCCGCTCGGCCGAGCATCCGTTTTCCAAGGACGGCGGCCTTGCCGTGCTCAAGGGCAACATCGCGCTGAACGGCTGCGTGGTGAAGACCGCCGGCGTCGACGAATCCATCCTGAAGTTCTCGGGCCCGGCCAAGGTGTTCGAGAGCCAGGACGCGGCGGTGAAGGGCATTCTCGGCAACGAAGTCGTGGCCGGCGACGTGGTGGTGATCCGCTACGAGGGCCCGAAGGGCGGCCCCGGCATGCAGGAGATGCTCTATCCGACCAGCTACCTCAAATCGAAGGGCCTGGGCAAAGCCTGCGCGCTGCTGACCGACGGCCGCTTCTCGGGCGGCACTTCGGGCCTGTCGATCGGCCACGTCTCGCCGGAAGCGGCGAATGGCGGCGCCATCGGCCTGGTGCGCGAGGGCGACATCATCGACATCGACATCCCGAACCGCACGATCAGCCTGCGCGTCGACGAGGCAACGCTTGCCGCCCGCCGCGCCGAGCAGGACGCAAAGGGCTGGAAGCCGGTCGAACAGCGCAAGCGCAAGGTGACCAAGGCGCTGAAGGCCTATGCAGCCTTCGCCACCTCCGCCGACCGCGGCGCGGTGCGCGACCTCGGCGACTTCGAGTAAGGCCGGCGCCACGCGCCGCGACGAGAAACACATCTGAGACTTTGCCGCCCTGCCCGATCGACCGATCCGGCGGGGCGGAACTTTTTTGGCTGCCCGAGAATTTCCTTCCCGCGCGCCCCTCCGAAATGAAATCCGCTGCCTTTGTTTGAGCCGGGTGCCGCCGATAAATGCGGCCAGGCTGGCCGGAAGCGGCCGCAAGATCAACCGGGCGGCAGTGCCTGTCCGCCCGAGATGGGGTAAGCTCGATGAAACTGCCGGATAAGGGAGGTGCTGCCATGAGCCGCTTGAACCCACCCTTCAGGTCTGCGCTCGATCTGATCGGCGACACGCCGATCGTGGAGCTCAGGCGCTTCGACACAGGACCGTGCCGGCTGTTCATCAAGCTCGAAAGCCAGAACCCCGGCGGCTCGATCAAGGACCGCATCGCGCTGTCGATGATCGCGGCGGCCGAGCACGCCGGCAAGCTCAAGCGCGGCGGCACCATCGTCGAGGCGACCGCCGGCAATACCGGGCTGGGCCTCGCCCAGGTCGGCATCCCCAAGGGCTACCGCATCATCCTGGTGGTGCCCGACAAGATGAGCCGCGAGAAGATCCAGCATCTCAGGGCGCTCGGCGCCGAAGTCCGGCTGACGCGCTCGGACGTCGGCAAGGGCCACCCGGAATACTACCAGGACATGGCCGAACGGATCGCCGCCGAGATCCCCGGCTCGTTCTACGTCAACCAGTTCGCCAATCCGGCGAACCCGCACGCGCATGAGACGACGACGGGCCCGGAGATCTGGAAGCAGCTCGAAGGCGACGTCGACGCCGTGGTGGTGGGCGTAGGCTCCGGCGGGACGCTGACCGGGCTCGGCCGCTTCTTCGCCAAGGTGTCGCCGAAGACGGAGATGGTGCTGGCCGATCCGGTCGGCTCGGTGCTGGCGCCGCTGGTCAAGACCGGCAAGATGGAGGAGGCCGGCAGCTGGACGGTGGAAGGCATCGGCGAGGACTTCGTGCCGCCGAACTGCGACCTGTCCTTCGTCAAGCGCGCCTATTCGGTCAACGACAAGGCGAGCATGCTCGCCGTGCGCGACCTGCTCGCCAAGGAAGGCATCCTCGCCGGCTCCTCGTCGGGCACGCTGTTGTCGGCGGCGCTGCGCTACTGCCGCGAGCAGAAGACGCCGAAGCGGGTGGTGACCTTCGTCTGCGACAGCGGCAACAAATACCTCTCCAAGGTGTTCGATGACTTCTGGCTGGCCGAGCAGGGGCTGGCCGAAAAGGAACAGCACGGCGACCTGAGCGACCTGGTGGCGCGCTCGCACCGCGAGGGCGGCACGGTGTTCGTCGGGCCTGGCGACAGCCTGCTCACCGCCTATGGCCGGATGCGGCGCGGGGACGTGTCGCAGCTGCCGGTACTGGATGAAGGCAAGCTCGTCGGCATCATCGACGAGAGCGACATCCTCGCCAAGGTGGAAGGCCCCTATGACGGGCGCTGGGACCGTTTCAACGCTCCGGTGGCCACCGCCATGACCAAGGAGCTGCACACGCTGCAGGCCAGCCAGACGCTCGACGCGCTGCTGCCGATCTTCGACCGCAACGAAGTGGCGATCATCTTCGACGGCGAGGAATTCATCGGGCTGATCACCCGGGTCGACCTCATCAACCATCTGAGAAGGGCAAGATGACGACGCAGAAGAACAGGCTGGCTTTCTCGACGCGCACCATCCATGGCGGCCAGAGCCACGACCCGACGACGGGTGCGGTGATGGTGCCGATCTACGCCACCTCGACCTACGGCCAGCAGAGCCCGGGCGTGCACAAGGGCTTCGAGTACGCCCGCAGCCAGAACCCGACGCGCTTTGCCTTCGAGCGCGCCATCGCCGATCTCGAAAGCGGCAGCGCGGGCTTCGCCTTCGCCTCGGGGCTGGCGGCGATCGGCACGGTGTTCGAGCTGCTCGACTCGGGCGCCCACATCGTCGCCACCGACGACATCTATGGCGGCACGTTCCGGCTGCTCGAACGCGTGCGCAAGCGCTCGGCCGGGCTTCAGGTGACGTTCGTCGACTTCACCGACCTCGCCGCCGTCGAAGCGGCCATCCGGCCCGAGACGAAGATGCTGTGGGTCGAGACGCCGACCAACCCGCTGCTGCGCGTCGTCGACCTCGAGGGCGTGGCAGCACTGGCGAAGCGCAAGGGCGTGCTTTCGGTCGCCGACAATACCTTCTGCAGTCCCTACCTGCAGCGGCCGCTGGAACTCGGCATCGACATCGTCGTGCACTCGACGACCAAATACCTCAACGGCCATTCCGACATGGTGGGCGGCTGCGTGGTGGTTGGCGACGACAAGGACCTGCGCGATCAGCTGAAATTCCTGCAGAACGCCATCGGCGCGATTTCCAGTCCGTTCGACAGCTTTCTCGCGCTGCGCGGCATCAAGACCCTGGCGTTGCGGATGGAGCGGCATTCGGCCAACGGGCTGAAGATCGCGCGCTGGCTCGAGGCGCGCCAAGACGTGCGGCGGGTGATCTACCCGGGATTGGAGAGCCATCCGCAGCATGCGATCGCCAAGGCGCAGATGTACGCCTTCGGCGGCATGATCACCGCTGTCTTGGACCGCGATCTTGCCGGGACAAAGCGCTTCCTCGAACGGACGCAGCTGTTCACCCTGGCCGAGAGCCTGGGCGGCGTCGAAAGCCTGATCGAACATCCGGCACTGATGACGCACGGCTCGATCCCTGCGGAGAAACGCTCGGAGATCGGTATCTCGGATTCGCTGGTCAGGCTGTCCGCCGGCATCGAGGACGGCGACGACCTGATCGCCGACCTGGAGCAGGCGCTGGCGGGGTGAGCGTTTGCGGAGCTTTTGAACGTCCCATACCCCCACCCCCAACCCCTCCCCACAAGGGGGAGGGGGACTCTTTGGCGACACTGCCCGTTAATGATCGCCCTCAGCGAAATGACGCGAGCCAGTCCCCTCCCCCTTGTGGGGAGGGGTTAGGGGTGGGGGTATTTTGCGACCCTCCATGCGGAGATGGCCCTGCCCTTCGATAACCTCAGTGATGGTTGAGCGGCCGCGTTACGCTTCGCCCGCCAGCGTCACACGCTCTCGAAACCAACCAGGAACTTGCTGAGCAGAGCGTTCAGCACGGCACGCTCGTCCGGCGACAGCATCTCGACGACGCGCGTCTGCGTGGCGACATGGTCGGTGACGGCCGCGTCGATGGTGGCGAAGCCCTTGTCGGTCAAGGAGACGATGAAGCTGCGGCGGTCGTCGGGGTTGAGCCGGCGTTCGACCAGACCGGCCTTCTCCAACTGGTCGACGCGGTTGGTCATGGTGCCCGAGGTGATCATCATCGTGGCGGAAAGGTCGCCCGGCGACAGCGCATAGGGCGCGCCGGAGCGGCGCAAGGTCGCCAACACGTCGAAGCTCGCATAGTTCAGGCCGTGGCGCGCAAAGGTCTTTTCCATCTCGCGCCCGAGATGCTGGGCGAGCCGCGAGATGCGGCCGATCAGCCCCATCGGCGCGACGTCGAGGTCGGGCCGTTCGCGGTTCCACTGGGCGAGAATGTCGTCAACCTGGTCCATGGCCAACCTTTCCCGGAAAATTCTCTTGACGTCAAGATAACTCATACTATCTTGAAGTCGAGATATTTGACATGAAGAGAGTTTCGCCATGTCCCGCAACACCGACCTTCTCCTGACCGCCCTCGCCCCCGCCATCTGGGGCAGCACCTATCTGGTGACGACCGAGTTCCTGCCTGCCGGCTATCCGCTGACGGTGGCGCTGCTGCGTGCCCTGCCCGCGGGCCTCCTGCTTCTCCTGCTCGTCCGCCAATTGCCCCAGGGTATCTGGTGGGCGCGCGTGCTGGTGCTCGGCGCGCTCAACTTCTCGATCTTCTGGTGGCTGCTGTTCATCTCGGCCTACAGGCTGCCGGGCGGCGTGGCGGCGACGGTCGGGGCGATCCAGCCGCTGATCGTCATCCTGCTCTCCCGCGCCCTGCTCGGCACGGCCATCAGGCCGCTTTCGATCGTCGCGGCGATTGCCGGCATGGGCGGCGTGGCGTTGCTGATCCTGACGCCGAATGCGGCGCTCGACCCCATCGGCATCGCAGCGGGTCTCGGCGGCGCGGTTTCGATGGCGGCCGGCACCGTGCTCAGCCGCCGCTGGCAGCCGCCGGTTTCGCCACTGACCTTCACGGCCTGGCAGCTCACCGCCGGTGGACTGCTTTTGCTGCCGGTCGCGCTGCTGCAGGAGCCGGCGCTGCCCTCGCTGACGATGGCCAACCTGCTCGGCCTCGCCTGGCTCGGCCTGGTCGGCGCAGCTCTGACCTACATACTGTGGTTCCGCGGCATCTCCAGGCTGGAGCCGTCGGTGGTGTCGCCGCTCGGCTTCCTCAGCCCGATGACGGCCGTCATCCTCGGCTGGTCGATGCTCGGCCAGTCGCTGAGCGCCGCACAGATCCTCGGCATGGCCGTGGTGCTCGGCAGCGTGTGGCTCAGCCAGCGCGCCCAGCGGCAGGCCGTACCGGCCGCAGGACCCGCCCTGCCCGCCGGCGCCTTCAACCGGTCATGAAACCAGGACGCCGATCTCCTCCGCAGCGGCGACGAAGGCCCGCCGCGCGGCTTCGCGCGTGCGGGTGCCGGCAAGGGCCGCCGACACCACCTCGACCGCCTCGCGATAGAGCGGGCCGGCGCGCTTCGTGTGCGGCCAGTCGACCAGCGCCTCATAGGCGCCCTTGACTGTGGTGACCTCGCGCCGGGTGCTTTCCGGCCCGATCCGGATCGTGACGGAATGGTCGAACAGCATGCGGTCCATGGCAGCCTCCAGGATGAACGCGACCCACAACGCGCGGAAATCGCTCAGGTTCCCAGCCCGAGCCGAACGAGCCGCGGCAGTCCCCGCGCGGCGCTCCGATGCTGGTCCCGCCTCGCCGGCCAGACAAGAATGGCGGTACTTTGTTGCCGAGCGCCCATTGCCAGCGTAGCGTGGAGCAAGGCGATTTTGGGGGACACGGCCATGGCTCAGGCACATCCGACCAAGCGTGGCGCAGACGCCACAGTCGCACGCCCCCTTCGCATATTGGCGCTCGGCCTGCTGTTGCCGGTCGCCGCCTGCCAGCCGGAGGCAGAAGCGCCGCGCCAGCCCGTCATGGTCAGCGCCGTCGAAGTGCAGGTCTCGGACTATGCGCCAACGGCGACGCTGACGGGCGTGATCGCGGCACGCACCCTGAACAAGCTGTCGTTCCAGGTTGGCGGCCGGGTCGGCGAACGCACGGCCGATGTCGGCCAGCGTGTCGAAACGGGACAGGTGCTGGCGCGGATCGACCCGCAGGAGCAGCAGTCGGACGTGCGCGCGGCGCAGGCCAGCCTGGACGCGGCCGACGCCCAGTTCCGGCAGGCGTCGGCGGCCTTCGAGCGGCAGAAGACGCTTCTGGCCCAGGGATTCACGACCAGGCGCGAATACGACCTCGCCGAGCAATCGATGCGGGTGGCCCAGGGTGGCGTCGACCAGGCAAGAAGCCAGCTCGACAACGCCAGGGACCGGCTGACCTATACCGAGCTCAAGGCGAGTGCTTACGGGGTGGTGACGGCGCGCATGGTCGAGGTCGGCCAGGTGGTGCAGGCGGCACAGACCGCGTTCACCATCGCCGAGGACGGCGACCGCGACGCCGTGTTCAACGTCGACGAGGCGATGATCGCCCGCACGCCGGTCGCACCGGTGGTGAAGATCGCCCTCGTCTCCGACCCCGGCATCGAGGCCACCGGCGAGGTGCGCGAAGTGTCGCCGGCGGTCGATCCGGCCTCCGGTTCGATCCGCGTCAAGGTCGCGGTGCCGGACACGCCAGCCGGCATGCCGCTCGGCGCCGCGGTCACCGGCACGATCACCGCCAAGGCGCGGAAGGCGATCGTCCTGCCGTGGCAGTCACTGATGTCGGACGGCGGCAGGCCGGCGGTGTGGACGCTCGACCCGGCCAGCCGGGCGGTGACGCTGGTCCCGGTGGAAGTGGCGGCCTTCGCCTCCGGCATAGCCGTGGTGACGAAGGGTCTGGAACCCGGCCAGCAGGTGGTCGCCCGGGGCGGGCAGCTGCTCAGCCCGGGCCAGGTGGTGGAGGTGGCGCCATGAGGGTCCTTGCGACCTGTATCGGGCTGGCAGGCGCACTGGCTCTGGCAGCCTGCAGCGAGAGCCCGCGGGAGCCGGCCGAGGAGATCGTCCGGCCGGTGCTGTCGCAGCTGGCCGAACCGCACGCCCACGGCGCGCAAGGCTTCGTCGGGACGATCCAGCCGGAATTCTCGGCGGAACTCGCCTTCCGCGTGCTCGGACAGCTGGTGGCGCGCGACGTGGGCGTGGGCGACACGGTGAAGAAAGGCACGACGCTTGCCGCCATCGATCCCTTGTCGCTCGAGCTGGCAGCGCAATCGGCGCGCGCCGACCTCTCCTCCGCCGAAGCGCAATTCGCCAACGCCTCGGCCAGCGAGGAGCGCCAACGGACCCTGCTCTCCGAAGCCAACACCTCGCAGGCGGTCTACGATTCGGCCAAGCAGGCGCTCGATTCCGCCGCAGCCAATGTCGAACGGGCGCGGGCGGCGTTGGCCAAGGCGCAGGAGCAGCTCGGCTATGCCCGGCTGTTCTCCGACTTCGACGGCGTGGTGACCGCCATCGGCGCGGAAGTCGGCCAGACGGTATCGCCGGGGCAGATGGTGGTGACCGTGGCGCGGTCGGACAAGCGCGAGGCCGTGGTGGACATTCCCGACCAGATGGCGGCGGCGCTGAAGCAGGGCGAAGCCTTCGAGGTGTCGCTGCAATCGGTGCCGTCGCTGCGTACGGCCGCACGGATCCGCGAGATCGCGCCGCAGGCGGATGCCTCGACCCGTACGCGGCGCGTCCGGCTGGCGCTCGACGCTCCCCCGACCGCCTTCCATCTCGGATCGACGGTGACGGCGACGATGCTGGCGAAGGCCGACGAGAGCATCGACCTGCCGCTGTCGGCGCTGCTCGAAAGGGACGGCAAGAGCTACGTCTGGGTCGTCGACCCGGCGGCATCGACTGTCAGCCTGCTGGCGGTCGAGGTGCTGGCGAGAGATGGCGGCAAATTCACCGCCGGCGGGATTTCGGAGGGGACGCGGGTGGTGACGGCGGGCGTCAGCAGCCTGACCGACGGCCAGAAGGTGCGGATACCGGAAGGGGCGTGACGTGAAGGATTTCAATCTCTCCGACTGGGCACTAGGTCACCGTTCGCTGGTCTGGTACTTCATGCTGATCTTCATGGTCGCCGGCGTGTTCGCCTATCTCAACCTCGGCCGCGAGGAAGACCCGAGCTTCACCATCAAGACCATGCTGATCCAGGCCAACTGGCCCGGCGCATCGGTCGACGAGACCACCAGGCAGGTGACCGACCGGATCGAGAAGAAGCTCGAGGAACTCGAAAGCCTGGACTTCTCGCGCAGCGTCACGACCGCCGGCCAGACCATCATCTTCGTCAACCTCAAGCCGACGACCAAGGCGCGCGACGTGGAGCCCACCTGGGTGCAGGTGCGCAACATGATCAACGACCTCAGGCCCTACTTCCCGGAAGGCGTGCAGGGGCCGTTCTTCAACGACCGGTTCGGCGACGTGTTCGGCAACATCTATGGCTTCACCGCCGACGGGCTGACGATGCGCCAGCTGCGCGACTACGTCGAGATGGTGCGCAGCCGCGTGCTGACCATTCCCAACGCCGGCAAGGTCGAGCTGATCGGCGCCCAGGACGAGGTCATCTATCTCGAATTCTCCACCCGGCAGATCGCGGCCCTCGGGCTCGACCAGCACGCCATCGTGGCCAGCCTGCAGGCGCAGAACGCGATTTCGCCGTCCGGCGTGATCCAGGCGGGCGAGGAGCGCATCGCGGTGCGCGTCGGCGGCCAATTCACCTCGGAGGAGAGCCTGAGGTCGATCAACCTCAAGGTCAACGACCGCTTCTTCCGCCTGAGCGACGTGGCAACCATCAGCCGCGGCTATGCCGATCCGCCGACGGCGCTGTTCCGGGTCAACGGCCAGCCCGCGATCGGGCTGGCCATCGGCATGAAGCCCAACGCCAACCTGCTGGAGTTCGGGGCGGCACTCGAACGGCTGATGGAACGGGTGACGGCGGAACTGCCGATCGGCGTCGGCGTGAACCTGGTCGCCGACCAGCCGCTGATCGTCGAGGAGGCGGTGTCCGGCTTCACCCGGGCGCTGTTCGAGGCGGTGGCGATCGTGCTCGCCGTCTCCTTCATCAGCCTCGGCCTGCGCGCCGGACTGGTCGTGGCGCTGTCGATCCCGCTGGTCCTGGCGATCACCTTCCTGGTCATGGCCTATCTCGGCATCTCGCTGCAGCGCGTGTCGCTGGGCGCCCTGATCATCGCGCTGGGGCTTCTGGTCGACGACGCGATGATCGCGGTCGAGATGATGGTGGCCAGGCTAGAGATCGGCGATTCGCTCAGGAAGGCGGCGACCTACGTCTATACGTCGACGGCATTTCCCATGCTGACGGGGACGCTGGTGACGGTCGCCGGCTTCATCCCGATCGGCCTCAACACCAGTCTGGCGGGCGAATACACCTACACGCTGTTCGTCGTCATTGCGGTGTCGCTGCTGTTGTCGTGGATCGTGGCGGTGCTGTTCGCGCCGCTTTTGGGCGTGACGCTGCTGCCGGCGACGATGAAGAAGCATGACGCAAGGCCGAGCCGGTTCTCGGCGGCCTTCTCGCGCACCCTGAACCTGGCGGTGCGGCGGTACTGGATCACCATCCTGGCGACGGTCGCGCTGTTCGCCCTGTCGGTGGCCGGCCTCGGGCTCGTCCAGCAGCAGTTCTTCCCGCCGTCGGACCGATCGGAACTGATCGTCGACTGGAACCTGCCGCAGAACAGCTCGATCGCCGAGACCCGCGCCCAGATCGAACGTTTCGAGGAGGTCGCGCTCAATGGCAATGCGGACGTCGACCACTGGAGCTCCTATGTCGGCCAGGGGGCGGTGCGTTTCGTGCTGGCGTTCGACGTGCAGCCGGCCAGCCCCTATTTCGGCCAGACCATCATCGTGACCAAGGACATCGAGGCCCGGCACCGGGTGCAGGCGGCGATCGAGAAGATCCTGCGCGAGCAGTTCGTCGGCACCGATGCCTTCGTCAAGACGCTGGAACTCGGACCGCCGGTGGGGCGGCCGGTGCAATATCGCATCAGCGGTCCCGACATCGAGACCGTGCGCGGCCTGTCGCAGCAGCTGGCGAGCGTCATTTCCGCCAATCCCAGGCTGCAGGCCGCGAGCTTCGACTGGAACGAGCCGTCGCGCGTGCTCAAGGTCGACGTGCTGCAGGACAAGGCGCGCCAGCTCGGCATCACCTCGCAGGACATAGCCAGCGCCATGAACAGCGTGGTGGGCGGCGTGACCATCACCCAGGTACGCGACGCGACCTATCTGATCAATGTCGTGGTGCGGGCGGGCGAAGGCGAACGCGGCTCGATCGAGACCCTGCGCAACCTGCAGATCCCGACCGGCAACGGCGAGGCGATCCCGCTCGCGACCGTCGCCGACTTCCGCTACGAGCTCGAGCAGCCGACGATCTGGCGGCGCAGCCGACTGCCCACCATCACGGTCAAGGCGGGCGTGGTGGGCAAGGCGCTGCCCGACACGGTGGTGGCCGAACTCAAGCCGGCGATCGACAAGTTCTCGGCCGAACTGCCGGCGGGCTACGCCGTCGCGGCCGGCGGCACGGTGGAGGAAAGCGCCAACAGCCAGGGGCCGATCATCGCCGTGGTGCCGCTGATGCTGTTCATCATGGCGACGATACTGATGATCCAGCTGCAGAGCTTCCAGCGGCTGTTCCTGGTCGTGGCGGTGGCGCCGCTGGGGCTGATCGGCGTGGTGGCGGCCCTGGTGCCGAGCGGCGCGCCGCTCGGCTTCGTGGCGCTGCTCGGCGTATTGGCGCTGATCGGCATCCTGATCCGCAATTCGGTGATCCTGATCGTGCAGATCGAGGACCTGATCAAGGAAGGCGTCCATCCCTGGAATGCGGTGATCGAGGCGACGGAACACCGCATGCGCCCGATCGCGCTGACCGCGGCGGCTGCCAGCCTGGCGCTGATCCCCATCGCGCGCGAGGTGTTCTGGGGGCCGATGGCCTATGCGATGATGGGCGGCATCATCGCCGGCACGGCGATCACGCTGCTGTTCTTGCCGGCGCTCTATGTCGCCTGGTTCAGGATCAAGGCACCGGGCAAAGGCGAGGGTCTTGCGGTGGCCGCGATGGAGCCGCCGGCCGCATAGATGCGGCTGCCCGGAGCTTCTCCCGTCGGTGCCTGGCCGGGCTTGCGGTGAGCCCATTCGCGATCAGGTCATTCCAGCGGGAGCCGAGCCTCGAAGCGCTTGATGAGGGCTGTGAGCTCGTCGGGCTTTTCGACGCAAGGGATGTGGCCGGCGCCGTCGATGATCTTGAAGCGCGAACCGGGAATGAGATCGGCCATCGAGCGCACCAATGCCGGCGGGGTCGAGCCGTCCTGGTCGCCGACGACGCAGAGCGTCGGCACGGCGATCGCCTTGGCGGCCTCGGTAAGGTCGGCGTCGCGCAGGGCGGCACATGTGCCGGTATAGCCGGCAAGCGGCTGGCGCGACAGCATGTTGCGGTAGCCGACGAGGTCGGCCTTGCGCTGCTCGTGGAACGCGGGCGTGAACCACAGCTTCAGCACGCCATCGGCGATCGAGGCGATGCCGTCCTTTTCGACGGCGGCGATGCGGGTGTTCCAGGATTCGTTGGTGCCGATCTTGTGGGCGGTGTCGCACAGCACCAGCGCTCGAACGAGATCGGGCCGTGTCGCATAGAGCCCCTGCGCGATCAGCCCACCGACCGAGAGGCCGACGATTATGGCGTTCCTGACATTGAGATGGTCGAGCAGGCCGGCAAGATCGCCGACATGGTCGTCCATCGAATAGGGTGACGAGCCGACGTCGGAGAGGCCGTGGCCGCGCTTGTCGTAGGTGACGATGGGATAATCGCCGGCAAGGCGGACGATGACGTCGCGCCAGATGCGGAAATCGGTGCCCAGCGAATTGGCGAAAACCAGCACCGGCTTGTTCGCCGGTCCGCCAATCAGCTGGTGGTGCAGCGTGATGCCGCCGATGTCGGTGAATTGCACTCGATTTCTCCTCGCGATGATGCCTTGGGGCCCTGGAAGTCTTCCACGAGCATAGTGCGGTCAACCGCGCCGCGGCAACCGAGCGCGGCTGAACGCCGCCATTCACCGCGCCCCCTCGCAATGGCGAGATGCATCCGCTACATACGCTGTAAGCTTGAAATGAGGATGCAATGGCCGAGAAGACCGACGGGCGAAAGACGATCGTTTTGACCGGAGCCAGCCGCGGCATCGGCCATGCGACAGTCAAACGCTTCTCCCGCGAAGGCTGGCGCGTCATCACCTGCTCGCGCCAGGCGTTTTCCGACGACTGCCCGTGGCCGGCCGGCCCGGAAGACCACATCCAGGTCGACCTCGCCGACCAGGGCGACGTCGGCAGTGCCGTTTCGGAAATCCGCCAGCGGCTGGAAAAAGAAGGCGGGATGCTGCACGCGCTGGTCAACAATGCCGGCATCTCGCCCAAGATGCAGGGCGGCGCACGCATGAACTCGATCGACACGCCGATGCATGTCTGGCGCGACGTGTTCCAGGTCAATTTCCTGGCGCCGATCATGCTGGCGCGCGGCCTGTTCAAGGAACTGGCGGCGGCCAAGGGCTCGGTGGTCAACGTGACGTCCATCGCCGGCACCCGCGTCCACCCCTTCGCCGGCTCGGCCTATGCCACGTCGAAGGCGGCGCTCGGCGCGCTGACGCGCGAAATGGCCGCCGACTTCGGCCCGCACGGCATCCGCGTCAACGCCATTGCGCCGGGCGAGATCGACACGGCGATCCTGTCGCCGGGCACCGACAAGATCGTCGAGCAGATTCCGATGCGGCGTCTGGGCGCCACCTCCGAGGTGGCCGACATCATCTATTTCCTGTGCTCCGGCCAGGCCTCCTACGTCACCGGCGCCGAAATCCACATCAACGGCGGCCAGCACGTGTGAGGCTTTTCCTTCTCCCCTTGCGGGAGAAGGATGGGTGAGCCCAAAACGAAAAAGCCCGCCATCCGGCGGGCTTTCTCTTATCGAGTGGTGACCGGCGATCAGCCCTTGACCTGCTTCGCCGCCTCGTCGAGCGACTTCTCGACGATGTCGAAAAGCTCGTCGACCTGCTTCTCGGTGATGATCAGTGGCGGGCAGAAGGCGAGCGCGTCGCCCATGTTGCGGGAGATGACGCCGTTCTGCTGGAGGATGCCGTTGACCAGGCCGCCGAGCGCGCCGACCGCATTCCACGGCGCCTTGGTGGCCTTGTCGGCGACGAGTTCCATGGCGCCGATGAGGGCGATGCCGCGCACCTCGCCGACGAGGTCGTGCGAGGCGAGCCTGGCCAGGCGCTTCTGCATGTGGGCGCCGACCTCGCGGGCGTTGGCGACGAGATTGCGCTCCTCGATGATGGCGATGTTCTCGAGCGCCACCGCCGCCGCCACCGGATGGCCGCCGGCGGTGAAGCCGTGGCCGAAGGTGCCGATGCGGTTGCTCTCGTCGGCCAGCGGCTCGAACACCTTGTCGTTGATCAGCATCGCCGAGATCGGCAGGTAGGACGACGAGATCTGCTTGGACATGACCATGATGTCGGGCTTCATGGCGTAGGTCTCGGTGCCGAACATCTTGCCGGTGCGGCCGAAGCCGCAGATGACCTCGTCGGCGACCAGCAGGATGTCGTATTTCCTGAGTACCGCCTGGATCTTTTCCCAGTAGCCGGCCGGCGGCACGACGACGCCGCCCGCTCCCATGACCGGCTCGCCGAAGAAGGCGGCGATGGTCTCGGGCCCCTCGGCCAGGATCAGCTTTTCGAGATCGTCGGCGAGGCGGGTCGAGAACTGCTCCTCGGTCTCGCCCGGCTGTGCCTCGCGCCAATGATGCGGCGACGACGTGTGCAGCACGTTGGCGATCGGCAGGTCGAAGGAGAGGTGGTTGTTGGGCAGGCCCGTCAGGCTGGCCGAAGCGATGGTGACGCCGTGATAGGCGCGCTTGCGCGAGATGATCTTCTTGCGCTGGGGCTGGCCGAGCGCGTTGGAGCGGAACCAGATCATCTTCATGGCCGTGTCGTTGGCCTCGGATCCGGAGTTGGTGAAGAACGCCTTGCTCATCGGCACCGGCGCCATGGTGACCAGCTTCTCGGCGAGGTCGACCAGCGGCGAGTGACCCTTGTGGGTGAAGTTGTGATAGAAGGGCAGCTTGGCCATCTGCCTGGTCGCGGCATCGACGAGGCGCTTCTCGGAGAAGCCGACGCCGACGCTCCACAGGCCCGACATCGCCTCGATGTAGCGCTTGCCGGCGATGTCCTCGACATAGATGCCATCGCCCTTGTCGATGATCAGCGGCCCGACCTCCTGGTGGCGGCGGGCGTTGGTGTAGGCGTGCATGTGGAATTTCTTGTCGCGCGCCTCGGGCGAGTTCGGCTGGCTGTCCATGGTCGTTCCTCGGTTGGGTGTCGCCCGGCGGGCGACGATGCGGTCGTTTGTGCGGTCGCCACACCGGCAATCGCTTGCAAAATCCGCAAATTGTTGTTTGATGCATCATGTTTTTCACGTGGACCAATGTCAAGGGCCAGCGGCGCTGCGGCGGCTGGCCAGTAGCAGCTTTCGAGCGCGGGCGATGAACGAGACCTTCGGCTTCCAGGCGGTCGAACACGACAATCTCGGTGGGGTGGTCTACGGCCAGCTGTCGGATGCGCTGACCAAGGGGCGCTTCGCCCCCGGCGCGCGGCTGACCATCCGCGACCTCGCGCAATCGCTGGGCACCAGCGTGACGCCGGTGCGCGACGCAATCCTGAGGCTGATCCAGGACCAGGCGCTGGTGCAGAAATCGGCGCGCGAGGTGCGCGTGCCGGTGATGACGCTGGAGCGCTATCTCGAGATCCGCCAGATCCGGGTGAAGCTCGAGGGGCTTGCCGCCCGCGAGGCGGCGCTGAAGGCGGAGGCCGGGGACATGGCCAGGCTGCGCGAGCTGATCGAGCGGAACGAGCAGGCCATCGCGATCCAGGACTGGAGCGGGGCGCTGGAACTCAACCAGACCTTCCATTTTGCGCTGGCCGAGATCGCCGACATGTCCGTGCTGCGCGGCATCCTCGGCCGGCTGTGGCTGCAGATGGGACCGCTGATCGCCGCCTCCTACGAGCATGGCGGCCGCGCGATGATCGACCACCACCACGAACTGCTGGCGGCGATCGAGGCGCGCGACGCCGACGGCGCCGAGCGCGCCATCATCGACGACATCATGGGCGCAAGCTCGGTCATCATCGACCGGTTGGCTGCCCTCAAGCCGGGCGCAGACTGAGATGGAGACCGTCGACTGCATCGTTGCCGGCGCCGGCGTCATCGGCCTTGCGGTCGCCCGCGAACTCGCCCGCCGCGGCATGGAGACGATCATCGTCGAGGCGGCCGACGCCATCGGCACGGAGACCAGCTCGCGCAATTCCGAGGTGATCCACGCCGGCATCTATTATCCTGAAGGCAGCCTGAAGGCGGAACTGTGCGTCGCCGGGCGCCAAAAGCTCTATGCCTATGCCGCCGAGCGCGGCATTCCGCACAAGCGCTGCGGCAAGCTGATCGTGGCGACCCTGCCGGAGCAGCGGGAGACCCTGGCCGACATCATCGCCAAGGCAAAAGCCAACGGCGTCGACGACCTGGTGATGCTGGGCGCGGCAGAGGCGATGGCGATGGAGCCGTCGCTCACCTGCACGGCCGCCGTCCATTCGCCCTCGACCGGCATCATCGACAGCCATGCGCTGATGCTTTCGCTGCTCGGCGAAGCGGAAGACGGCGGTGCCTTCCTCAGCCTCAACACCGAGATCGTGTCGGGGCGGATCGACGGCGGCAGCTTCGTGCTGCAGACGAAGGATACTTCGAGCGGCGCAGGCTTCGAGGTCGCCGCCCGGCATTTCGTCAATGCCGCCGGCCTCGGCGCCAACCGGCTCGCCGCATCGCTCGAAGGGCTCGACCCGACATTCGTGCCGCCGCTGCGCTATGCCCGCGGCAACTATTTCTCGGTCACCGGCAAGCCTGCCTTCTCGCGGCTGATCTATCCCGTGCCGGAGCCGGGCGGGCTCGGCGTGCACCTGACGCTCGACCTCAATGGCGGCATGCGCTTCGGCCCCGATGTCGAGTGGATCGAGGAGAAGGACTACACGGTCGATCCTCGCCGCGCCGACCATTTCTACGGCGAAATCCGCAAATATTGGCCCGGCCTCGCCGACGGCGGGCTGAGCCCGACCTACAGCGGCATCCGTCCAAAACTCTCGGGACCGGGCGAGCCGGCAGCCGACTTCGTCATCCAGGGCCCAGAGGCCCACGGTGTTTCCGGCCTGGTCAACCTGTTCGGCATAGAGAGCCCTGGGCTGACCTCGTCGCTGGCCATCGCCGAGCTTGTGGTCCAAAAGATTAGTCCAACCTATATCTAGCGCATCCGCGCCAAATCGCGTTCTAGGCCGGCATGATGCAGGCCACGCCCGCCATTCCATTACCCAGCAAGGACCGACCATGTATCCTGATGTAAACCTGTTCATCGACGGCAAGTGGACCGCCGCCGAAGGCGGCAAGACCATCGACGTCTACAACCCCGCCGCCAACGAGGTGATCGGCAAGGTCGCCTCGGCCGGCAAGGGCGACCTCGACCGCGCGCTGGCCGCCGCCGACCGCGGCTTCAAGATCTGGCGCAAGGTCTCGGCCTACGAGCGCAGCAAGGTCCTCCGCCGCGCCGCCGACCTGATGCGCGAACGCGCCGACATGATCGCCGAGGTGCTGTCGGTCGAGCAGGGCAAGCCCGTCGGCGAAGCGAAGATCGAAGTGCTGTCGTCGGCCGACCTTTTCGACTGGTTCGCCGAGGAAGGCCGCCGCACCTATGGCCGCATCGTGCCGGCGCGGGCATCGGGAATCACCCAACTCGTCATCAAGGAGCCGGTCGGCCCCGTCGCCGCGTTCACGCCGTGGAACTTCCCGGTGTCGCAGGCCGTGCGCAAGATCGGCGCGGCCCTTGCCACCGGCTGCTCCATCATCGTCAAGCCGCCGGAAGAGACCCCGGGCTCGCCGGCCTTCCTCGGCGACATCTTCAAGGATGCCGGCCTGCCCGACGGCGTGCTGAACCTCGTCTATGGCAACCCGCCCGAGATCTCCGGCTATCTCGTGCCGCATCCCGTCATCCGCAAGGTGTCGTTCACCGGCTCGGTGCCCGTCGGCAAGCATCTCGCGGCCCTTGCCGGCCAGCACATGAAGCGCGCCACCATGGAGCTCGGCGGCCATGCGCCGGCGATGGTGTTCGACGACGCCGACATCGACCACGCGGCCGCGACGCTCGCCGGTTCGAAGTTCCGCAATGCCGGCCAGGTCTGCGTGTCGCCGACGCGCTTCCTGATCCAGGAAGGCGCTTACGACCGCTTCCTCGGCAAGTTCGTCGAGAACGCCAAGGCGGTGAAGGTCGGCGACGGCATGGCCGAGGGCACCCGCATGGGCCCGCTGGTCAACGAGCGCCGCCTCGAAGCCGTGGAGAAGCTGATCAACGAGGCCGTCAGCGATGGTGCAAAGATCGAGACCGGCGGCAAGCGCATCGGCAACAAGGGCTCCTATTTCGAGCCGACCGTGCTGACCGGCCTGCGCCCCGACATGCGCATCATGAACGAGGAGCCGTTCGGCCCCGTCGCCCTGGTGCTGCCGTTCAAGAGCTTCGACGACGTGGTGGCGGAAGCCAACCGCCTGCCCTACGGGCTTGCGGCGTATGCCTTCGCCAAGTCGAGCAAGACGATCACCGATCTCAGCTCCGAGATCGAGACCGGCATGCTGACGATCAACCATCTCGGCCTCGCCTTGCCCGAAGTGCCGTTCGGCGGCATCAAGGACAGCGGCTACGGCTCGGAAGGCGGCACGGAAGCGCTCGAAGCCTATCTGATCACCAAGTTCGTGACCCAGGCCGGCGCCTGACATGAATCGGCCGGTGTCGTCCGCGACGCCGGCCATCAGCTCTACGATGCCTTCGGCCGCTTGGACTGCAGCACGTTGCGGATCGAAAAGCTCGAATGGATGCGGGCGAGCCCAGGCAGGGCCGACAGGATCTCCTTGTGCACGCGCTCGAAATCGGCGGCGCTCTCGACCTCGACGCGCAGGAAATAATCGGCGTCGCCGGTCATCAGGTAGCACTCCTTGATCTCGGGATGGCGTCGCACCGCGAGTTCGAAGCGGTTGAAATAGTCCTCGGTCTGCCGCTCCAGGGTGATCTGGATCATCACGGCGATGCCCTCCTCGGCGGCACCACTGCCGATGATGGCGGTGTAGCCGCGGATCACGCCATCCTGTTCCAGCAACTGCACCCGCCGCAGGCAGGCGGACGGCGACAGCCCCACCTCCTCGGCCAGCCTGGCGTTGCTGATGCGCGCATTGGCCCGCAGAGCGCGGATGATGCCGCGATCGATGGCATCAAGCGAGGGCATTGCAGTTCCTTTCAAAATCCCGATGAAAATTCGACGATATGCGTTCAGTTCGCATAAAGCGCACAAGATTGGCAAGATTTTCGACAATCGTTGCGGTATTCTCCGAGGCATAGGCGAGGACAGTTCCCGGAAAATGCACATGAGCGCGCAAAGCGAGATCGAAAGCCGTGCGGCCTGCGGGGTGCTGACGATCGACCTCGGGGCGCTGGTGGCGAATTACGAGCAGCTCTGCCGGCGAACGGCACCGGCCAAGGCGGCGGCGGTGGTCAAGGCGGATGCCTACGGGCTCGGCGTCGCCCATGTCGCGCCCGTGCTCTACGACGCCGGCTGCCGCGACTTCTTCGTCGCCCATTTCATCGAGGCGCTGCGACTCAAGCCCTACCTGCGCAGCGACGCGCGCATCCTGGTGCTCAACGGGCTGTTGCCTGGCAGCGAGGGCGATTGCGCCGACATCGGCATCGTGCCGGTGCTGAACTCGCTGGAACAGGTGGCCAACTGGTCGGCAACCGCCCGCGCACGCAACACGACTTTGCCGGCCGCGCTGCAGGTCGATACCGGCATGTCACGGCTCGGGCTGGAGCCCGACGAGGTCGATGCGCTGCTCGCCGAGCCGGCCAGGCTCGCCGGCATCCATATCGACATCGTCATGAGCCACCTCGCCTGCGGCGATGAGCCGGCGCATGCCGCCAACGCCCGCCAACTCGGCCGCATGAGGGCCGTGCGCGAGCGCTTTGCCGACGCCAAGCTGTCATTTGCAAATTCCGCCGGCATCTTCCTCGGCGATGACTTTCGCGGCGACCTCGCCCGCCCCGGCATCGCGCTCTATGGCGGCGCGCCGCTGGCAGGTCACGACAACCCGATGCGTCCGGTGGTGCGACTCGATGTGCGCGTGGTGCAGACCCGCACCGTGCCAGCCGGCGCCGAGATCGGCTATGGTGCCAGCTTCGTCGCCGGATCCGAAATGCGGCTCGCCACCATCGCCGCCGGCTATGCCGACGGCCTGCCGCGCCACCTCAGCAACTCCGGTGCCGCCTTTCTCGGCGGCGTGCGCCTGCCGATCGTCGGCCGCGTCTCGATGGACAGCATCATCCTCGACGTCACCGCGCTCGAACCCGGCACGCTGAAACTCGGCAGCCTGGTCGAGCTGATCGGCCCGCACCAGCCGCTGGAGGCGATCGCGGCGGATGCCGGCACCATTTCCTACGAAATCCTGACCAGCCTGGGCCGGCGCTACGACCGCCGCTACCTCGGCCCGGCAGGGCACTGATCCACAGGGGCAACCATGCGCATAGTCATCCTCGGCGCCGGCGTCATCGGCGTCACCTCCGCCTACTATCTGGCCAAGGCCGGCCACCAGGTCACCGTTCTCGACCGTCAGGCGGGACCGGCGCTCGAGACCAGCTTCGCCAACGCCGGCGAAATCTCGCCCGGCTATGCCTCGCCCTGGGCCGCCCCCGGCATTCCGCAGAAGGCGATCAAGTGGGTGTTCATGAAGCATGCGCCGCTGATCATCCAGCCGATGCTCGACGCCTCGACCTGGCGCTGGGTGACGGCCATGCTGCGCAACTGCACCTCGGCCCGATACGCGCTCAACAAGAGCCGCATGGTGCGCCTTGCCGAATACAGCCGCGACCGCCTGATTGCGCTCCGCGACGACACCGGCATCGAGTACGACCACCGCACGCAAGGCACGCTGCAGTTGTTCCGCTACCAGAAGCAGCTCGACGGCATGGCCAAGGACATCGAGGTGCTGCAGAGCGATGGCGTGCCCTATGAGGTGCTCGACGCGAGCGGCTGCATCACCGCCGAGCCGGGCCTGGCACCCGTGCGGGAGAAGATCGCCGGCGGCCTGCGCCTGCCCAACGACGAGACCGGCGACTGCTTCAAGTTCACCAACGAGCTGGCCAGGCTCGCAGAAGGCCTGGGCGTAGAGTTCCGCTACAACGTGAAGCTGGAAAGCCTGCGCCAGGAAGGTAAGCGCATCATTGCCGTGCGCACGTCTGAAGGCGAGGTCGAGGCCGACGTGTTCGTCGGCGCGCTCGGCAGCTTCACGCCGGCCTTCGTCAAGCCGCTCGGCCTCAAGGTGCCGGTCTATCCGGTCAAGGGCTACTCGATCACCGTGCCGATCGTCGACGAGAGCAAGGCGCCGGTTTCGACCATCATGGACGACACCTACAAGATCGCCATCACCCGCCTGGGCGACCGCATCCGCGTCGGCGGCATGGCCGAGATCGCCGGCTTCAACACCGATCTTTCGCCGTCGCGCAAGGCGACGCTGCAGTTCTCGGTGGAGGACCTGTTCGGAGGGGCAGCCGACCAGAGCCGCGCCAGCTTCTGGAGCGGGCTCAGGCCCATGACGCCGGACGGCACGCCGGTGATCGGCCGCACGAAGTTCGACAATTTCTACCTCAATACCGGCCACGGCACGCTGGGCTGGACCATGGCCTGCGGCTCGGGCAGCGTGCTGGCCGACATGATCAGCGGCACCCGCCCCGATATCGACGTGGCCGACCTTTCGCTGTCGCGCTACGCCTGAAACCACACTGCAGCACATGACGGCGCCGGTGCCCCGCTTCGGCACCTTCGACGCCGCATTCAAAGCCGGCTAACTAAAAACCTGAGGTCGACTTCTCGACCAGCTTGAGCTTGCCCTTGTCGACGCGGAAGAACGGCATGGCGCGCTCGCCCGCGCCATCCTCGCGGAAGCGGAAGACGCCGGTCGAGCCGCGGAAACCGGTCGGGTTCTCGATCACCTTCTTGGTGAAGCCCTTGGGGCCGAGCGCGCTGGCAATGCCGGCTGCGAGCGCCACCGTGTCGTAGCCATAGGCGACGTTGACGTCGGGCTCGTAATTGTAGGTCTTGCGGAAGCGCTCGGCGATCGGTCCGATCTCGGCGCTGTCGAGGGTGGCGATGTAGGCGCCCTGCAGCGTCGGGTCGTCGATGCCATGCTCGAGCCAGCGGTTCGAGCCGACGAGGCTGACGTCCTTGCCGAGCATGCCCCTTGCACGCAGGGCCGCCACCAGCGGCGCCGGGTTGGAACTGCCGCCGGCGACGACGATCGCCTGCGGATCGCTGACCAGTGCCTGCATGTCGGCCACGGCCTTTTCCGAACCGCCGGTCGCCGGCCCGAACGGCAGCGCCACGGCAAGCGAGGCGCCATAGATGGAAAGGCTGTTGGCGACACGTTTTTCGATCGCCTTGCCGGCCTCGCCCTCGGCCATGAACAGCACGAACTTGCGCGCACCCTTGGCGGCGATGGCCGCGGCACCGGCCGCGGCACTGTCGGCCTCGTTGAGGCGCACGGAATAGACGCCCGGCGCGCCGGCATAATTGTCGGCGAGCGCCAGCACCAGCGGCCGGTTGCTGCCCGAGACGGAGCCGAGCTGCCGCACCGCGCCCGGCTCAGACGGACCGATCACCAGCTTGGCGCCCGAGGCGAGCGCTCCCGTCGTCAGCGTCCTGGCGCGGGCATCGTCGCCGCCGGTATCCTCGACATTGAGGGTGATGAGATCGTTACCCAGGTCGGCCATCGCCAGTGCCGCCGCATCGCGGATCTTGCGGCCGCTGTCGCCGGCGGCACCACCGGCCGACAGCGGAAGGATCATCGCCACCTTGACCGGGCCCTTGCCGAGGCTCTCGGAAGCCTTGGCCGGCCCGGAAGCAGCCGGCGCCGACGGGGCAGCCGGCACGGCCGTGGCGTCGCCGGCAACCGCGCCGAGCGTGCCCGCGCCTTCGCTCCCCGACTGGCAGGCGGCGAGACCGATCGGCAAGGCCAGGATCGCGGCCAGCAGGGACCCCGGAAAGCGCCGGACAGGTTGCGTCATCATTCCCCCTCACTCATCGGTTCGGTGTCACTGTCGCGACGACTGCGGCACAAGAACGGCACGGCGCGCTAGCCGCCGAACAATTTCGCGCGCAGGCTGCGGATATGAAGCGCCTGGGCAGCGGGCCGGTATTCGGCGCAGCGCATGTAGCGCGGCCCCGGCATGAAGTTGCGGCGCACGCACACCCCCTTGGGCGCCGCCGAACCGGCGGTGCCCACCGGCCCCAGACCGGCCACCGCGGCAAAGCCGAAGGTGGCTTCGGGCACCGTGCCTGTTACGGCATAACCGTCGCGCTTGAGGATCTCGCGCGCCCGCTGGCAATAGCGGACGGACAGGGCCGAGAACCGCGTTTCCGCATGGCCGGCGCGGTATTTCATGACGGTGGTGCAGAGATCGCCTTCCGCCAGCCGGAAGGCGTCGGCGAGGTAACGCACGCCGAGCGCTATGTTGGTGCGCGGCTCGGCGAGTTGCTCGTCGGTGCCGCGAAAGCCCATGAGCCGTGCGGTGGCCGGCATCACCTGCATCAGCCCGACCTCGCCGTCGCCGCCGCGGGCCTCCGGATCGTAGAAGCTCTCGATCTCCATCACCGTCAGCGCCAGTTCGGCCGGGAGTTGCTTCATGCGCGCCTCGCAGGCGGCAAGGACGCGAAACGCGTCCTTGCCCGATTCCGCGCCGAGCGGACGGCACTCCACATGTGCCGGGGGCGAGCCGTCCGCTCCGGGCCGGACCAGTTCGGGAGCGGCGGCGGATGCGGCAGCCGCCGAGGCCGAGAGCCAGGCCAGAACCGCCGGAATGGAGCGAAGTGCCATCGCTCGAGGCCGCGCCGGAACCTGCCGCCTGGGGCGCGTCAAAGCCGCGCCCGCCGCGCGGCTAGTTCTGGTATTCCACCATGCGATCGTAGAAACACTCGCACTTGTTGAGGTAGTCCTCGTCGCGGTAGCTGGTCTTGAGATAGCCATAGGCCTTGCCGCAGGCGACCTTGGCTTCCGAGGCCCAGACGAAGACCGGACGCGAGGAATCGACCCACTCCGAGCTGTTGGCCGCCGCCACCGCCTCGTCCATCATGCGCACGACCTCGGTCTTGAGCTGGCCCATGTCTTCGGTGAGCGCCAGGTTGGACGGGCCGGCGACGCGGCAATAATTGGTCACCGGCGTGCCGATGGGGTCTGCGGCCATGGCCGGACCGACAAAGGCAAACACGACGAGGCCGGCGAGCGCCGACCGCTTCTTCCAGTTGAAAGCCATCTTTTCTTCCCTCTCCTGTCCGGCATCGGCTCGATGCCGCCCGTCACCCGTTGAATTTCCAGCCCGGCAAGCCGGGCGCGTGCACTTTTCAGACGGCCCCGTGCCCCGAGGAGCCGTCGTCTTCGAACAAAATGGCAAAAGGCAAGGAAGCCGCCACGCCCTCGCCGCCCGTCTCGACGACGGCAGGCGCGCTGTCGACCGGAGGCTCGTGCCCACCCGGCTCCGGCCCCAGGAGATGCGGGATGAGATCCGCCATCTCGATGACATCGCCGAACAGCGAATCGCCGAGGATCTCGCCCAGCGCAGCGGGATCGATCACCGGCACGGGAGATGGCGCGAGGATGGGGAGGGCCGGAATGTCCGGCTCTCCCTGCCATGCCTCGAATTCGACGACAGGAACATGCGGCAGAGTGCCTGCCTCGACATTGCCTGCTTCCTTGTCGTCGGTCATCGGGTCCTCAATCAATCCGTACTCGTACAGTCTTAAACATCGTTCGAGTGCTTCGTACCCGGAGTCTCCTCGAAAAGCACCTTCACCATGTCGCCGACATTGCTGTTGTAGCTGAAATTCTGCAGCACGGCGACCTGCTGGAACGAGTCGCCGTTGCCGGTGGTGTCGACGCTGACGATCGAATCGGCTCCGCTCTGCTCAATCTTGACATAGCCCTCGGCCTCCAGGTCAGTGCTGGCTGAGAGCCCAGTCAACAAGGCACTGAGATCGATCTGATCGCCCTGGTTGGGATTGAAATCAGTGATGATGTCGTCGATCGAGCCATTCATCGCATCAGCACTGATGACGAAGGTGTCTCCGCCCAGGCCGCCGGTCATCGTGTCGGAGCCCGATCCGCCGACAAGCGTATCGTTGCCGGCGCCGCCTATCAGAATGTCATTCCCGCCGAGACCGTAAAGCTGATCGTCTCCGCCCAGGCCGGTGAGAATGTTGCTGCCGCTGTCGCCGGTGAGGCTATCCGCGGAGTTGGACCCCGTCAGATTCTCGAAGCCGGTCAGCTTGTCGCCGCTTGCGTCACCCGCCGATGTCTGCGCGATACCGACAAGTTGCAGATCGACAGTCACGCCCGCCGCCGAATGCTGATAGCTGGCGGTGTCACCGATCGGATCGTCGCCCCACCCCGTGCCACCATTCAGCGTATCGGCCCCTCCGCCACCCTCGATGACGTTGGCAACCGAATTCTGGCCCGTCAGCGAGTCGGCGAAGTTCGAACCGATCAGGTTCTCGATGCCATTGAGCGCATCGCCTTGCGCGTGCCCGCCACTCTCGAATCCGGTAGACAGGTTCACAGTCACAATGGCATTCGACCCCGAATAATCCACCGTATCGATGCCACTGTCACCATTGAAGGTTTCAACAGCGGCAGTTCCGGTAAACCAATCGTTGCCGCTATCGCCATTGAAGGTCGTGGTGGTGTTACCAGCCAGGAGGACGTCGATCTTCTGGCTGTCGCTTGAGGTTGAACCAGCGATCACGTCGCCATCGGCGTCGGTGTAGGTGACGCCGAACGAGACGGTCGTATCGCCCGGAATCAGAGGCTTGGTGTAGGAGACGTTCTGAATGCGAACGCCGGGCTGACCCGTGCCGGAAATGACGTCGATGCGGACAACAACCCAGTTGAACGTTCCGGCCGGATCAATCTTTATCGTCTGATCCGACGTAAGGGTAACGCTTCCCGTCTCCTGCGGATTGTTTGAGGACGTGGGGGCCGAGGCAGTGGAGTAGGCTGCCCAGGAAATTTTGACTTCGCCGGCGTTCGACGTCAAATCTGCAAGGAAGGACAGGCTGTCTACGCCGGTGTTGCCGAACATGAACCCCTTGTTGTCGGGAACATCACTGGCATTGCCAAGTCCGAACCCGCCTCCTGAGATCTTCAACGCATCGCTATTGCTACCGGTCCCGCTATTTGGGTTGATGAAATGATCCTTGATTTCCCCAGTATTGCCCGAGAAAAAAAGGCCGTCAAAGAAGGAGCCATCCGGCAGCGTTACGGTTTGAACAGGCGAGCCTGGGTCAAAATTTCCGAGCACGTTATCCACTTGAACAACCGGCCGCGGCGTCACCAGATCGAAGACATAGTTCCCATCCGGATACCAGGTCATGGTGAAGAAAGTCGCGGTGCCTGTGGCCGTACTGGCAGTTGCCACAATCTGCATTCCCCCGTCGGCCGTCGCCGTCGGCTGACTGTAGGTCACGCCGGGCAGGGACGTCAGCGGGTTTAGCGCAATCGACCCCGGACCATCGGCGCCGAAGGAGCCGTTGATCGTGCCCTCGACCTGGCCAGCAATGTTGCCGATCGCACCGTCGGTGGCTCCGAAATATCTCGGAGCGTCGTCGTCGACGGTGATCGCCAGTGTGCCGTCGGCCACGTCGCCGCTGAGGTCTTTCACCGTGAAGCCGAAGTTGAAGTTGATGTCATCCTCGGCATTGAGGCCGGAATGATCCAGCGGCGCATACAGATTGAAGGCGTAGGCGCCGGTCATGGCGTTGGTCACCACAAGCGTGAACACGGTCGCCGTGCCCGCGGTCGCGGTCAGCACATTCGTCACCGGATTCCAGGCATAGGTCAGCGGGACACCTCCCGACTTGAGCCCCGCCGGTATGCCCGAAGAGGTCGAGAAGGTGATGGCGCCGCTCGAGGCCGGACCGTCCTGGCCGAAACTGTAGACAAGGTTGCCGGTTAGAGATTTCGCCGACCCGGCCGCGTCGCCCGAGGCATAGCTGTCACCGAGATTACCGCCGAACAGGCCTTCTTCATCCACAATGCCGCTCGTCATACCGGCCGTGGGCGTGCCGTTGATATCCTGAACGGTGATGTTCAGCGCCGCCGAACTGCCGTCGCCGTCGCCGTCGCCCAGCGTGTAGGTGAAACTCTCGTGTTTATCACCGCCAATAACCGGATTCGGAGCAGTGTAACCCCAGTCGCCGGCTTTGTTGGCGCCATTGTCAGCAAAGTTGAAGACGAGTACGCCGCCCGCCGAAGTCTCGACCGTGATCTGAGTCCCGGTGTTGGAGACCACGTGGGACGTATCGGGGGCCAAGATCGTGCCGTCAGCAGGATTGTACGTGTAGGTGACGCCGTCGATGACGATGGACCTGATGTAGCCGCCATCGGCGCCGAACGCGCTGCCCGCCGCGCCGTCATTGGTAAGAACATTACCCTCGACATTGCTTGGGAGCGTGCCCTGCAGCGTCTCACTGAGCTGCGTCGCGTCGGTGATAGTGATCGGCGGGAAGGTTGGATTGCCGTTCGCCCAAGCGACGGGCTCGAGCGCACCCGTACTTACGCCCGATCCGATGCCGACCGCATAGACAGCTTTGATCGCATCATTGGTCGCGGCGTTGTTGTCCGGATTGACCAGGAAGCTCTCCCACACCGCCTGCTCGCCCGAATCAAGCCCGGCTGAAGCCGGATCCGGATTGCCGTCGGATAGGAAGTAGACATTGGTGAGGTCGGCCGCCGTGGGGCCCGAGCCCCAGTTGGCGCGAACGGCGTCAGTGGCCACTTCGTAGTTGGTGCCGCCACCGGCAAACAAGCCGTTGATGAAGCCCTCGACATCGGCCTTGTCGGTGCTCCAGTTGGCCCATATGGGACTGTTGACCGCAACACCATCGTAGAACTCCACGACCATCACCTGATTGATGGTGACGTCGCCCGAGTTGAGCAGGTTCAGCGCCGCCGCCTTGGCGAGATCCAGGCGGGACTGGGTGCCAGGGGTGTCGGGATCTCCGTCCCACGCCATGCTGCCGGAAGTGTCGATGACCAGCACGACGTTCATGCTGGGCTTGGCGCCTTCGACGACGGTGGCCGCATCGTTGTTGGCGTCAGGCGTGTCGTCGTCGATCTTGACCGTCAGCGTCGAAGTCGTCGTGTCGCCGTCGCCGTCCTTCGCCGTATAGGTGAACTTGAGGCTGAGATCGTCCTCATAGGCGGTCAGCGTGCTGCCTCCGACATCGTCAGTGAGCGGATGCGACAGCGGCGCATTGGCCGTGAAGGTGTATTCTCCGTTCTTGTCGACGGTCAGGGTGAAGGCAGGCGAACCCGCAGGGAAGCTGGTGCTGGTGCCCGTGAGCGTGCCGCCACCCAGACCATCCGGCGCCCAGCTCGTGGTGATGGGCTCGAGCGTCGGCAGCTTGGTGACCGGATCGACGACGATCGCCTGCAGCGGCACGCTTGCGCCGTTCTCGCCGGTGGCGGTCACGTTCGCGTCGAAGCTGATGGAGGCCAATCCGTCCGCGCCCGCCACGATGTTCAAATTGCCGGTCGCCGTGGCCGCCGCCTCGGGCGCATCGATGTCGCCTGGCGCATCGTTGGGCGCAATGCCGAACGGATGAGCCTCGTCGTCGAGGATAGGCGAGGCAATGGTCGGCTGAGCCGTCGGTACGTCGTCGACCACCGTCACATTGACCGTGCCGGGGATGACCTCGCCGTCGGTGTCGGTGGCGTTCACCACAAGTCCCGTCACCGTCACGGAACCGGCATTCGGCGCGTTCTCATGCGGGAAGTTGTCCGAAAGCACCGCCGTCACCGTCGGGCTGATCGTCGCCCCGGCCGCACCCGTCACCTGCCCCGAAAGCGTCAGCGTGATCACCGTCGACCCGCCGATCTGGCCGAGCAGCGTCCGCCCCGAAGCGTCGCCCGCGTCGAGAACCCAGCTGATCGAAGCCGCATTGTCCAGGCCGCCGATCGTCGGCGCCTGACCCGCCGCAAAGCTCAGCGAGATCGCATCCGAACCCGCCGTGAACGAAAGCCCCGTGTCGCTGTCGCTCTCGTCGTTGCCCGAAGGCGTCGAGCCCGTCCCGTTCAGGTCCGATTCCTCGACCACGAGATTCGCAGAACCAGACGCCTCCGCATCCGCCCCGTCCGTCACCGTGATCGTGAAGCTGTCGCTGTCGGGATCGCCGTCGCCGTCCGTCACCGCAACCGTGAAGCTCACTGCCGGCACCGGCGTCGAGTCCAGATTGGTGTTGGCCACAAAACTCCACGTGCCGCCGGCATTCACCGTCAGCGTGCCTTCCGCAAGGGTGAACACCGCCGCGGCCCCGCCGGGCAACGTCACCGTCTGCGCAGCCTGGCCCGCAACCGTCACCGTGATCGAGCCGACGTCGTCGGCGCCCTCGGTCAAGGTCCAGTCGCCGTTCAGCGTCGCACCTTCCGCAACCGTGCTCGGGCCATCGACAATGTCGACATCAGGTACGTCGTCGACCACCGTCACATTGACCGTGCCGGGGATGACCTCGCCGTCGGTGTCGGTGGCGTTCACCACAAGTCCCGTCACCGTCACGGA